>NZ_KV818685.1:0-26207 GCF_001814995.1 Rothia sp. HMSC066H02 | reverse complement strand
ACAAAACGATTACACCACTCCACAGGACTTGACCAACCGCTACCGTACCGTTCCTGAACGGCTACCTTGCCAACATCAGCCACACCTATCCCAGGTCACAGAACGTGAAGCACCATAGCAGTTTGCCTTCGAGCGCACTCAAAGGTTTAGTGTAATTGATATGTTGGAAGAACGGTTAGAGCAAGCCCTTAGGCTCGCGATCGATCCACCCGGAGGGCTAAATACTGCGGCGTTGCGCGACCTGATCAGAGATGACGAGAACACTCAGTGGGATATCGCTACCACTGCCGAGTATTTGGGAATCAGCGCACATACGCTGCGCTATTACGAACGTGCAGGGCTGGTGAAAGTAGGACGCGATGCATCCGGCTATCGGCTTTACGATGCTGCGGCTGTACGGCGTTTGGTTTTTATTACCCGTATGCGGGTCTCTGGAATGTCGATTGCCCAACTCCAGCATTACATCTCCTTGGTTGAACAAGGTGCAGAAACAGTACAGGAGCGTCTTGATTTGATGCTGGAGCATCGCGACATCCTTCGACAACGAATAGAGGATCTTCAGTTATCGCTGGCAGCTACCGAATTCAAGATAGCAATGTATCAGAAAGGTTCCCGCCCATAATGAGTGATCAGTACGATATTGATTCCGTCAATAACCAGCGACGTCGTGATCTTGGATTGCAGGTTCTCTCCCGTATCGACGGAGACGCTGGTCAGAGTGTTATCGAATCACTTTCCACGTCAAACCCTGCTTTAGGACACCACATCGCCGCATTTGCTTTCGGGGATATTTACGATAGGCCCGGTCTGGATGCACGCAGTCGCCAGCTAGTAACCATTGGCGTATTGACTGCATTAGGCGGATGCGAACCTCAACTTAAAGTTCATGTTGGAGCGGCACTCAATGTCGGGATTTCCGAAGAGGAAATTCAGGAAGCTATCCTGCACGCCTCAGTGTACTGCGGCTTTCCACGAGCACTGAACGCTACTTTCGCAGCACAGGAAGCAATAGACTCACGGCGGAACTACGACAGGTAAGTTGATAACGCCACTCCGGACACTTCCCGGCAGGGCCGGAAACCTTTGTATCCAGAGTGACGTTCTATTGGAGCGGCTGACGGGAATCGCTTCCAGGCGGAAATACATTCCCTCGCGCGCTCGGGATTTCCGCCTTCCAGCCCGTCAGCCGCTCTCCTCAAGCCTTCTGCCCCACGGTAGGAGGCTTTTTATTTTGGGTTGAATGTGGTGGTTAGGCTCAGTTGGACGGGTCGAGGCGGTATGTTCCTTGCTCCTGCAGGAGCGAAGGAAGTGTATAGCGGGCCAAGCGCACACACCTCAAAACGCTTGAAGGATGTTCAACTCACCACACAGTTGTGCTAACCTAACCACAGAAATTCAACGAGAGAATTTCTCAAAAACATCTACTCGACGAGGAATCGTAGACCCGCATGACCCGCGAAACGCACCCCTACACCACCCCCGCACGCCCCCTCGACCTGAACCTCTACCTCGTCACAGGCGACAACCCCCTCGAAACCGTCCGGGCAGCCAAACACGCCACCTGCATCCAAGTCAGGTCCAAACCCATCAGCGCGCGTGAGCTCTACCAGCTCACCGAAGCTATCGCCGGCATCATCCAGCCGCACCAGACCCTCCTCATCGACGACCGTGTAGACGTCGCCCTCGCGCTGCGTGCCCGCGGCGTGCGCGTTGACGGTGTGCACATCGGTCAAGACGACCTGCCCGTAGCCGACGCCCGCGCCCTCCTCGGCGCCGACGCAATTATCGGCCTGACCACCGGCACCCGGCAGCTCGTCGAAGAATCCAACAAAATCGCGCACCTGATCGACTACATTGGCACCGGGCCGTTCCGCCCCAGCCCCACCAAGCAGTCCAACCGCCCGCCCCTCGGCATTGAGGGGCTCCGCGAACTTGCCGAGCTGTCCACCGTACCGACCGTAGCTATCGGCGACATCACCCCCAAAGACTGCCCCGCCATCCGCACCACCGGGGTCGCCGGAATCGCCATGGTCCGCGCCTTCGTCGACAACCCCGCGCTAAAGGCATAGCCATGACCATCACCATCATTGGCGGCGGAATCATTGGCCTCACCACCGCGTTTGAGCTCACCGAACGCGGCGAGAACGTGCACCTCATCGACGCCGAAACCAGCGATTATGACACCGCCGCCGACGGCACCGCGATCTACCCCGCCGCCAGCCACTACGCTGGCGGCATGCTCGCGCCCATCGCAGAAGTGCAATTCCAGCAGGACGCGCTCTTCCCGCTCATGACCGCCAGCGCCGACGCCTACCCCTCCCTCATGGAGAGGCTCAGCCGCGCCACCGACCTGCCCACCGGCTACGACACCACCGGCACGCTTATTGTCGCCGCCGACCGTGCCGACGCCGAGCACCTGCAACGCACCCGCTCCTACTACCGGGACATGAACCGCCCCGCAGACCCCGTCACCCCCACGCAGGCACGCACCCTCGAACCGCTCCTGGCGCCGCGTATCGCTGGCGCCGTGAGCATCCCCAGCGACCATCAGCTGCACCCGCGGCTCATGAGGCGCGCCCTCAAAGACGCCCTCACCCGCCGCGGCGTCACCTTCAGCACCGAACGGGTCACCGACCCGGACGCAGGCGACATTATCTGCACCGGACTAGGGGCAACACTGCACGGGGACTACCCGCTACGCCCCGTCTACGGGGACATTCTGCGTCTGCGCGCCCCGCGGCCCATCCTCAAGCATGTGGTGCGCGGCTACGTGAACTCCCGCCCCGTCTACCTCATCCCCCGCCCCGACGGGGAGCTGTGCATCGGCGCGACCAGCCGCGAAGACCACCGCACACTACCCGCCATTGACGGCGTACACCAGCTGCTACGTGACGCAATCCGCCTGGTGCCCGCCGTTGAAGAGTGCGAGCTTCTGGAGGCGAACGTCGGCGCCCGCCCCGGAACCCCGGACGACCTGCCTATCTTCGGGCACCGCACTCGCGCCGACGGCACCCGCCAGCTCGTGTCCACGGGCTATTTCCGCCACGGTATTCTGCTTGCCGCGCTCGCCGGCAAGGTCGGCGCGGAGGTCGCCTGCGGGGCTGAGATTCCGCCCATCATGCAGGCGTGCGACCCGGCACGATTCACCCACTAAACACAGTCCCCGCCGGACGCACCCGGCGCCCTCACGAAAGGATTTCGCATGATCATCACCTACAACGGCGAGCCGCTAACCACGAACGCCCCCACCGTATTTGACCTTGTCATGGACCAGTTTGGTACCGAAAATGGCGTGGCTGTGGCGCTCAACCGCAGTATCGTGCCGCGTTCCACGTGGCTGGATGTGCCGCTGAACGAGGGCGATAGGGTGGATGCCCTCACCGCCGTTCAGGGCGGCTAATCCTCCGGCCTGAACCGGCAAATACCCCCGGTAAAAAAGAACAGATATTCTCGGTTTTTGTTCCCTAAACCGGGCGCACCGTAGCGCCCCGCACCAACCAGCAGACCCCGTTATTTAGACGTTCCCACAGAGGAGAACACCATGAGCCTCACACCGCTCACCATCGGCGACCGCACCTTCACATCCCGCCTCATCATGGGTTCCGGAGGCGCAACCAGCATGGATCTGCTCGAGCAGGCGCTCGTCGCCTCCGGCACCGAAATGACGACCGTTGCCATGCGCCGTCACGCCGCAGGTACCCCCATTTTTCCGCTTCTGCAGAAGCTCAATATTGCGCCGCTGCCCAATACCGCAGGGTGCCGCACCGCAGCTGATGCGGTGATGACCGCGATGCTCGCCCGCGAGGCGCTGGGCACTTCCTGGGTGAAGGTCGAGATCATCCACGACGAAGACACCCTGCTGCCGGACACCGTGGAGCTGTTGAACGCTTGCGAGCAGCTGGTCGCTGAGGATTTCACGGTGCTCGCGTACACCTCTGACGATCCGGTGGCTGCCGCTCGCCTGGAGGATGCGGGCGTTGCGGCGGTTATGCCGTTGGGCGCGCCGATTGGTACCGGTCTGGGCATTTTGAACCCGCACAATATTGAGCTGATTGCTTCTCGCGCGCAGGTTCCGGTGGTTCTGGATGCCGGCGTGGGTACCGCCTCCGACGCGGCGCTGGCGATGGAGCTGGGTTGTGATGCGGTGTTGTTGGCGTCGGCGGTGAATCGTGCTGAGGATCCGGTGGCGATGGCTCAGGCGATGAAGTTTGCGGTGCAGGCGGGCGCGTTGGCGCGTGAGGCTGGCCGTATTCCGGTGCGTGAGCACGCGAAGGCGTCGTCGCCGTCGGAGGGTTTCGTCTCGTGGATGTAAACCTCACCCTTACCCCGGTGAATCCGGAGCATGCGCGCCTGGATCGCGAGCGCACGGACCGTCAGCGTCGCCTGCCGGGCTTTGATCAGGATGCGGTGGCGGCTGCCCGCGTGTTGGTGATTGGTGCTGGTGGTTTGGGTTGTCCGGTGGTGCAGGCGTTGGCGGCGGCTGGTGTGGGGTATCTGCATATTGTGGATTCTGATTCGGTGGAGCTGTCGAATATTCAGCGTCAGCCGCTTTTTGGTGTGCCTGATGTGGGTGAGCCGAAGGCGGAGGTTGCGGCGCGCCGTGCCCTAGATTTGTGCCCGTCGTTGACGGTTGAGACAACGATTCGGCATGTGGATGCGTCCTGGATTTTGGATCTTTTCGCCGCGTCGGCACCGGATTGTGTGGTGGATTGTACGGATACGTTTGCGTCGAAGTATCTAATTGCGGATGCTACGCAGGTTGCGGGTTTGCCGCTGGTATGGGGCACAGTTTTGCGTTTTGGCGGGTCGGTGAGTCTTTTTGAGCCGGATGGCGCGCATTTGCGTGATATTTTTCCGACGATTCCGCAGACGGTGGAGTCGTGTGCGCTTGCCGGAGTGTTGGGTGCGACGACGGCTGTGGTTGGTTCGCTGATGGCGACGGAGGTGCTCAAGTTTGTGAGTGGTTTGCCGACGGCGGCGGGCACTCTGCTGACGTATGATGCCTTGTCGGGTACGTGTACGTCGTTTGGAGTGGTGCCGGATCCGGCGCGTGTGGTGCCGGTGGATTTGTCGGCACATGAGGTTCCGCAGGTTCTGCTGGATGTGCGTGAGGTGCCCGAGCGTGAGGAGTCGGTGAAGCATGAGGACTCGTTGCATGTGCCGTTGTCGCAGCTGAGTGACGCTGAGGGGGCGCTGTTGCCGGCAACCGACGTACCCGCGGAGCTGCTGAGCCTGTTTGAGTCGGTGCGTGATCAGCGTGTGGGCGTTTTCTGTGCCTCGGGTGCACGGGCGCAGCGCTTTGTGCAGGCGTACGCGGAGCTGGCGGGCGAGTACGGGGTGCGCCTCACGGCACTGTAGAGATGGTTTCCCCATGTGCAGGGCGTAAAATCGTGTATAACACGGCGGCTCGTCGCGCGGTTTGTTCTGCCTAAAAACTGCCGCTGCCGCCTCCTGTTTTCGCACACTCACTCTAGGAGTTTTATGCTCACCGTCTCTACTGTGCCGCTTGTTTTGTGTACGGCACTTGTTGCGTTGACTTTGTTGATTAGCGGTATTGCTAAGGCGAAGGACCCGCAGAGTACCGTGACCGGCATCCAGAATCTTGGTTTGGAGAAGATTGCGCCGACCCGTGCGGTGTCGCTGATTTTGCCGTGGTTCGAGATCGCCCTAGCCGCCGTTCTGTTGTTGTCGCCGGTGCGTTTGCCTGCGGTGATTGCATCGGGTTTGGCGCTGATTCTGATGCTGTTCTATACGGTGGTGATTGCGCGCGCTCTGGCGACGGGTCGTACTGCGGGTTGTAATTGTTTCGGTTCTGAGTCGAATGCGCCGGTGAGCCGTTATACGCTGGTCCGTAATGTTGCGTTGCTGTTGGCGGCGGCTGGTGCGCATGCGAGCGCGTTGAGGGGCAGCACGGGTGTTGTGTCGACTCTGCTGGGTCTGGGTAATAGCGGCTGGACTTGGGTTTTTGGTGCGGCGCTGATTGCGCTGACGTTGGAGGCTGTTCGCCGCGGTGATGCTCTTGCGCAGCCGGAGCCGCAGGCTGAGGTGATTTTGCCGGAGCCGGTGTATGACGAGAACGGTGAAGAGCAGTATGTTCGCATGCCGATTCCGCATGCGGCGCTGTATCTGGAGAATGGCCGTCACACGAATATGCGTGCGTTGGCTAAGAATCAGGCGCGTATGCTGGTGTTTGTGTCGGCGACCTGCGCTGGTTGTGTGAAGTTTTTGAAGACGATGTCTTCGTGGCAGGAGCGTCTGCCGCAGGTGGCGTTACATCCGGTGTATTCGAGCCTGGATTCGTTGCAGACGTCGCGTAATGCGGGTACGTTGCCGGAGGGCTTGACTCCTCTGATTGACCGTGATGCTGGTGCGCGCGCGAATTTTGGTAATGGTGTGCCGTTGGCTGTGGTTTTGGGCGCTGATGGTCTGATTGCTGGCGGCCCGGTAGCTGGTAAGGAAGAGGTTGAGGCGCTGCTTGCCGATATTGAGGAGCAGTTCGCTGAGGCTGCTCGTCTGGCTGAGGAGGAGCGCCAGGAGCAGCTGCGTAAGGCGCTTGCTGAGGGTACATCGAATACTGGCGGCGATCACCTCTAACCGTTCCTCTGTAGTTTCTCTGTTTTTCGTGCTGTCCCGATAGCCCCCTCCGGCTCTTGCTGCCCTTACCGGCAGGTACCGGGTGGGGCTATGCTAGAACGTAGCGCACACACCGCTTATATGCCGCGGTCACCTTGCCTGGTGGCGGTTGGCGCATCCTCAACCCTGTCTAAGGAGTTTTTATGGCAATGATGAGTTTCAACGCTCCGGCTGAGCGTGAGAAGTCGCTGTGGTTGGTCCGTAAGGAGAGCAACCCGAATCATTCTCAGTGGTACATTGACCGTTTTAAGGCGATGGAGGCTGAGGGTAATGATATGGCGGGTGAGTCTCGTCTGGTGAATGCGTTGGCTTCTCGTGGCGCGAAGATTCTTGATGCGGGTTCGGGTCCTGGTCGTGTGGGTAAGCAGCTGCACGCGTTGGGTCACCGTGTGACGGGTGTGGATATTGATCCTGAGCTGATTGAGGAGGCGCGCCGCGTCTGCCCGGATGCTACGTGGATTACTGCCGATTTGGTGGATTTGCCGGAGGTACTGGGCATTGAGGGTGAGGCTACGGCGGAGAATGGGTTTGAGCTGCTGGTGTGTGCGGGTAATGTGATGGGTTTCTTGGCTCGTTCGACTCGTAAGCCGGTGGTTGAGAATTTCCGTTGCGTGTTGGCGCCGGGCGGCCGCGCTGTCGTGGGTTACGGTTCGGGTCCGGGCCGTGATTATGCGTTTGAGCAGTTTTTGGCGGATGCCCGCGAGGCTGGTTTGAACGTGGATAACACGTATTCGTCGTGGCAGATGCACCCGTTTGTTGAGGGTTCTTCAGAGTTTTTGGTGGCGGTGCTGTCCCGCCCGGCGGAATAGATTCACCTGTACAACGAGCGCGCTAAGCGCATTTAGCTAGGCATACAAATGGCCCGGCGCCTGCCCCGTGTGGGGTGGGTGCCGGGCCTTTGCACATCCTGAAGAAGCGCGTCCATAAGAACTTTAAAGAATGGGCGTTCTAGTGGATCATGTAGATGTTGCGGGCTACTTCTTCGGGCAGGAAGGATGCGGCGAAGAGGATTGCCACGATGATGACGGCAAGCGCGGTCATGAGGCTGGAGCGCCAGCCGGGGTGTAGCTCGTTGAAGGTGATGAGTCCCTTGTGTTCTTTGTCCATGTTGACCACATTGATCTGCTTGTAGATGGTGGTTTGGGCGGAGAGCTTGGAGGAGACTTCTCGCATGGTTTTGCCGTCCCAGACGCGGCCGTCGATGCGCATGAGCTGTTTGCCGTCTTTGTCGACGGCCCACATGGCGGGGAAGCTGCGGTAGCGTAGGCGGCCGGCGACGGTTTTGAGTTTCTGGCCGTAGGCTTTTTTGGGGTAGAGCTTTTCGGCGTAGATGGTGTGGTCGATGTTTTCGAGGGGTACGGCGAACCAGCCGAAGGTGCGTGCGCGGAGCACGTGGGTTTTGGTGATGACGATGATTGTGGGTTTGAGGACTGAGTAGAGGTTGACGCCTGCGATGGTGCCGATGAGCAGCACGAGGATGGTGTACGGCAGGGCGGGTCGCTTGTAGAAGATGAAGGCGAGCGCGGCGAGGAGCACGATGGTGCCGGGGAGTGCCGCTTCGATGCGCCTGCCGTAGGAGCGCATGCGGGGGTGGAATAGTTCGTTGACTTCGCCGTATTTGGCGGGGACTTCGTGAGCGCGTTCTGCCATATACACAACTTTAGTGTGTGCGGTGCGTGAAACCTAGCGGACTACCTGCGTTACTCTGGTTCTATGCGTAATTTTTCTCCCGTGGAGCGGGTTCTGGCAATGTGGATGGTCGGTGTTGTGGTGGCGGTTTCTGTGGCTGCTGCGGCGCTGGTTATGACGAATAAGCTGGTGTATGGTCCGACGGGTCAGGTGCGGGAGTATTTTCATGCGTTGCGTACGGGTAATGGTTCGTATGCGCGTGGCTTGTTGGGTGCGCAGATTCCTGAGGGTGACGCATCTTTGCTTGATGGGGATGCTTTGAGGCGTTCGGTGTCTTCGTTGGGTGAGGTGTCGTATGAGGTGGTGGAGACCAGCGAGGATGGTGAGCATGCGACGGTGCGTGCGTCCTATACGTTGGAGGGTTCGCAGCAGCATACGGATTTTCGTTTGCATCGTTCGGGTACGCATTGGGGCTTTTTTGATAAGTGGGCTATTGATGAGGCGTCTTTGCCGTCGGTGAAGGTGAATATTCAGGGTGTGGAGGCTGCGACGATTAATAACCGTAAGGTTGCGGTGGATAAGGGTGCGGCGTCGTTCCCTGTGTTTTATCCGGGCGTGTATGCGGTGTCGTATGATTCGACGGTGTATACGGCGCAGAAGGTGAATGAGGTGGTGACGGCGCAGGATGCGAATCATGCGGTGCGTATGGAGTTGAAGCCGAGTGATAATGCGTTGTCGTCGGTGAAGGAGCAGGTGCAGGATTATTTGAAGAAGTGTACGCAGCAGAGCACTCTTTATCCTGGTGGGTGCCCTTTTGAGTATGCGTTTTCGGGCCGTGTGGATTCTGAGGTGAAGTGGTCTGTTGAGAAGGTCGCGGATCCGCAGGTGAGTGTGAGCTCGGCGGGTGTGTGGTCGTTGAAGCCGATGTCGGGTACGGCGAAGGTGTCGTTTACTCAGTTGGATTTGTATACGGGTGCGCGTTCGCAGGTGCAGAAGGAGATTCCGTTTACGTTGAAGGCGTCGGTGGAGGCGGATGCGAAGGCGGTCCGTGTCTCCTTCTAGGTTTGCTGACCTGTAAGGGCCGGTGTTATCCGTAGCGACATCAGGGTGTCCGAGCGAAGCGAGGACGGGTTCCCTGTAGGAGCGAAGAGCATACTGGCTCGTAGCTTATATGGGCAAAGAAAGGGTCAGTATTATCGTAGCGACATCAGGGTGTCCGAGCGAAGCGAGGACGGGTGCCCCTGTAGGAGCGAGGATAATACTGACCCTTTATTTAGTGTTTTAGCGATCCCTAGTTGATACCGCGAAGGTCCAGAACGAGTTCGCTTTCGTCTGCCTCATCACCGGTCACGACGACGGGAATACCCCAGTCCTGCTGGTAGAGGTGGCATGCTGCGTGCTCGGGGATGTCACCGTCGGGGGTGCCGTCGCAGGCGGCGGCGCGGGCGGTGATGTGCAGGACTGCCTCGGTGATTTCGGGGTTGAGTACGAGGGTGCGGGTCAGTCCGGTGGAGGTGCCGGCGCCTTCCAGGATGAAGTTCTCGGGGGTGGATGAGATCTTCAGCTGGGTGGGGTCGCCCCAGCGGGTGTCGAGCTTCTGGCCGGTGGGCACGGTGAATCGTGAGGTGAATTCGAGGGTGCCGCCGGTGAGCTTGGTGGAGGGGCGTGCGGTGGTGATGGCGCCTTCGTCGACGTGCTGTGCCTTGGCGGGGATGGAGGCGCGCACGAGCTGGTGCGCGTTGGTTTCGACGATGATGAGGCGCGGTTCTTCGCCGGGTACTTCTTCGACGAGCAGGTCGGAGGGTTCGTCGAGGCCGCGTTCGAGGGTGCCGAGGGTGCCGGTTGCGGGGTCCCAGCGGCGGATGGCACCGTTGTAGGTGTCGGCGACTGCGATGGATCCGTCGGGCAGTTCGGTCAGGCCGAGGGGGTGCTGCATGCGGGCGGTTTCGGAGTCGCCGTCGACGAAGCCGAAGTCGAAGAGACCCTTGCCGACCGCGGAGGTGACCTGTACGCCATTGTCGGTGAAGGTGACGTGGCGCAGGCCGCTGGTTTCGGAGCATGCGACCCAGAGGCTGCCGTCGCGTGCTTCGATAATGCCGGAGGGCTGGGCGAACCAGGCGTCGGCGGCGGGGCCGTCGGCGAGGCCTTCGACGCCGGAGCCTGCGAAGATGCTGACGGTGCCGTTGACGGGTTCGTAGCCGAAGAGCTGGTGGGTGCCTGCCATGGCGATGATGAACTGACCGGCCTCGCGGGAGTAGACCGCATCCCAGGGAGAGGAGAGCGCAATCTCAGTGGCGGGCACGCCGGTGGGAATGTGGTTGGGGTCGCCGGTGACGGCGTTGTCGCCGTCGATGACGCGCTGCACGCCGTTGCCTGCGAGGGTGCGTACTTCGCCGGTGCGCAGGTTGAGGGAGCGCAGGCGGTGGTTGACGGTGTCGGCAACGAGCACGTCGTAGCCGAGCTTCTCGCGCAGGTTTTCGGGTACGAGGGCGAGGCCGGCGGGCTCGTTGAAGCGTGCTTCGGTGCCGGTGCCGTCGACGTGGCCCTTGACGGGGTGGTTCACGGGGTCGTCGCCGCCGCCGTAGGTGTTGATGACGGTGTTGAGGTCGGCTGCTACCTGCAGGATGCGGTGGCGCGCGCTGTCGGCGACGAGGTAGGTGCGCTCGCGGTTGCCGAAGAGGTTTGCGGGGCCGAATTCGGCGGGCAGTTCGATAGCCTTGCCGGGGAAGGCGTAGGTGCCGGCTGCCTTGGGGCGGGGCACGTAGGGGCCGTCGCCGCGGTGTAGGGTGCCCTTTGCTTCGTGTTCTGCGACGAGTTCGCGTACGAGGGAGGTGAGGCCCTGTACGTGGCCTTCGCCGGAGAGGTGGGCGACGATGTAGCCTTCGGGGTCGACGACGACGAGGGTGGGCCATGCGCGGGCGGTGTATGCCTGCCAGGTGGTCAGTTCGGGGTCGTCGAGTACGGGGTGGGTGATGTGGTAGCGGTCGACGGCCGCGGCGAGCGCTACGGGGTCGGCTTCATGTTCGAACTTGGGGCTGTGCACGCCGACGGTGACGAGTACGTCGGAGAATTCTTCTTCGAGGGGGCGTAGTTCGTCGAGGACGTGCAGGCAGTTGATGCAGCAGAGGGTCCAGAAGTCGAGAATAACGATTTTGCCGCGGAGGTCCTGCAGGGTGAGGTTTTTGTCGCCGGTGTTGAGCCAGGCTCGGCCTTCGAGTTCGCTGGCGCGCACGCGTACGTTGCGGGTGGTGTTCTCGCTCATGGTTTCTCTCCTGTTGGGTGCGCCGTGTGTGGGCGCGTTGGTTTGCTGTCCCCATTATGCCAGCGTGGTGGGGGTGGTTCGCTGGGAGTTGAGCTTTGTGACTTGGGGTCTTAACGCCCTGTCATATTAAGTCATATTCCGAGTGGTTCGTGGGTATACAAAGCGCCCCGCACGCATCACCTATAGATGCGCGCGGGGCGTCAAGGTATTCAGGCAGTCTCAGCTAATTAGCTCAGTTAAAATGTGCGCTGGATACGCTGGAGTTCCTAGACTCCTAATCCGCGTCAGAAGCCCTTTCGGGGTCCCAGCTATGAGCCCTTTTCGTCGGTTTTACCGGCTCCTTCGGAGTTATGTTGAGCGCCTCAACAGGGGCGGGGGTTTGCGGGACTTCCAGGGACGCGTAGGATTCCTCGTTAACCTCATTCTTAAAGTCAATAATCTGGGCCATACCGTCTGACTCGACATTAATCAGACGCCCGCCAGCCATAATTGCATGCCACGAGCCATCAGCTTCTACGGTAATGATTGACCCATCAGGAGTGACGCGGCCCCAGCTACCGTCCTTCTTGATAATGATGTCATCGCCGTTGTTCGCCTCAACAATAGCGATTTCATCGCCGAGGGATGAGGTATACACGGTGCCGTCAGCATTCGTAGATTTCTTTGAGGCGGGGCTCTTCTTAGCCTCTTCAATGGTTTCTTTAAAGGATTTCTGGTTGCCAGCACCTGAGTTGGAATCTGTGGGCTTAGATTCTTCGTCCTCAGCGACCTGCTTTTCATCCGAAGCATCCTGCGTTGAGTCTGCGCCGGCTGTCTCTTCCTCAGCCTTAACCGGTGCTTCGTTTGAGGCCATCTGCGATTCGGGGGATACGCTTGCTGTCGCTGAGCTGGAGGAAGAGACACGCGGGCTGGAGGAAACGCTAGCAGTAGCACTGGGGGATGCGCTCTGGTTGATGGTGATGGTGGTCTGCGTAGTCTCACCGCAGGCTACCAGGCCGAGCGTAGCCGCAAGGCCTAGGGACAAGATAGCAATGGATTTCTTCACTAATTTTCCTTTTTCTGACACGCGATGTGTGTCTCTGCACCGCATGGAGCGTGCATTGAGTGAGCGCTAGATTCTGTGCGCTTCCCTATCCTAGCAATGGTCGTCTAGTCCCTCCTAGTTTTGTAAAATTGCAGTGCCGCGGTTAGTGCGCAGAAGCGCCCCGCACGCATCACATTCGGATGCGCACGGGGCGATGGTGTCCCTGTTGTGGTGGGCTGTTCGGCCCGGGGGCAGGAGCTAGTTTTTACTTAGCGCCTGCAACCTCGGAGAGGTCACCAATCTTGGTTGCTTTGACGGGTTCGACCGGGATGCCGTTGAAGCCATCAATTCGACTGGGAGCCTTGGGTGCCTGAATGGTAGAGACGTCAGTTGCGGTCTGAATGGTCTTGGTGTTCAGCTGGGACGCGGTGCCGTCTGCTTTAACGACGGTGTAGAGGTTGGTGCTAGTGTCACCCATGGTCCAGCCGCCGTCCTTGAAGACGATAATGTTCTTGCCGTTACCGATTTGGTTCCAGGTGCCGTCCTTCTGAATACCGATGATGGATCCGTCCTTTGCAACGACGTAGGCGATTTCCTCGTTGTAGTAGACTTCGCCATCATTATTCTTGGTGCTCTTGACACCGGGGAGGCTCTTGAAGTTTTCAACTATATCCATCATGAGGTTGTTGTTGGTGGCACCACTGATAGCATTTGCGCCACCTGCAGGGTCGCTGGGCAGACTGCTGGGGGTACTGATGGTGCCCGGGGTGGTCTTGGTCTCTGCCTTGGCGGTTTCGGCGGCTGCGGAGGTGGTGCTCTTGCTGGTTGCTGCTGCGGAGGTGCTTGCGGGTGCTGAGGCAGTTGCGGAAGCGGACGCGCTTGCCGATGCGGAGGGGCTGGAGGTGGATCCGCCGGTGTTGCCGCCGCAAGCTGCGAGGCCGAGAGCACCGGCAATGGTCAGGGACAGAACAGCAATAGATTTCTTCACTGATTTTCTCTTTTCTGTATGCGCCGCTCTGCAACGGCGCAGTGCGTAGTGTGGTTGGTAATGCCCAGCATCGGGCATGCCCACATCCTAGCACCGTGACCTGAAAGCTCCCTGAGATGTTGCGGTGCTTCCCCTCCCCCGCTTTTCATGGGTCTTCTCAGCTTGGATTGAAGACGTAAAACGCCCCGCACGCATCACAATCGGATGCGCACGGGGCGCTGGTATCCCTGTTCTGTCGGGCTATTCGGCCCGGAGGCAGGAGCTCGTTTTTACTAGAGGCCTGTAATCTCAGAGAAGTCAGCAACCTTGGTGGGCTTGACCGGGGTCTTAGCGGTGCCGCGGAAGCCGTTGATGGGACCAGGTGCCTTCGGGATATCGATGGTGGAGACGTCGGTTGCCTGCTCTAAGGTCTTAGTGTTCATCACGGCAGCGGCGCCGTCTGCCCTAACGGCGGTGTAGAGGTTGTCCTCAGGGTTGACCTTGATCCAGGAGCCGTCCTCATCCACGACGATGGTTCCACCGTTGGAGTCAAAGCTACTCCACGCACCGGTATTTTTGATGATGACAATAGCGCCACCCTTGGATTCGAAGACTGCGACTTCATCGTTGTAGTAGACGGTGCCGTCGCTGGTCTGCACCTTCTTCACACCGGCCTCGTTCTTGAGCTGGTCCAGGCCTTTCTTGCTGGCGGTGTAGCCTGCGGAGGTTGCCTGCTGGTTGGATTCCTCGCTCTTCTTAAGTGCTTCGGTTGCTTCGGTGGGCAGGTTGCTGGGGGCGCTGATAGTGCCCTGGGAGGTCTTGGTATCTGCCATGGTGGTTTCAGCGGCTACGGAGGTGCTTGCGGGTGCTGAGGCAGTTGCAGAAGCGGACGCGCTTGCCGATGCGGAGGGGCTGGAGGTGGATCCGCCGGAGTTGCCGCCGCAGGCTGCGAGGCCGAAAGTTGCGGCGAGGCTCAGGGACAGAACAACAATAGACTTCTTCACTGTGTTCTCTTTTCTGCATGCGCCGCTCTGCGACGGCGCAGTGCATGGTGTGGTTGACCTGTACTCCAGTGTGCCCGAAGTACACCTTCATGCTATCACCGCGACCTGAAAGCCCCCTGAGATGGTTTGCAGCTTCTCCTCCCCCTCCCGCTACTTTCGCGGGTCTTCTCTGCGTAGCTTGACAACGCAAAACGCCCCGCACGCATCACATTCAGATGCGCACGGGGCGTCTTCTAGGGTCAGGGGCTGTTACGCTCTGGTAGCGTCACAAGCCGCTGTCAGCTTGTTACAGCTTACTTGGGCTGTGCGGGCTTGACGGGGTCAACCTTAGCCTTTGCAGGCTTGGTGGGAACCTTCGGAGCCTGCAGGTCGGACTTCTCGCCACCCATGATGGAGGTTACCTCGCCGGATGCGTCCACGGTTGCCTGAACGCCACCGTTGGTCTGGATGCTCCAGGAGCCGTCAGCCTGGACGGAAACCTGGCCCTCTGCGTCCTGGCGGCTCCAGGAGCCGTCAGCCTGCACAGCAATCTGGGTGTTGGTGGCGTCGTCCTGAACGGTCCAGCTGCCGTCCTCGGAAACCTCGGAGCCGCTCACGGAGGTGTTGCCCTTAGAGTCCTTGGACTCAGCCTTGGTGTTGCCCTTTTCGTCGGACTCTACCTTGGAGGAGTTGCCCTCGGAGTCCTTAGCGTCTACGGATGCCTTGCCGTCTGCGCCAACCTTCACATCTGCGGAGTTGCCTTCGCCGTCGTTAGCCTTGACGGTGACGTTGCCGTCCTTGTCAACCTTCACGTCTGCAGTAGCGGAAGCAGAAGCTGCCGAGGTGGTTGCAGCTGCAGAGGATGCCTTAGCCGATGCACTTGCGGAAGCAGTTGCAGAAGCGGATGCGGATGCAGTCGCGGTGGTGGTGGAAGAGGACTGGGAGCCGCATGCGCTCAGGCCCAGTGCGCCTGCGAAAGCGATGGACAGAACCGCGGTGGTCTTCTTCATTGCGGGGGCGATAGCCATTGTTTCTCCTTGTGGTTGTTAGTATGGTGCGGCTAGTTGGCGACGTATTCGCGTCGTGCGCAGGATCCTTGTGGGATTCCATAACGATTATCGGTGTAACCAACCGCGTTAATTCTATCGAGTTTGGGTGTGATTATCCGGGCGTGGGAACGTTCTTCCGCATTCTAGCGAGTGGGATAGCCCACGTTTTCGCCCGGAGTATCAATCTGTTGCTTAGCGGCGCGGGGTCACGGGCTTGACGGGGTCCACGGTAGCGCCGGCAGGCTTGAGGGGCACGGAGGGTACTTCGATTGAGCCCTTGCCGCCGGTCTGTTCCCAGGAGCCGTTAGCTTCTACCTCGATGACACCGTTCTCGCCGGTCTGTTCCCAGGAGCCGTCAGCATCGACCTCAACGACGCCGTTACCGACGCGCTCCCAGGAACCGTCAGCCCGGACCTGAATGATGTCGCCGTTGGGTGCGTGGTAGGACCAGCCGCCGTCGGCCTTGATTTCGATGAGGGTGTAGCCGTTGGCTGCGCTGACGGTTCCGCTGTCGACGGTCACAGAACCGCTACCGGCACCGTTGGATCCGCTCTTGGCGGTGGTTTCACCAGCCTTTTCATCGACCTTTGCGGAGGAACCGGAGTTGTTCGATGCAGAGCCGCCGTTGACGGTTGCGTTGCCGCTAGCGTCTGCAGTCACGCCGGTACCATTGGCGCCGTTGACGGTCACATTACCGTTAGCGTCTGCGGTGACCCCGGTGCCATCAGCACCGCTGACGGTTACGCCACCTTCGGTGACGGTTACGGTACCCTGCGAGCTGCTTGCAGTAGCGCTCGGGGAGGCTGCGTCGCTTGCCTTGACGGTGACCTTGCCGTTGCCCGCGTTGACTGCCGCGTCGGCGGTGGAGGATGCCTTGGCGGTTGCGGTTGCGGTGGGTGCCGGGGCGGAAGCGGAGGTGTTCTGCGCACCGCAGGCGCTCAGGCCGAGTGCTGCGATTGCTGCCAGTGACAGTGCTGCCGCGCCAGTGCGAAAGCGACGGTTGGTGGTCTGTGCGGAAGTGTTCTGGGCGGGGCGTGCCATGAGGTGGTTCTCCTTGTGCGTCCCGGAGGGTCAATCGTCCGGGGTTTGTATGGTTGATTTTCCGGTTGGATGGGGCCGTTGTGTATGGTGTGTGGCTTTTCCTTCGCCGGTGACTCCAGCTTAGGGTGTGAGTCTAAGATTGAGCTTTAGTTTGCTGTGTTTAAGCTGTGTCCAGACGACAATGTATAAGTATTTTTTCCCAGTGGGGTTTGATAATCCCGGTTTTTCGCTCAGCCTATGCATAGCTTTCTGCTTAAATGTATAAATTTTCTTTATTTTTCCGTAGCCCACCCTAGCTTCTTCTGTGAAAACGGGCCACTTTCTGTGTTTATGGCTCGAGTATAGGGTTAGGGTCTTGAATACCCACTTCTCACCCCTCCACATGTTTCTTTTACTTCCTACCGTTCCCCCTCCCCTGTCTCTAGACACAACAAATTGGCATAACAAAAGACCCCCACCGTAATGGTGGGGGTCTTTAGCAGATTCGAAGTCTCAAGAATTACTTCTTAGCGACTGCTGCCTTCAGCTTGGAGCCTGCGGTCAGCTTCACGCCGTGACCGGCGGGAATCTGAATGGTTTCGCCGGTCTGCGGGTTACGGCCGGTACGAGCTGCACGGTCGGTGCGCTCGATTGCCATCCAACCGGGGATGGTGATCTTCTCGCCCTTGGAGACGGAAGACTCGAAAACCTGGAACACTGCGTCGAGGACTGCGTTTACGGTTGCCTGGCTCTTGCCAGACTTCTCTGCAACCTCTGCAACGAGTTCGGTACGGTTCTTAGCCATTAGGGTGCCCCTTCCAGAGACTTAAGGTTTGAGTCTAAAGCGAGTGACCGTCGGTGACGACGGAAAACCGTTTAGGAACTAAAATACCAGATTTACCAGCTGGACTTGGTGATACCGGGCAGCTCGCCGCGGTGTGCCATCTCGCGGAAGCGCACGCGGGAGATACCGAACTTCTGGAAGGTACCGCGGGGGCGGCCGTCGATCTGGTCGCGGTTACGCACGCGAACGGGGGAAGCGTTGCGGGGCAGCTTCTGCAGTGCCACGCGTGCTGCTTCGCGCTCCTCGGGGGTAGCGTTCTCGTCGATCAGGGTCTTCTTCAGCGCGATACGCTTCTCGTTGTAGCGAGCGACGATGACCTTGCGCTGCTCGTTGCGAGCGATCTTGGACTTCTTAGCCATTCTTAGCGCTCCTCTCGGAAGTCAACGTGCTTGCGGACGACGGGGTCGTACTTCTTCAGCACCATGCGGTCGGGGTTGTTGCGGCGGTTCTTACGGGTCACGTAGGTGTAACCGGTGCCAGCAGTGGACTTGAGCTTGATGATAGGACGGAGGTCCTTAGCCTTGGATGCCATTTACTAGATCTTCTCCCCGCGTGCGATGATTTCTGCAACAACGGCATCGATGCCACGAGCATCGATAACCTTGATGCCCTTAGCGGACACGTTCAGGGTTACCTTACGACGCAGCGAAGGAACCCAGTAGGTCTTCTTCTGAACGTTCGGGTCGAATCGACGCTTGTTGCGGCGATGCGAGTGCGAAATGCTGTGTCCAAAGCCGGGAACAGCTCCGGTCACCTGGCAGACTGCTGCCATGTTTCACTCCTTTATTGATTGACTTTTATGACGGTACGCAGTCGATGTTACTCGTGAGCGTCCCGCCACCAATGTAGAAGCACCGGGTTATTCGCCGGGCTAGAGTGTTTGAGATCGTCACGTGGGTGAGAGGCCACGCATCGATCCCCGCCGCGGGAAAAACGGTGAAGCTTATTAGTGTCGAGAGGCGTTTCCACCACTACGAACAGCGTTAAATTCTAGGTAAATACGGGGGTTCGTGCAAGCCTGCACGCCGGATTTTGCCTTAAAAATCCGCGGAATCTCGGTGTTCTGAGCCGATTGCACCTCGTTTAAGTGAAGCACTCGATTCGCGGATGCACGCCTACCTTCGAGCGGCAAACATACCTATCCATTCTACCAAAAATGGGTGTTTTTGCAAGTCCAGATGTTTTTAAGGAATTCTTTAACGCCCCTAGTCAGGCGTTAATGCGCCTTTTTAAGAACGGATGTTCTCTATGTGACCGGGGATAAATTACACCGGTGAAATTCATGTTGTGAGATTAACAGCTTAAGCCGGATTTAAGCCTTAAACAGCCCCGCGCCACCGATTCTTGCGGTGTGCGCAGGGCTGTTAAACGGGCTTAAACACGCGTTTAAAGAGCTTTTAACTCTCGTTTTAACGTTTCCGCCCCGGTTTTAAAGGGCGGTTTAAGGGTTTGCAACGGTACGGGTAGCGGCGGATTTACCGTTCCAGTTACGGCGTAGATGCGGGCACAAATACGGTACAGAAACAGCACAGGGCACTCCCCCGGCGTACAGTTTTACGCCGTAACGTGCGCCCCCTCAACATTAGTTCTTAAGGGCGTTAGTTCTTAAGGCTTGCCGCGGGGACCCACTCCGGGTACTTGGGGCTCACGCCGTCGCCGGAGCTCGTACCCTTCAGGCGGCGGCCAATCCACGGCAGGGCAAACTCGCGAACCCAGCGTGCCTCCTGCTCGATCTTCTCGCGAGCAGTCAGCTGCACCTCCGGGGGCAGTACCGATTCGGTGACCACACCGGGCAGGCCGAGCTGCGCCAGCACTCGGGATGCGAAGCGTTCGTGGCCGAGGTCGTTCATGTGCAGGCGATCGTCAGCCCACAGACGCCAGTCGAGGAAGTCGTTCCAGCGCCAGTAGTCGATAATGTGCACGCCGTGGTCTTCGGCGATACCGCGCAGTAGCTCGTTGTAGGTGGCGGTACGGCCGCGGGTACGGGCGAAGGGGCCCTGCCCTTGTACATCCAGGCCGGTTACGGTAAGCACTTCGATTCCTTCGCCGCGCAGGGTGGCGAAGGCTTCGTCTACGTGGGTCATGAGCTGGTCAATATCCACGTTGGGTCGCATGATGTCGTTGCCGCCGCCGTAGAAGGTGACGAGGTTGGGCTTCAGCTCCAGGGCTGCCGGCAGCTGCTCTTCGAGGATGGGAATGAGCAGGCGGCCGCGGATGGCGAGGTTTGCGTACTGCACCTGCGGGTCTACTGCACCGAGGCCTTCGGCAACGCGGTCTGCCCAGCCGCGCAAGCTGTTGGGGCGGCGGCGGTCAACGTCGCCCACGCCTTCGGTGAAGGAGTCACCGATTGCCACGTAGCGTACTGATTCACCGTTGAGCTTGCCGTTGGAGTCTAGGAGCGGGGTCGTCATTATGTTCTTCTTTCCGGGCCTCTATAGAGAATGACCCTTCTGTGGAAGAGGCCGGCACACCTGCGCGGTGTACCGGCTTCTTCGCTTAGCTTTCGGTGCGTCCTGCTTTCCAGTATCCCACTGTTGAGGGTTCTTCTTCAGATATGAGCGGAGGTTTCTTAGGATGCGACAGCTGACCCGGTAGCTGCGGATGCCCTCCGCGGATGGGGAACAACCACCACGCTACCGTCGTTAAACGGGTCCGCAACCTCGGCCTTCAGGCTAAAGATGGTGTGCAGGTTCTCACGGGTGAGCACTTCGTGTGCTTCGCCTTGGGCGACGATGGAGCCGTCCTTCATAGCGACGAGGTAATCAGCGACTCGAGCGGCGAGGTTCAGTTCGTGCAGCACCATGATCATGGTGGTGCCGCGCTGTTCGTTGAGGTCCGAGAGTAGGTCGAGTAGCTCCACCTGATGTGCCAGGTCGAGGTAGGTGGTCGGCTCGTCCAGCAGTAGAATGTCAGTTTCTTGGGCGAGCGCCATGGCAATCCAGACACGCTGACGTTGGCCGCCGGAGAGTTCGGTGACCTGTCGTTCGGCGAGGGACATAGTGTCGGTGGCTTCTAGCGCCCAGGCGACCGCCTCATCATCTTCGGCGCTATTGCGTTTGAAGAGGCCTTGGTAGGGGTAGCGGCCGCGGGAGACCAGGTCTGCTACGGTAATTCCTTCGGGGGCGATGGGATGCTGGGGCATCAGCCCGACCATGCGGGCGAAGCCTTTCATGGAGTATTCGTGGGTGGGTTTGCCGTCGAGGGTGAAGTCGCCGTTGAGCGGCTTGAGTAGTCGGGAGACACCGCGTAGCAGGGTGGATTTACCGCAGCCGTTGGGGCCGATGATGGCGGTGATTTTGCCCTTGGGGAATTCGAGGAAGAGGTCTTTGACGATGGTGGTTTCGCCGTAGCCGAGGCTGACGTTCTCAACTTTGAGGGTGCGTTCGGTGATTTCTTTCATGGCGTCCTTTCTTCTCTAAGGCTTTTCCCAGAAGCCTCCTAACTTAGCCTATCCTAATTTCGGGTCAGAAAATAGCGAATCCCCCGCACTGTTCATACTTCTGTAGAACAGCATGGGGGATCCGTCATATTGGCGAACTTTAGAAGTTCACTTTTCCACTCACGAGCCAGCCGCCTTCCGCTGCACGCTGGAAGACTTCCTGAGCCATGGTGCGGCTGTAGGTCTTGGAGACATGGTTGTCGTCGATGTAGACGTAGATGTTTCCAACCACGGGGCTGCACATGCCGTCCGGGCAGTACACGTCCTTCAGGTCCACCATGACGGCACCCTGGTTGCGGTACTTGTCGAAGATTTCCTTTGCAGGGTTTTCGGCGGCGTACTTGTCGCTTGCGGGTCGTGCGCAGGAGCTCTTGTCGGCACCGGCCTTCTGAGCGCATTCGTAGATGTTGTACTCGAAGCGCGGGTTATCGCGCAGGCCGATGACCTGGACTCCTGCCTCGGTGAGGCGGCGGACCGTCTCGTCGAGGCTCGGGTCGACTCGTTCGTCGTTCGATCGTGCCTGGGCAACAGTGGCGATGAGCACCACGGTCTGCGGCTTACGCTTGAGAATTTCCTCGGTCATCTTGGTGTTGAATTCCGAGCATTCGTTGCTGGCGTTGACGGCGCGGACCGGGTACTGGCAGCCACCGAGCAGGTAGGTCTGCAGGTTGGTTTTGGTCTGTTCTGCGATGGGCTTGAAGATGCTCAGCGCCTGTTCGGCGTGGGAGTTACCGATGACCATGGTCAGCGGTGCGTCCTCGGGGCCGTACTTCTGCAGGCTGCAGTACTTGGCGAGTGCCGGGTCGGAGGGCGCGAAGCCGCCAACGCAGGGGTCGCTCAGTCCGTCGAACTGGGTTTTGACGTCACCGCCGGAGGGGATGGGGTTGTCAATGAGTCCCTGCTGGGCGCCGCCGATAGCGCGGGCGCCGGGGTAGTTTTCGCTGGCGGTCTGTACCTGCAGTTCGGCGTTCTGCTCGGACTGGGTGTTGCGGTAGCCTACCCATGCCTGTGCGGCTACCAGGGGTACGCCTGCGACCAGGAAGATCGCGAGGATGAAGGCGAGCTGGTCTGCCCAGGTCTTGACCGAGAAGATGGTCTTGAAGCGCATCTTCATCATGAGCCAGGGTACGAAGGGGTCCTTGCGGTAGCGCAGCGGCTTCTCGACGAAGCGGATGAGCAACCATGCCAGGCCGATGGAGGCAAGGATGATGACAGCGCCTTCGATGAAGTTCACGCGGGAGGTACCGACGGCGCTGCTGTAGAGAATGAGGATGGGCCAGTGCACCAGGTACAGGGCGTAGGAGATGTTGCCAAGGCTCTGCAGGGGTGCGGAGACCAGCAGTCGATCGATGCCCCAGCGGCTGTTGGTGCGGCCTGCCATGATGACGAGCGCACCGGAGATCACGGGCCAGAGCGCCAGGTAGCCGGGGAATGCTCGTTCAACGGGCAGGATTGCACCACAGGTGACCAGACCAATAATGCCGACCCAGCCCATAACTACTCGAGCCTTCTCGGGTGCCTTCCACTTGAGGGTGAGCATTGCCAGCAGGGTACCGATGGCGAATTCCCACAGGCGGGTGCGGGTGTCGAAGTAGGCGAATCCCTGGTTGGTGTCGGTTTCGACGATGGAGAAGGTCAGGGATGCGACGAACACCGTGTTGAAGATGAATACCGCGGTGGTGAAGAGGTTTCCACGGAATCGGTGCACGACGTAGGCTACTGCGGCGAAGAGCAGGGGCCAGATGATGAAGATCTGTCCCTGGATGGAGAGCGACCAGAAGTGCTGGAAGGGTGACTTCACGGAGGCGTTTTGGGCGTAGTAGTCTACGGAGCTGAACGCGAGGTTCCAGTTCTGGAAGTAGAACAGGGAGCTCCTTGCGTCGGTTACGGTTTGCGACCAGCGACTGGGCGCGAGCACGAAGAAGGACGCAATGGTGGTACCCGCGATAACCACGGTGGCTACGGGTAGCAGTCGCTGGAAGACGTGCATCCAGTAGCTGAAGAGATTGAGGGGTTTGCCTTCGTTGATCTTGCGCATGAAGGAGAGCGAGAGCAGGAAGGCGGAGATGAAGAGGAAGACGTCCACGCCGCCGGAGACTTTGCCGACCCAGACATGGTAAAGCACCACGAGGAGCACGGCGAAGGCGCGCAGGCCCTGGATTTCGGGGCGGAATCCTCGCGATTCGATGAATTCTTCGAGGGGGTAGTCGTTGGTTTCGCGTGCTTTGACGGTGCGCAGCGCCGCGGTACGGGTGCCCTGCGAGGCGGGGGCCTGCGGGGTTCCGGAGGTTTCAGACATACTTGGTTCCTCAGGGCGGGTGGACGATGTGCTAGTGCGAGTCCCTTAGACACTACAGGACACTCGTACAATAAAATCCTGATCCGCACCTCTGCTATGAGGCTGGTGCGAACCAGGATTTTTCTGAGCCCCCTACCGGATTCGAACCGGTGACCCTCTGTTTACAAGACAGATGCTCTGGCCAACTGAGCTAAGGAGGCAACCTGTCCAGTGTACCTTATTCTCTTGGTTGAGTCTGCTTAGTTGTTCTTTTAGGGTTTGGTTGAGAATACTTCTAAATTATGGGGTGCTGATACGTTCGTTTCCTTCGTTTTACCCCTTAAGAGCACCGCCTCTGTACGCTGCTCACCCACCCCTCGTACTCATCACCGTGCATGGAAAAACCCGGTAGCCTCGCGTGGAGGTTACCGGGTTTTTGTATCGAAGCGGTTACTTCTTCTTAGCTTCGATCTTTTCCTTCAGGAAGGTGCTGAAGTCGTTGCTGGTGTACTGGTCGCCATCAACGAAGACGGTGGGGGTACCCTTAATACCGTTCTTTGCGGATTCAGCGTTGACCACGTCCACGAAGGGGCGCCACTTGCCATCGTTCATATCGGAGCCGATGGAAGCGTGGTACTTCGAAGCGATGTCGGCGATCTGCTGGTTGTTCATGTCGCCGCGGCCCTGGTGAGTAAAGATCTCACGCTGGTAGTTCAGGAAGTCGCTGGTGCTGACCTGGTTTGCCACGGAATATGCTGCTGCCGCGTTACGTGCGGAGTAAGCGGTGGGCGAGGAGCGGTCTAGGAAGGTCAGGTTGCGGATTTCCAGGGTGATGGTGCCGTCCTCGACGAGCTTCTGGATTTCTTCACCGTACTTCTTCTCGAACTCTGCACAGTGCACGCAGTTGTAGTCCTGGAAGATGGTCACGCGAACGGGCTGGCCGTTCTTGGATGCCTCTTCAGCGGTCTGCACGCCCGGGGGCAGGGTGTTGACTGCTGCTGCGGTTCCGTTGACCATGGGGGTCACGGAGGAGGTCGAGGTTGTGAGCTGCTTGAAGTCGCGGTTCTCCTGGGTGGAGGAGTTCTGGACGATGCCGTCCTTGGTCAGCACAATGCCACCGTATTCGTTGGCGCTGGAGGGCACCGGGCCGCTTTCTGCTACCTTGGTGTTCTTGTTGCCGTTGACTACGACGAAGCCGATGATACCTACGATGATGAGGACCACGGCGAGTACGCCGAACTGGAGCCAGCGGCGGCTTGCCTGGCTGGGGCTCTTCTTGGCCTGCTGGGCCGCAATCTGGCGGGCTTTTTCGCGGGCGTCGGTCGACATGCCTGCTCCTTTGGTTGGGAATATGGGTGGCGGTTCGTCCACTTCTTCTAGCCTACTCCTTATGGAGTACGCACCCATCAGGGCAGAGGTTCAGAGTGCCAGTGCTCGTCTGAGCTCGGCGCCTTCTGATCTCTGCCGGGCGTTCTAAAGCTCAGCTTCCTGCTACGTATAGCAGCTGAAAGGTATGTCGAGCAGTTCCTATCATGTGGATAGGTTCTGTCTTTTCTCTAGTGTGGATGTACCGCGCTACCCGTCTAGCCTACCGAATGGGTGCCTTATCGGCTAGTTAATACTCTGACTGAGATACTGTGATGTCTATTCTCACGCTCTCAGCTTATTTTCCTCGTAAACTTTCGTAGCTCTGGGAGGTTCCTCCCCTGCCACAAGTAGCGCACAAGTATAGCGCCGAGGCACCCATCCGGTTCAGCTCATTACCGCTAGGGGATGTTGTAGACTTCCACTCCCCCAATGAAGGGGCGGGTGTTGTAGTTACCATTCCACTTCACGCTCAGACCGTGCTTCTCCAGCATGGGAATAACCGTCTCTCGCAGCAACTGTGCGGAGAGCTTCTCGTGAAGGGCCCTAATCTCTTCCTTCTGCGCGTCGCTCAGGGTATTCCATTTTTCTTCGTCCCTGGGGTAGGCGAGGAAGGAACCGAAACCGATGTAGGTTCCGCCGCTCTCAGCGAGGCTTTCAGTGTCCTGCTCATGGAAGTAGATGTATCCCTTCCATTCACGGCTATCGTCGATCTCATCCCAGATCTCTGCGGAGGCGCAGGTACCGCAGCAGGTGAAGTTCTGTCGTGCAATGACGCCTTCTTCTTCCAGGGCTGCGAAGGCACGATTGAGGTTGGAGTTCTTCTGCATTTCCGGGGTAATGCCCAGCTCAGCAGCAAAGGCACGACGACGCTTGATGAGCTCCTCCACGTAGTCCTCTACGCGCTTTTCCCAGAGCTTGCTGTCTTCGTTCTCCCCATCGTATTCCAGACCAAGTACGTCCATCACATAATCGGTGATGGTTTCTACGTACTGCTCAGTATCAGATTCACCCAAGAACAGCAGGGGCCAGATGGGCCAGAGCAGCTCAGCTTCGTCTTCTTCGTCCAGTCCCCATTCTTTGGGGAAGGGCGGGTCGAGGCGTTCTTCGCTCCAGCGTTCGTAGATGCTCTTCTCATCAGCCATGATGATGCTCCTTTACTTGCTCTCTCTCTACTCGTTGAAGTAGAGATGTGGACTGCTCTTGTTGTTAAGGTATCAAGAGTTTATCTGCCGTGCCCTCTATTTCGTCATTCAGGCGGATCAGTGAACTACCATCTCGTTGCCTCTGTATCAGGTTGGCACGCTGTCTGGCGAGGCTGCATCCCCTGTTCCCCTGCCTCTCTGCTGCGTCGCTGAATCTCTGGATCTATGAGTCTCTGCACCTTTGCTGAGTTAGGTGTCTTTCGTTCTAGGAGTTTTTATTCTAAGAGTTTTTCGGTACACAAAAAGAGGGGAAGACCTTATAGGTCTTCCCCTCTTGAATAAAAAACCCGCGGTGACCTACTCTCCCACACCCACAAAAGTGCAGTACCATCGGCGCGAAGAGTCTTAGCTTCTGGGTTCGGAATGGAACCAGGCGTTTCCCTCTTGCTATAACCACGGAAAATCTAGCGAATAACTTCGTTATTCAAAATTTCCGAATAAAAAGCCTCAACCTCCCGAAGGAAGCCCAGGGTTATTATCCAAAAACCATACAGTGAACGCAAACACAC
>NZ_KV818684.1:313964-366173 GCF_001814995.1 Rothia sp. HMSC066H02 | reverse complement strand
GATCTGACTCCGGGAGAACTCTCTTACCTGCGAGGTGGCCACGACCGACCTACCAACCGGCTTATCTGACGGAGCGGATGCCTTGGTGGGCACCCCATTCTCAGTCAGCCAAGCCGCGCTCTTTGCACTAAAATACGGCCTCGACGGGGCAGGTAGAAGATCTACCGCCCAACCAGCATTGTCCTTGCGGGACGAGTTGCAGCTTCGACACGCCACGACCATATCCTCCGGAGTTTCTGCAGGAACTCCAGGATTCAAATGGTCATAGGTCGCGCCACGGCCGCCCTTCTGGTTACCCCAGTAAACGACGTTGCCGCACCAACGACATGCATCGCCGTCGCGAGCACGAATCGGCACAATCAACGCACCGTTACGGGTGTCATTACGCCGCCTGTTTTCCCAATCAATCTCCTCTCGTAGACGCATATGGAACAGGTCTTCATCCTCCACCAAACGATAGGCGATACGCCCATCATCCAGCGGCACCTCACCGGTAAGGTACCCACAGAACGTCGCATCAGCGATGAACTTCTGTGCAGCATCCGGAGTACCGGTGAACTTCAGAATAGAGCCGCGCTCAACAACATAGTCAGTCTTGAACGCCGCCGCCTCAACAGCCAAAGCAAGCACCTGACCAAACAACGACCACATAGACTGCATGCTCGCGCCAGGAATCTCCAGCGCTCGCCACACAATGCGATGCTGAGCGGCCGTATCGGATACTTTCAGCCAAGGCATGAGGGGGGGCTCCTTGCGGTGGTAGCAGTGTAGAACATTTTTCTCTACAACTTGGTCAAAATCAGCAGAAACCTGCTAAAGAGTGATGTCTTTCTCAATGGCGGCATCCACCAAATCCTCAGCCATGAGGTCGAGCAGATGCTGGATTTGGGACATGCGCTCGCGTATCTGACGCTGGCGCTTACCGAGGTTTGCGTTGCGCAGTGCGGCGGGGGTGAACGGGGCGAGGCTCTTCTTCGCCTCTTCGACGCGACCGAGTACCTCTGCGGATTCCTGCGGCGATTCAGCAGCTTCAGCGGTGAGCGCCAGCGGCTCGGTGAGCGTCATAGGGAGCGTCGGTTCTTCCTTGGTTGCTGAGGCATCTGCGGTGGCGGTGAGTGCCTCTGCGTGTTGGCTTCGGCGGGATGCCTCAAGCTCGCGAATCTGGTTGATTGCTTCGCGGAGGCGGGGGTAGCTGTCGCTGTCTCGCTTCATGCTCATGGAGCGCTGCAGGAGCCCTTCAGTGGTCATGTAGGTTGCAGCGCGGGTTGCTTTGCCGCCGCCGAGGTCTTCGCGCCACTTCCGCTTCCATTTGGTGGAGACGCCGGTGAGGAGGCTGCCTTTGGCGAGCGCGCCGATTGCGTCTGCGAGGTCTGCGTTGTGGACCCAGATGCGGTCTGCGTCGTAGATGTGGCGGATGGGGGTGCCGTTGATGGTGAGGTCGGTGTCTGGTGCTGCAACCGGGTAGTAGCGGTTCATGGGGTGTCCTTGGGGTGTGGGTGCTTATTCGGCGTAGTTGGTGTCGTCGTGGGAGCTGGCGTGGAGCTTGGCTTCTTCGCAGAGCTCTTCAAATGCATCTTGGAGGACCAGGGAGTTGAGTGACTCAACGGCTTTGGTGTTTCTCTGCTTGCAGGTGTCGCATGTGATACGGAAGCATCTGCCGACGATTTCCCTGTCTCTGGTGAGCTGTAGGACTTCGAGGGTGAAGGGGAAGCCTTCGTGTTCCTGGTGTTCTTGCATCGGTGTTTCCTTAGTTGATGATGGTGTAGGTTGCCCAGAGCATCTTGCTGCGGGGGTATCCGCCGGTGTAGAGGTAGACGTCGCCGCCGGGGTGTACGTCGAAGGTGCTGCAGGCACGGGGGGCGATTGCTGCGGCGACTGCGTCGATAACTGCTTTGTTGCGGCTGTTTTCTCCTCGGCGGCCGTCCCAGTAGGCGTGGGTGTGGATGATGTCCTTTTCGCCGGTGGCGGTGGGGTGGACAAATTCGATTGCGATCTTGTGGCTTGCCATGGTGGGGTTTCCTTGGGTGGTGGTGTGGTGTTTGGGGTCCCCCGCCGCCTGTGTGGCTACTGTAGGAAAGGTGTGGCGGCGGGGGAAGCTTGGGGGTTTAGATGTTGATGGAGGTTGTCATCATTGCGCGGTAGCGGGCTTTGCCTGCTGCGCGGTTTCGTTGCCAGACTTCAACGTCTGAGACCTTGTACCATAGGCGGCCGTCATCGTCTTTGGCTGCAGGACGGAGACGGATGCCGGCGGCTCGAACAGCGGCACCTGAGTAGGTGCGGACAGTACTGACCTTGATACCGGCGGCTGCGGCGACCTGGCTTTCAGAGACAAGCTTGGTGCCGGGGTTGCATGCCTCGAACATCGTCTTGTGGGGCAGGTCAATCTTGGTGGTCATGGGTGGTGTTTCCTTGGATGGGTAGGCGTTTCTTGCGCCAGTGGATTGCTTGCATGTGGCGGCGGCAGAGCTGTTTGGAAGCTGCGCTTTTCTCCAGCCATGCCTCGACATCTGAGGGCTTGTACCAGTAGCGCCCATTGAAGTCGCCTTTAGCTACAGGGCGGAGGCGGGCTGTTACAGCCGCTTTGATGGATTCGCCAGCATAGCCTCGTAGCGTGGCTTCTTTGATCCCTGCTTCACGCGCCACGGTTGCTGCGGGGAGCAGATGCTCACCGGGGTGCGCCTTCAACCATTCGGTGAGGGTGGGCAGGTCACTGAGGGGTGATTTAGCCATTGAGCCCTCCTTTGATGTGGTCATGGACAAAGCTGCCAATGAGGATTGCGGCGGAAGCAGGGGCGAGCGCAATCGCGAAGATGATTGCTCGGAAGGTGATTGTGGGCTGTGCGGTGCCGATTCCAATGATGATGACGGAGGCGAGCGCGCAAGCCCAGACAAGGGCTTTTGCGGTGCGGATAGTGCGGTCGGTGGTCATGGTGAGTGTCCTTGGGCTAGATGAGGAGGAGGAGGATGAAGATTGTGAGTGCTGCGGCGACCCAGAGTCCGAGGTTGATCCAGGCGAGGGTGATGAACTTCTTTTCCATGTCTTCAATGTCTATGCGGGTGATGGTGAGGTCGTGATTCAGGTTCGTCTGCTTGGCGTGCAGACGCTTGGTGTAGCGGTCGAGCTGGGCGAGCGCCTTGCCCTGGTTCTTGCTGGCGCCTTGCAGGATTCCGACTGCGCATTCGGTTTCGGTGAGCTTGCGTTCGTTCTCGACGACGCATTGCATTGCGAATCCGACGTTGGCGTTCACGTCCTTCGTGTGCTGTGCGACCCTCCCGTTGAGGTGGTCGGTGAGGCGGCGGGACTCGCAGACTTCGTCTTGGAGAACGGCGACGCTGTTGTCGAGGCTGTCGATGTCGGTTCGGACTTGGTTGTGGTTGTCGATGATTGTCTGGATGGCGGTGTGGCGGTGGGTGCGGCCTGCTGCGCGGTCGCGTTTGGTCTTGGGGTTGGTGGCGGTCATGGTGTGTCCTTCCTAGTTGGTGTGGGGTGGGTGGTTAGGATTGTTGCTATGGATTTCTCAACTCTTTTTTCTGGCGGCTCAATGTTTGCCGCGTTCGTCTCCGTCTTTTTCGCGGGTGTTTCCTGGTACCAGGCCTTTGGCTCGAAGAAGGCGAAGAAGAAGGCTGAGGAGGCGCATCAGGCGGCACTAGAGATGCGTGATGCCGCGGTC
Organism: Rothia sp. HMSC066H02; assembly: GCF_001814995.1. Classification (NCBI taxonomy): domain Bacteria; kingdom Bacillati; phylum Actinomycetota; class Actinomycetes; order Micrococcales; family Micrococcaceae; genus Rothia; species Rothia sp. HMSC066H02. Next base: position 362,502 of record NZ_KV818684.1, on the reverse strand, counting down.
CGGTCTGCTGAAGCTGCGGAGGAGCGTGCCCGGCAAGCGGAGAAGTCGCTCAAGCAGATGGAACAAATCGTTGCTGAACAGCAGAAGCAGTCCGACTCTCAGGCTGAGATTGCGTCTCACCTATGGAGGCCCGTATTTGAGCTGACTTGGGACAGCGGCGATACCTACCTGTTGTGCAACGTTACTGGTGAATCCGTTGAGGTTCTTGAGGTGGCGAATCTTGATAAGTTCTTCCGCTGCGAGCAGGTTCAGCAGGTATTCCGCCCCGGCGAGTCGCTACACATCCTCATGAAGGGTGCTCACGGTAAACCGTTGCCGGCGAACCTAGAACTTCGAATCCGTGGGGTCGACGAGGTCGTCCCCGTCCCGATTCGCCGATAGCTCGCGCTCTTTTTCCTTTTCTTCCTTCTTCTCTTCCCAGGCATCTTTAGTCACCAAGAAGCAGAAGAGCCCGGAGATGCCAGCCGCGGTAACGCTGGCGCCGAAGCAGACGGCGTTGAATACGAGTTTGAACTGGTCGGGTTCCACGAGTGTTTTCCTTCCGGGGTGGTTAGAGGAGTTGTGCGATTTGGCTGCGGCGGTGACGCATCAGGTGCTCTGCGAGGCGGGTGATGCAGTGCTCGACCGCTTCATCTGAGAACTGGAGCTTGTCCCAGTCCTTGATCTGGTCTGCGGTGAGCGCGTCATGCAAGGTGACGCCGCAATCAACGGGACAGGGGATGTGAATGTTCACGCGGTTCTTGAACAACTCGTTTTCGTGCAGGGTGGGTCGCAGGTCAGGTCGGAGTATGTTCCTGCGGTCCCAGCAGATGCGTGCGGCATCGAGGCACTTGTTCGCGTGAGCAATGAGTTCTACCCAGAAGTCGGGGTGCGCAGTCTTGATGTGCTCGGCTGCGGCGGTGCCCATGGTGTGAGCGATGTTGGCGCGGTCCAGCTCTGCGTAGACTTCCTGGCATGCCCCGCAGTGGAGTGCGGGTGCCTTCTTGCCGCGGAGGCGCGGGTCTCGGTTGTTGACGGTGATGTGCCGTGCCCACCAGATGGTGCGGGCGTGCTCTGTGGCGAGCGCTTCGGCGGGGGTTAGGTGTTTCTCGTTCATTGCTTTCTCCTTAGTTGGTGGTGGTGGTTCCACGGGGTGCGCGGAGTTCCATCTTTCTAAGCTCTTTCTCATGTATGGTGGGTTGATGAACCTGATAGTCAATATGTGAGGAGTTTTCTCATGCTTGCTAACCCTGCTCGTGAGCTGCTTCGCGTGTTTGAGAGCTGGTCGCAGTCCTCTTCTTCTGTTGCACGTTTTGCACGCCCTTTGGATACTGAGGAGGAAATCACGCAGGCTTTGCATGCGGCGCTTCTGCTGCGTGATATCCAGCGCCTTGTGAAGGTCGTGGAGGTTGAGCGCCCCAAACATAATTTGTCGTGGGCCTCGAAGTATTACGCCCGGTGGGCTCAAGCGATTTTCCAGTACCCCCACGGGTGGGACTCTTCGTTCCACTTAGAGAGCTACGAGCTGGACGTGCTGTCTGCTTTGGCGGGTACCTTTGATGCATTCGCTAGCTCCACTGAACCTGGGATGCTTGATTGGCTCAGCTCCCAGCGTGAGGCGATGGCTTCCAAGGTTCGCGAGGTCGCGGATTACGTTGCAGACGACCAGGGACTGAGCAGTTCTTTCCGTGCGTACATCCACGAGGTTATGCGCCGTGTGGAGGCCGCTTTCTCCGATGAGCTGAGCGGTAGCTTCAGCTTGTACAACGCATATATGGAATTCACTGTTTTAGTCGATGCGGTGTCTATCCGCTCCACAGACCCCGAAGCGAAGGCGTTCTACCGCAGTGCATGGAAATGGCTGCAGGTCCCCGAGAACGCTAGGGCTCTTGCCTGGGCTGCTGCTCGTAAGGCGATCGGCCTCTAGGTTCCGCGCGGACGGCGAGTTGGAATCGGCGTCGTGCAAGCGCCGACTCTACGATGGCAATTGCTTCTTTGACCGTGATATGTACCGTGGTGCTATCACGGTCTTTTGCGTAGAGGGCGAAGTCCTCAATGATGTTGTACATTTCCTGGATGGCTTCGTCGGAGCAGAACCGCGGGCGGGTGGGCCTCTGGGTTTCGGGGGTGTTCATTGGTGTTTCCTCAGTTGGTGGTGTGGGTGACGGGGAGGTTTGAGAGCCAAGCCGTCACTGCTGCACTGGTGTAGTAGATGCGTCCCCCGCTTCGGATGTATGCGGGGCCTGTCCTGGATTTGCGCCATGCGGCGAGAGTCCGTGGCGAGAGGCCGAGGTTGTCGGCAAGCTCTTCGGGACTCCAGACCGTGAGCGCGTTATCGGGGATAGTCAGCACTTATTCCCATCCTTTTCTAGGAACAACTCCTAATTTTAGGAATGATGGATAAAAAAATTAGACAGTGGTACCCAGATCTGCAGCATGGTCCTCAAAAAGCCAGGTGACGGGCACCTGCAGAGCCTCTGCAATCTTCCATGCTTCGGTAATGCGGGGGTCTGCCTTACCTGTGGCAATTGCACTGATGCGACTAGGGTGAAGTCCAGATGCTACGGCTAGACTGTGCTGCGTCTTCGCTTTCATGGCTAATGCCATTCGCATATTCTTGCTAAAAGTTTCCTCCTGCATCTCAGTGCCTCCTTTCGTTGGTATGCAACTATCATATTCCTATTTTTTGGAACATGCAACCTGAAACAGGAATTTTTTTTAGAAACCTTGTAGACTGTTCCCATGACAGACATTAAAGAACTGCAATCCCAAGCAGAACTTTTCAACGACTTGGTAAACCGCGAAATCAAGGTATGGATGGTTCGGCGAGGTGAAGACCTACTGACCCTCGCCGCAAAAACTGGCATCTCCAAGAGTAAGCTCAGCCGATCTGTATATCGGTCAGAAGGCTCACTTCCCGTCCGTGACCTCAAGACTATCTGTGCCGCACTCAATGTGGACATGACGGTCATTATCTCTGCAGCAGACAACGCAATGCGAGAACAAACGGGCGCTCCTCTCACCGATGCTCAGTTGGCTGCGCAGATTCTTGCCCGTGCTGAGGCGGCAACTAAGGCTGGCTATCGTCTAGCCGCGCACCCCGCAGACGACATCATCACCGAAGACAACCACAGCGCATAACCCGCGCTCGATAACCGATTCACTCATGACTTCAACAACTCCATATGACTACGACCCAGAACGCCACGCCGCGTCCCTGGGTATCCGCATCGTCGAAGCCCAACCGCCGGCGGGCACACTCGCCCTCTGGGATGAGCAGACCAGGACCATACTCACCGCCCCCGGTCTCCTGTGGCGACAGCGACGGTGCGTCATAGCCCATGAGCTCGCCCACGCAATCAACGGCGATTCACACTCCCCCATGGACGACGTCGCCTCCACCAAACGCGAGCGCCGCGCCGACATCCTAGCCGCCGGCTGGCTCCTGCAGCCACATGCCGTGAAGACTGCTCTGGCGGTGGCTCCTGATTCTTTGCCTGCTGCTGCGGCTGAGCTTGAAGTGACTGAGCGTATCCTCTCTGCTTGGCTTTGGGAGCATAGCAAACGGGGCGGTCTGGATAGCTAGTCCAGTCCGCCCCGTCTGTGCATCATCAATCAATGTAAGGAGAAATAAGCGCTTAGATCCGTCTGATGCGGTTCACTCACACAACAATAAGATGCCGACTCAGCTCGCCCTTGCAGGTTCCGCCTCGTAGTTATCGGTTATTGCCGAAGTAGTGTAGCGTCACGTGGCGATTGCGGCAAGAGTCTCAAGGTGTCGGCGTGTCGTGCGGCGGTTTTTGGGTAAAAAAAGGTAACCGCCCCACCTACTGTATCCGGCAGTAGACGGGGCGGTTCCTGTGCAGTCCATGCTGAAGGTCTGCTCGAACGAGAGTGACTGAGTTTAGCGTCACCTGCGGGCGAGCGCAAGTGAAAGGAGGCGAGGGTGGTTAGGGACCCTCTTCCGATTGGTTCTCATGGAAAGATTATGGCTCGGCGGATTAAGCCGAAACGTTGGATGGCGCGTGTCTATTTTCGTGATAGCGCTGGCGTGCGGCGGGAGGTGACGGCGCAGGGGCCAACGAAGGCGGCGGCTGAGCATCGTGTGAAGTTGAAGTTGTCGAATCTGCCTGTGGCTGGTGCTGAGCTGTCCTCTGCGACGACGCTGAGGGAGGCTCTGGAGCGGTGGGTGTCTGGTTTGGATGATGGGTTGGCGCTGAACACCTTGCGTAATTACAAGCTGTGGGCTGAGCGTCTTTCTCAGAATCTTGGCTCTTTGCAGCTGAGAGAGCTCACTGCCGGGGCGCTGGATGCGTACCTGGCGGGCATTGATTTGCCTAGTGTGCGGTATAACCAGCGATTGACGCTCAAAATGGCGTTGGATGAGGCGGTGCGTCTTGGGGCTTTGCCGCATAACCCTGTTCTGGCGACTCGCCCGGTGAAGACCAAGAAGAAGGAAGTGCGAGCGCTGGATTTGGAGCAGGTTCAAGAGCTGCGGCGGCTCGTTGCCGCTCTGCCGGCAACGCCTACTTACAGCGGGTATCTTCCTGATCTTGTTGATGTGCTTTTGGGTACTGGGTGCCGTTGGGGTGAAGGTGCCGGGATTCGTTGGCAAGATGTTGACCTTGAGGCGGGGACTGTGACCATTTGCGGCACGCTTGTCCAGAAGGCTGGCTGGCAGGCTGATACGAAGACACATGAGGCACGCACTCTGCAGGTGCCGCCCTTTGTTCTTGATGTGCTGCGGAGGCGGCGGGCTGAGTCTTTGGAGGGGGCTGTCTTTGTGTTTGAGCAGGGAGGCAAATCTCTGGCGTACAATTCGGCGAGGAATTTGCTTATGAGGGCTCTCAAAGGCTCGGATTTGGAGTGGGTGACCTGGCACGTGCTGAGGAAGACCACCGCCACGTTCCTGGATGAGAAGTTGGGTATTGCTGAGGCGTCCCTGCAGCTTGGTCATGCGTCGGAGGAGATGACGAGATCTGCCTATGTGCAGCGGAGTAAGCAGGCGGCGTTTGCGGAAGCGTTGGAGGGTCTGGCGGGCTAGATTTGGTCCCCATTTACTCCCCACTTTGAAATCTCTCTAGACTGCTATTAGACTGTCACTATTTGCAGTTTTAACATGAAAAAATACCCCCGAAATCCCTTATAAATAAGGGGTTTCGGGGGTATTTGCCCTAAACCAGAGAGGTACTCACGTACCCCGCAAGTTTTAGAAAGCCTTGTTTACCAGCGCAGCAAGACCGGACTTCTTGTTTGCAGCGGTCTTCTTGTGCAGAACACCCTTAGAAACAGCCTTGTCCAGCTTACGGTTCACAAAACGCAGAGCCTCAACAGCAGCTTCCTGGTTCTGTGCCTCAACAGCAGCCTTGACCTTGCGGGTCGCGGTCTTCAGCTCGGACTTTACAATGTTGTTGCGCAGGCGAGCCTTCTCGTTGGTGAGGATACGCTTCTTCTGAGACTTAATGTTAGCCACAATTAAACTTTCTGTTTTGTCTTATTGGTCGGTGAGGGCGACGCTGGCCGATCATCGACTGAGCGGCGTGGGGATGCCTATGGCAACCGGCCAGCAGTGCCCGATGACCATCGGACACTCAACCACACATAATACCAGATGAACAGCCTCCACGACAGACCCCCGCGGAGAGAAAAATACTGTGAAAACCGCTACACACAGCCTCCACATCCGGCGCAGATAATCCGCACCAGTCGCCGGTGAAACTACCGGCACAGGGCGTTAGCTGTTATGGCGAGTCCACGCACGCTCAATCAGACGGAACGTATCCTCCGGCATAATGGCACCCTCGCGGCGCATCGCATCCGGGCGAACACGAATCACACGGTTCAGCTTCACCTCAGAAGCGCGGCCCTGCGGATCCCACGGACCCGAACCAATATCAAGGTAGTTCGAATCAGCGTGCTCACGGTTATTGTGATCCTTGCTGGTCATCATCAGCGCCAGCAGGTACTCACCGTCACGACCCACCAGAAGCACCGGGCGGTCCTTACCCTGCGAGTGGTCCTCCTCGAAAGGAACCCACGTCCACACGATTTCACCCGGGTCAGCGTCGCCGTCCAGGGAGGGCGAGTACTCAAAGTTGATCATGTCGCGGTAATCGCCCGGGTAATCCGAACCGTCGGATGCGACGGTCGAAGCCGGTGCGGAAGGCTTAGGTGCCGAGGAATTTGCCGTGGACTTTGCCGAGGAAGGCTTCGGGGCGCTCGGCTTAGGCGCCGAAGAGCCGGAGGTACGAGCCTCACGCTGACGAGATTCATCCTTGCGGGATTCACTCTTCTGGGAGGACTCGGAGCCGCCCTTAGACGCAGTAGCATCGTTGAGGGCATCCTCTGCCGCCTTCTGCAGGAAGGGCAACAGGGCAAAGAAAATTTTCTTCAGAATTTCGAGCATGGGCTCTATTATGCACTACAGGCGCGGAGGTAGAGCAATCGCCAAAACAGCCTGCTCCACCGCATACACCGCGTCCTGCGACTCGCCCTTCAGCTGGGCGTCCGCATCAGCCAAAAGCTGCACAATATGCGCCAACTGGGCGCCGGTAAAACGGCGGCCGTCACGCTGAGCCTGCTCCACCTGCCACGGTGACATACCCACCTCACGCGCCAGCTCGTTAGCACTCAAACGCACGTGGTGCACGCGCGCAATATTGCGGATACGCATGGCGAGCGCACCCAGCATCGGAATCGGCTCCGTGCCGGTGGCAAGGGAGTGGCGGAGCAGACGCAGAGCCTCCGGGGCGTTACCGGAAATCGCGGCGTCACTCACGCGGAACGCGGTGACTTCGGTGCGGCCGCCGTAGTAGCGGTTCACCGCCTCCTCGGTAATTTCGCCGGGCACGTCTGAGAGCAGCTGCTGGCATGCGGCGGCAAGCTCCGCAGTGTCGGAGGCGGCGGCCGTCAGCAACGCCAGGGCGCCACCGGTAATCGGGCGCTGAGCTGCGGCGAACTCCCCCGCCAAGAACTCGCTCTTTTCCCGGTCGGTCTTGAGCGCCTTGCAGTTAATGAGCACGAACTGGGAGCGCACCAGGTCGATGAGCTTCTTGCCGCGGTTACCGCCCGAGTGGTTCAGAATGAGCATGATGTCCGGCTCGGGGGCGTTCAGGTAGGCGAGCGTATCGGTCAAAAACTCGTCGCTCATGGAGGCTACGTTCTCAACCTCAATGATCTTCGCCGAACCGAACAGGGAGGGCGAAGCATGCAGGATCAGTTCCCCCTCCGTGTAGGTGGCGGCGTTAATCTGAACGCGGTCCACCTCCGGGTGGATGCTGCGGAACAGCTCACGCAGGCGTGCCGCAGCGCGGGAGGCGAAGTACTCCTCCGGGCCGTAGAGCATGACGGCGGGTGCCGGGGTAACGGTACGCCACGCGGTGTCGAGGGCGGGGCCGCCTCGGCGGGCGTAGCCTCGGGAACCACCACGCTGGGTTGAACGCTTACGCTCGGACACGCTTATCACTCGCCTTTATCTGCAGGGTACGGGCTGAACTCGGCCCCACTGCTCGGTGCTGCGGCGTGGGTAGAGTCTCGAGTATCCATCATAGCGTTTTCTTCTCAGATGCCTCCTAGCGGTGGTTAGGGGTAATCGGTCAGGGTCAGTCGGTCAGAGGTAGATGTTTGCGGTTAGATACCCAGGGTTAGTCGGTTAGGAACGGGCGGGCTGATGGGAGCGCGCGGTGCGCGGTACCACCCGCAAATACTGCCGGTGCGTGACCGCACGGTAGCGGCGCGCATCCACCCACCACAGGGCAATGCTCAACGCCAGCACGCAGAGGGCGCTACACACCACCGCCGGCACGTTCGAACCGGGCTCCCACGGGTTACCTGGCGCGTGCGCGGCAGTGTGTGCCGCCCACTCGATGCCCTGCGCGGCAAGGCCACCGGCTCGCAGGCACAGATCCGCCGCAGTGGGCAGACCCAGGAGCATGAATCCGAGCGCCACCAGCCCGGCGAGCATACTCAGCGGCGCCAAAGGAGCGGCAACTAGATTCGCCGGAACCGAGTAGAGCGGCACCTTACCGCTCATCGCCAAAATCAGCGGAGTGCACCACAGGGACGCCACAATCGGCGCGGCGAGCATTTCCGCGCAGAACACCGGCATGACGCGCATGAGCAGACGAATCAGCGGAGGACCCAGCAGAATCAACGCGGAGGTTGCCGTCACCGACAGGGCGAACCCCATATCCACGGCGAGGTGCGGGGCGGCAAGCAGACACATCAGCACCGTGGTTTGAAGCGCCGCCAAGGACTGGCGACCCGAACCGCGCAGCATCGCGTAAGCACCGAGCAGACCCATGGCGAGGGAACGAATCACGGAACCCTCAGAGTCCAGCAGCATGGCGTAGGCGAGCACCGCCGCAACCCCGCACAGCACCATGACGCGGTGCGGAATGGCGAGGGTGCTCAGCCGGTGCACGAGCGGCGGCAGGGCGTGGGCGTTTGGCGGGGTAGGTTGTTGCGGGTAGGCCGATTGTTGAGCGGAGGCGGGGCGGCGAGAACGAGCCGTGCCTCTCCCCCGCAGCCGTTCCTTCAAAGAGCGGAACAGCAGGTATGCGCTAGCGAAACGGTACGGACGAACCGCCAACACCAGCCGGTACGCACCCAAAAACACAATGGCAATATTCGCCCCGGACACCGCCGTAATATGGCTGAGTCCGCTGAGCTTATACTCCTCCCGCGCGGTGGAACTCATCAGCGAATCATCCCCGTAGGCGGTACCCAAAACCAGCGCCGCCGACTCCGTGCCGAGAGTGTCCAGGGCGCGGGTGCGCAGCTGCTCCTTGAGCGTGGACAGGTACGGCTCCTCCGCGGTGTGAGCGGTAGCGTTCGACCCGGCACCGTAGGCGGGCGCAGGAAAAATAGTTGCGCCGCTCAGCTTCGCCGTGGAGCCGTTGAACTCCACCGTGCCGAGGGCGGTCACCTTCATACCCGGATAAATTGCCTGCGAGCGCGCGGTGCCGCTCCCCTGGTGCTTAGCCGCCGCGCTCGCCGCCGAACGTGCCTCCAGCCGCTGCGCGGTACTCTTTGCCGAACCGTCACGCCGGTACACGCGCACCCGCTCATTCACCAGCGCACGCACGCTCCGCCCCTGAATTTCCTCAAGCTTAATAACCACCAGAGTAGTGCGCGGATCCACGCGGCGAACCTGCTCCACCGTGCCATCCAGACGAAGCGAGGCACCCTGCGCCTGCTGCAGCGTGGCGCGGGATGCATCCACCCCCGTAGCGCACAAAAGCACCGCCTGAACCGTGACAATACACGCCAGAAAAACCAGCTGACCGGTCGTGCGAAAGAGCAGGCTGTAGGGCATCACCGCACGCGGCGGAAAGAACAGCAGAATCGCCAAACACCCCAGCAGAGCAATGAGCACACACGCCAGCGGATGCACCACCCGCCACGTGCCCACGGTTAGCGCCGCCGCGGTAAAAGCCCACAGCACCAGCACCGTGAAGCTCAGGCGAAGGTCCAGGTGAATGAGGCTTCCCTGGGCGCGCAGCTCCTGCTCATCACGGCGGGTACGCCACCGTTCAGCGCCGATGCTCCAGCGGTAGCGGGCGCGGTCATACGCCGTAGCCACGGAACGGGTGAAGTGCCGGGTGAGGCGCAAGGAACCGGGAAAGAGCTCCCGATCCCCCGTCTGCTGGCGGTTCTGCTGGCCATTCTGTTTGGGCATTAGACCGTCACCAGCGGACGCAGATTCTCCAGCATCGACGGACCAATGCCGGGCACCGCATCCAGCTCATCTACGCTACGGAAACCGCCGTGCGCCTCACGCCAAGCAATAATGCGCTGAGCCATCGCCGGACCAATACGCGGCAGGGTCTGCAGCTCCTCAGCGGTGGCGGTGTTAATGTTCACCGGGGCTGAGCCCTTCTGCGCGCTGCCTGCAGGAGTTAGCGTGCGTGCAGGCTGGGGCTGGGCACCGCCCTGAGATGGGCCGTTCTGCGCCGCGCCATTCGCCGCGTTACCCTGACCCGCATTCGCCGTACCACCGTTAGGCTGAATCTGCGCCGGAGCAGCCGTCTCACCACGATGCGGCACATAAATCTGCACCCCGTCACTGAGCGCACCGGCAAGGTTCACGCGGTCCAGATCAGCATCCGCGGCGGCACCGGAGGCGGCGGCAATCGCATCCACGGCACGACCCTGCGCGGGCAACGTGTACACGCCGGGGTTGTTCACGGCACCCGCCACGTGCACCCGCACGGTAGCCTCACCGGAGGCGCCACCCTGCGCAGATTCACTCGGGTTAGCGCCCGGCTGAGCGGTGGACTGGGCAACGGACTGGGTGCCAGGCTGAGCACCGGGGCTCTGCTGGGCACCCACCGCCTGCACCGACTCGGCGGAAGCACTCGGGGAGGCGACCTGCTCGGCACGCGGCGCCGCCGAAAACTGGGTCACACCCCACACCACGGCAACCAACGCCAACACCGCCACCAGAAGCAGCACGCACGGCGACAAGCCCCAACGGGTACTGCGGGTGGTGCCGGGCTGATCCGCCTGCTCCCACTCCGCCCAATCATCCACCTCGTTCCAATCGGGCTGCTGATCCCAGTCAGCCCAACCATTCGACTCCGGGTGGGATGCTGCGGACTCGGCAGGTGTTTCTTCGGCAGGCGCCTCCGCGGGCGTTACCTCAGCGGCAATAGCCAGCGGCACGGTGTCCTCGGCATCCGGCGCACCGTTCTTGCGGGCGCGGGGGCTGCGGTAGAGGCTGTTCATCAGGGAGCGGGCGCTACGCTGCGCACCGCCCTGCTGGGGTGCGTTGTCTTGCACAGCACCGTTGTTCGGTGCAGCACTCGGGTTCTGCAGGTTGTTCTGCTCGGGGTTGGGGGTCATGCTCGTCATACCCCTACCCTAGGCTCACGCGCGCGAACGCACGAGCACACGCAAAGAACCTGTGGATAACTCCCCTCGCACAACGCGAAAGGGGCCATCCACAGGCTCATTTTTGAAAAATATGCGGTTTTTGTTCAAAAACGGAGGGGTTTGGTTTGTCATAAAACCGTCACAAACACCTCAGCCACACGAGCTACCCGCACCGTTTAAGAGCAGAATTTAGCCTTCGTTTAGTCCTCGCGCGGCAACTCAGTACCCGGAACACCCAGCTCCGAAGCACGCTTATCAGCCATGACCAGCAGGCGACGAATACGGCCCGCAATCGCGTCTTTCGTCATCGGCGGATCAGCCAGACGACCCAGCTCATCCAACGACGCATGCTTATGCAGCACACGCAGCTCACCGGCATAGCGCAGGTGATCCGGCGCCTCATGACCCAGAATCTGCAGGGCACGCTCCACGCGGGCGCTCGCCGCAACAGCCGCCTGAGCGCTACGGCGCAGGTTTGCATCATCAAAATTCGCCAGACGGTTCGCGGTCGCACGAACCTCCTTGCGGGTGCGCGCCTCACGCCACGTGGTCAGGGTGCCGGTCGCGCCCATACGCTCCAGCAGCTGCGAAATCGTCTCGCCGTCACGCACCACCACACGGTCCGTGCCGCGCACCTCGCGTGCCTTCGCAATAATGTCCAGGCGACGAGCTGCACCCACCAGCGCGAGCGCCGCCTCCGGACCGGGGCAGGTAATCTCCAGGGAGGAGGAACGACCCGGCTCAGTCAGCGAACCGTGCGCCAGGAACGCACCGCGCATGACCGCCTCGGCGTCCTGCAGGGAGCCGTTCACCACAGCTGGCGGCAGGCCACGCACCGGGCGGCCACGCAAATCCAGCAGACCGGTCTGGCGAGCCAGCGCCTCACCGCCGTGATCCACACGCACAATGTAGCGGCCACCTCGACGCAGACCACCACCGCTGACGCTGGTCAGCTCAGAATCGTGGCCGTAAATCTCCGCGATGGTGCGGCGCATGCGGTGGGCGGTTGCCTCGTGGTCGACCTCAGACTCCACCACGATTCGCCCCGAGACAATGTGCAGGCCTCCGGTAAAACGCAGAATCGTAGAGATTTCTGCCTTACGAGCAGAGACTTTCGTTGCCTCGTAGTTGGCGAGTTCGTCCTTGACGAGCGTGGTTAATGCCATGAAAGGTCCTTCTGGGCGTAGTGTCTAAGAGTCTATAACTTCGGGAAATGGGCACACCAAAATAGCAGCCGCAACGGTGATTCTAGGAGCTCAGCTCAAACGCTTCGTTGTACGCAGCCGCAAGCTTCAGCGGGTCGTGCACATTCGGCTGGGAACTCGAACGCAGGTGCGCCCACACAACCTTCGCACCCATCGCAGAAGCCTCACGCTCCAGCTCGGAACGGTGATCAGCCTGCATGTCAGCGTCAGCAATCACCGCGTCAAGGTGAAGCTTCGGGGCGTACTGGCGCAACAAATCCAGGTGCGTTGCCGGGGTAAAGCCGACCGTCTCCTTATCGTCGGAGAGGTTCATGACCACGCAGCGGCGCGCCTCCGTGCGGATAATTGCCTCACGCTGAGCGTCCAACAGCAGATGCGGCAGAACCGACGTACGCCACGAACCCGGACCCAAAACAATCCAGTCAGATTCCTCAATAGCGGAGAGCGCCTCCGGGCAGGGGCGAGCATTCTCAGGGGTCAGACCAATATCGTGAACCCGCTCCTCCTTCGAGAGGTTCACCTGACCGACCACCTTCACACGCTCAATACCGCCACCGTTATGCTCACGCAGCACGGTGCCGTAAATGACCATCGGATCCAGTGCCATCGGCAGCACGCGGCCGCGCGCATTCAGCAGGGCACCCGCCCAGTCCAGACCGGCAACCGGGTCATCCAGCAGCTGCCAGAGAGTAGCAATCAGCAGGTTACCGAGAGCATGGTAATCCAGCGGGAACTCACCCTCGTACCCCTCGGGCGCGCTAAAACGATGCTGCATCACATCACGCCACGTGCGACCCCAATCGGTGTCATCACACAGCGCAGAAAGCGCCATACGCAAATCACCCGGAGGAAGAATACCCATCTCCTCACGCAAACGACCCGACGAACCGCCATCGTCAGCAACCGTCACAACAGCCGTCAAATCAGGCGTGACGTGGCGAAGCGCAGACAGGGAACCGTACAGCCCGTGGCCGCCGCCCATCGCCGTGACCTTCGGCGAACGGTGCGTGGTCTTCAACAGGCGCAACGCCTGAGTCGGCAGAGCCGGCAGGCGCGGAATACCCTGAGTGTCATAACTGGTCGAATGGGTGGACATAGTAATACCTCACATACCCGGAAGGAATGGTATGCCGGCCCCACGGGGGCGGGGCCGGACGGCGGCTAATGAAACACGACGCGGTGGTTGGGACGCGCCGGGCGGAACTTACTCGCGGCCCTTGTCACGGTGCTGAACATTCACGTTCAGCTCACCGAAAGCAGAGAGACGACGAGCCAGTTCTTCCGTCACAGCCACGGAACGGTGCTTACCACCGGTGCAGCCAATTGCGATGGTGGCGTAGTACTTGCCCTCACGGCGGTAGCCCTCAAGCACGGGGCGAAGAGCCGCAAGGTAGTTGCTGATGAACTCCTCGGTGCCGGCGTGCTCCAGCACGTAATCGCGCACCGGGGCGTCCTGACCGGTCAGGGGGCGCAGCTCCGGAACCCAGTGCGGGTTCGGGATGAAACGCATATCAGCCATGTAGTTAGCGTCCGAAGGCGCACCGTACTTGAAGCCGAAGCTCATCACGGTCAGGTTCAGCTTCTTATCCGCACCCTCAGCGAACATTTCACGCACGGTACGAGCCAGCTCGTGAACGTTCATGCCGGTGGTGTCAATGGTGCGGTCAGAAGCGAGGCGCAGACCTTCAAAGAGAGTGCGTTCAGCGCGGATACCGTCGAGGACGCGGCCCTCACCCTGCAGCGGGTGCGGGCGGCGCTGAGCCTCGTAGCGGGCAATAATGGTCTCGTCCTTGGCGTCAAGGAAGAGCATGGAAAAGTCAATATCGGACTTGCGCAGAGTCTCAATCGCAGCGGGAAGATCGGAGAACAGTGCGCGGGCGCGAACGTCAATGCCGAGCGCCACCTTCGGTACTCGTGCACCGTCACGGGTCACCAGCTCAGCCAGGGAACCGAGCATCTGCGGCGGGATGTTATCGATAACGTACCAGCCCTCATCCTCCAGCACGTTTGCGACAGTGCTGCGGCCTGCACCGGAAATACCGGTGATCACCAGAATCTGAGGACGCTCCTCACTCTGGGCGGACTGTACCGTGGCGGGCTTGCTCTGATTCTCGGGCATGGTGCTTCTTCCCCTTCAACGCGAAATACTCTCTATGCCATGATACAAGACCTTTATCTGACGGTTCGGGGGTACGGTCAGAAATTTCACCAGTATGACAGAAATATGAGACACTCCCCCGGCGGAACCCCAGAAGGAAAGAAATCCCGGTCACAAGTGCTTGCGCATAATGCTCTCCAAGGGGTCTACAGCAAGAGGCGGGCGGCGGAGTCCGCAGGGTACAGCCCCCGGCTAAGAACCTCGCGCGGTAACACTGCCGCGGGTACAGTAAAGCCCGCACGATACCTCCCACAGGAAGTACCGCACGGGCTTTGAAGATACGTAAGCAAGCGCGCACCAGCTGAGTAGCTACGCGGATGCATGAGGATTCTTAGGCAGAAAGCTCAAGCAGGAAAGCCGCCACATGCTCCAGCAGGCGCACCGACAGTTCCTTCTTCGAACCGGAGAACACCGGCGCCTCATCATTCAGAGTCGACAGCAGCGTAATCGTGTTATCGTCCGTGCCGAAACCACGATTCACACCCACCGTATTGACCGCCAAGAAATCCGTGCCCTTACGCTGTAGCTTCTCACGACCCAGCTCCAACGGAGTCTTCTCCGCCGAACCGGTCTCCGCCGCAAAACCAACAATGAGCTTCGGACCGAGGGTGCTCTCCCCCGCCTCACGAGCCTGCTGGCGGCGCACCACGACCTCACGCAGAATATCCGGGTTGCGTACCAGCTGAATCACCGGCGCATCCTCAGAATCGGCGCTCTTCTTAATCTTGAACTCGGCAAACTCGGCGGGCCTAAAATCAGCCACCGCCGCAGACATGATCAGCACATCCGCCGCCGCGCTCGCCTCAAGGGTCGCCTCACGCAGCTCCAGGGCGCTCACCACGCGGGTCACCTGCACACCATCCGGCGCGGGAACCTCAAGGTTCGCACCGATCAGGTGCACGGTCGCGCCCAGGTCGCGTGCCGCCTCCGCGAGCGCCACACCCTGCTTGCCGGTCGAACGGTTACCGAGGAAGCGCACCGGGTCCAGCGCCTCACGGGTGCCGCCAGCGGTAATGACCACGAGGCGACCTGCCAGAGGACCACGCAGCGATTCGGATGCGCCAGTTGCCTGGCTGTGTTCACCCTGGCTGGGTTCAATCTGACCAGGCTCAGCCTTGCCCGAATCACCCTGATCCAGCAGCGCCGAAGTCAGCGTCGCCGCACGCGCCGCCGCCATACGCTCCTGCTCCGTACCCGTGTACAGGGGTTCAGTCGGCGCGTAACCGGGCGTGTACACCGGGTGCACCTGCCCCTTCGGGAAGCGCGCAATCACATCCAGCGCCACCGCGAAAATATCCTCCGGCTCAGGCATGCGACCCGGACCAGAATCCGGGCCCGTCAAACGCCCAATCGCAGGCTCAATCACGTGATAACCCCACGAACGCAGAGTCTGCACATTCGCCTGAGTCGCCGGATGCTCCCACATCTGGGTATGCATCGCCGGCGCCAAAATCACCGGGGCGTGCGTCGTCAACACCGTAGAGGACAGCAAATCATCAGCACGACCAGCCGCCAAACGAGCCAGCAAATCAGCGGTCGCCGGGGCAACCACCACAGCATCAGCCTGCTCAGCCTGACGCACATGGTTTACCTCCGGCACGCGGTCAAACACGTCCGTTGAGACGGGGTTGCCGCTCAGCGCCTCCAGGGTGGGAACACCCACGAACTTCGTTGCGTTCGGGGTGGGCATGGCGATTACCTCGTCGCCATTCTTCGCAAAAAGACGAAGGAGCATCGCCGCCTTATACGCAGCAATGCCCCCTCCAATACCAACGATAATGCGCATGGTACGTCAAAGAATCCTTGTAAAAAGCAGATTACTCAGCGGACTCGTCGAGGATAACCTCTTCGATAGCAATAACCTCTTCGCTACCTGCGGGGATGTACTCCTCCTCGATAGCGCCAGAGAACTCAGCCGCGCTGAAATCAATCACAGCGGACAGATCCTCGGGAATCGGGTAGCCGTCCTCATCGAACTTAGCGTCCGGGTGGTGCTCCGCCACAACACGGTCAGCAATGATTTCACGCATTGCCACCGACAGAGACTTCTCGTTCGACTCAGCGTCAACCAGCGGGCCAACGTGCGCAGCAGTATTGTCCTGCAGGTTAGCGTAGTACGCGTTAATCTGGCGTGCACGGCGGGCACCGAAAATCACCAGGCCGTACTTGGACTCCGCCTTCTCAATCAGCGCGTCAGCGCTGGGGCTCACGATGCCCTCGGGAGCGACACCGTCAACGAAGTTGTAGTCCTCGTGTTCCTTGATTTCGTTTGCCACTAAAAACTCCAAATAGCTTGATGGAATGTACGTACCGAACGCCCCCGCACACCGTTCGCGCTATGGCGCAAACCGGGCACACTGAGGGCACGGTCAAAACTAAAGAACTATTCTACCCTCTCAACGGCTAAAACGCACGTACCAGCCCAGATAAAAGGCAGACCGGCAGGCACAGAGTAGCGGGCACAGGGCAAACAAAAGGCGGGGGCTCCGAAGAAAACTCTTCGAAACCCCCACCTTTCACAACTCCTCGCGGCAGAACTACAGGTCGGAAGAAACTCTAGCCCCACCGCAAACGCAAAGCATGCAGATTAGGCGGCGCCAATCAGCTCAGCAATCTCCTTCGCTGCACGCTCAACAGAGTCGTTGACGACCGTGACGTCAAATTCCTTCTCAGCAGCCAGCTCAACCTTCGCGGTTTCAAGGCGACGAGCCTGCTCCTGCTCACTCTCGGTACCTCGACCCACCAGACGCGACACCAGCTCATCCCAGCTCGGAGGAGCCAAGAAAATCAGGCGAGCATCCGGCATGGTCTCGCGAATCTGGCGAGCACCCTGCAGGTCAATCTCAAGAATCACCGGGCGGCCAGCATCTAGAGCCTCCTGGACCTTAGCGCGCGGAGTACCGTACTTGTTCTTACCGTGCACCACAGCGTACTCAAGCATCTGACCGTCAGCAATCATCTGGTCAAACTCTTCCATCGAAACGAAATAGTAGTGAGTACCGTCAACCTCACCGGGGCGAGGATCACGAGTGGTAGCGGAAACAGAGAACCACACGTTCGGGTAGTTCTCACGAATGTACTGGCACACCGTACCCTTGCCAACAGCAGTGGGGCCAGCCAGTACGGTGAGAGTCGGCTGAGACATAGCTTCCTTACTGCGCCTTCATCGGCTGAAGGCACGAGGTATTAGGGCTGAGAAGATTCAGGAGGCAGAGTATTAGTCCTGCGACGTGCACGGTTCAAATACCGCGAATTACGGTTGAAGTACTCCACCATCTTGCGACGCTGGTGTACACCAAGGCCGCCAAGGCGGCGAGTCGGTGCAATATGAAGTTCTTCAATGATGCGTTCAGCTCGAACGGCACCAATGCCCGGAAGTGCGCGCAGCATCTGCCCCACCGGCATTTTAGCCAGTGCAGGGTCGGAATCGACCATATCGAGCACCTGACGCACGGAAAGTTCACGGTCACTCAGTGCACGCTTAATTTCCTGGCGGTGTGCTCGGGCAAGTACTGCCTTCTCGCGGGCGGAGGCGCGCGCATCTTCAGTTAGCGGAGTCAGCGGCATGGTTGGGTCCCCCATTTCTGCGAGTTATAGAATTTTACTTATCAACTAATGTAACACGGATAGCACGAGAACCCTCGTTCCACCCGCAGCACTCACCCTCGCACCAACAATGCGTCTACGCACGTCAGCACGTAAATATCAGGGAGTACCCCTATAGCATAGCGGAGTATTCGCCCTATCAAAAGTGGAACCACGCACGCGCCTCAAAGAGCGGGCACGCTCCCCCACTACAGAGGTGAGAAAACTCGCATCGGCGCGAGTGTGCGGCGGCAAAATTATGCATGCGAATGTACCCAAAAAATGCGATAAAACAGGCTCGCACAGGGGGTACACACAAAGGGCGCGCACCCCGAGCAGGCCCTCAACAGAATCCACCCGGAGCACACGCCCCTCTCACACAACACGCGAACTACGCGCCGCGAGCCGCCAACAGGTCATCACGAGCCGCCTGCGCAGCCTGCGCCAAACCCTCAACCGACGGGCCAGCAGCAAGCACGCCACGGCTGGAATTCACCAGCACCTGCGACTCAACGCCTGCAAACACGCGGTACAGATCAGCCGCCGAAGCTCCCTGCGCACCATAACCCGGCGACAGAATCGGGCCGTTGAACACGCTCAGGTCAATACCCAAATCAACCAGCGCCTGACCAACAGTCGCGCCAACCACCAGGCCGCACGGGCCCATCTGCTCCCACTGGCGGGAAGCATTCTCAGCGGTAGCCGCAGCGATAATACGCTTAGCCACAGCGCCCCCAGACTCGCCGGAATGGCCCTCAGACTCGCCGGAATGACCAGACTCCGACGCGCCCACGTGCTGAACGCTCTTGCCCTCAGGGTTCGAGGTCAACGCCAACACGAACGTGCCGCGGTCATTCTCATCAGCCAAATCCAGCGCCGGACGCAGCGACTCAAAACCCAGATACGGGCTCAAAGTCACCGAATCGGTACCCAGCGGCGAAGACGAGCCGAGCCACGCATCCGCGTACGCCTTCATGGTCGAACCAATATCGCCGCGCTTAGCGTCAGCAACAATCAGCACACCATCAGCGGCAGCGCGGGCAAACAGCGCCTCCAGCACAGCAAGACCAGCCGAACCGTGACGCTCAAACAGCGCCACCTGAGGCTTCAACGCCGCCGCAAACGGGGCGCAACCCTCATAGACCGCCTCAGTAAAAGCAGCCAGACCGGCAGCAGAATCCTCAAGACCCCACTGCTCCAGCAGGTTCGGATGCGGGTCAATACCCATACACAGCGGGCCGCGCTCCGCCATCGCCTTCGCCAGACGATCACCAAAAGCAACGGACATTACGCCTCGCCACCCTCGGAACGAGCATCCACAGCGGCAGCCAGCTGAACGCCGTGCTCCTGCAGGCTCATGATGTCCCAGCTGTGCTCACGCAGAGCATTAATCGCCTGAACAGCCGCAGCGAACTCAGAAATGGTGGTCATGACCGGGCAGCCCACCGAAACCGCAGCGGCACGAATCTCGTAACCATCGCTACGAGCAGCACCACCGGCAGGGGTGTTCAGAATCAGATCAATGTCACCGTTGCGGACCATGTCCACAATCGAGTGGTCGCCATTCGCCTCAGCGAACTTCGAAGCCACGATCACCGAGTTCAAGCCGTTACGGCGCAGAATCTCAGCGGTACCACCGGTCGAAACGATCTCAAAGCCCAGCGACTCCAGCATCTTCGCGTAAATAATGACGTTACGCTTATCGTGGTTAGCCACCGAAATGAACACCTTACCGGAGGTGGGCAGCGGCGAACCAGCACCAGCCTGAGCCTTCGCGAACGCGGTGTCATAGTGCTTATCCAGACCCATAACCTCACCGGTCGAACGCATCTCCGGGCTCAGCAGCGAATCCACCACAACACCCTCAGGGGTGCGGAAACGAGCGAACGGCAGAACCGCAGCCTTCACAGCAATCGCGGTCTCCTCCGGCAGGGATGCGCCATCCATGTTCGACGGCAAGTAACCCTCAGCCTTCAGCTCAGCAATGCTCTTACCCAGACCAATCAGCACAGCAGCCTTAGCCATCTGCACGCCGGTAGCCTTCGACACGAACGGAACAGTACGGGATGCACGCGGGTTTGCCTCAATCACGTACAGGTTCTCAGACACGTACGCGAACTGAATGTTAATCAGGCCGCGCACACCGGTGCCGCGAGCAATCTTCTCGGTAGCGTCCTTCACCTTCGCGATGATGTCCGGGCCGAGAGTAATCGGAGGCAGAGTACAGGAGGAGTCACCCGAGTGAATACCGGCTTCCTCAATGTGCTCCATGACGCCGCCCAAGTACAGCTCCTCGCCGTCGAACAGGGCGTCAACGTCAATCTCGATAGCGTCCTCAAGGAACTTATCAATCAGAGCGGGCTGCGAGGGCGAAACCTCGGTAGCGTTCTCCAGGTAGCGTGCCAGGTTCGCCTCATCGTAGACGATTTCCATGCCACGGCCGCCCAGCACGTACGAAGGACGAACCAGAACCGGGTAACCAATCTCGTCAGCGATGCGCTTAGCACCCTCGAAAGTGAACGCGGTACCGTTCTTGGGCGAAATCAGGCCGCTCTCCTCCAGCACGCGGGAGAACTCGCCGCGGTCCTCAGCCAGGTCAATAGCCTCGGGGGTGGTGCCCAGAATCGGCACGCCCGCATCCTTCAGGGCACGAGCCAGCTTCAGCGGGGTCTGACCGCCCAGCTGCACGAACACGCCCATCAGACCGCCGGTACGACGCTCCGACTCAACAATCTCAAGCACATCCTCAAGGGTGAGCGGCTCGAAGTACAGGCGAGTCGAAATATCGTAGTCAGTCGAAACAGTCTCAGGGTTGCAGTTGACCATGACAGTCTCGTAACCGAGCGAACGCAGCACCAGCGAAGCATGCACACAGGAGTAGTCGAACTCGATACCCTGACCGATACGGTTCGGGCCCGAACCCAGAATCATAATCGAGGGCTTCTCGTGGTGCGCAACCTCATCCTCCAGGTCGTAGGAGGAGTAGTGGTACGGAGTGAACGCCTCAAACTCGGCAGCACAGGTGTCAACAGTCTTGAAGACCGGGCGGATACCCAGAGCGTGGCGAACACCGCGCACAACATCCTCAGAAGAGCCGATAATCTCAGCAATCTGAGCGTCCGAGAAACCGTGACGCTTAGCCAGCTTCAGGGTCTCCGGGTCAAGGTTGTCACGCTTAGCGTGAACCACGCCAGCAACCTCATTCAGCAGCACCAGCTGATCCAGGAACCACGGGTCAATCTTGGTAGCCTCGTGCAGCTGCTCCACGGTAGCGCCAGCCAGCAGAGCCTGCTGAACCTGGTAAATACGCTGAGTGGTCGCAACCTTAGTCTTCTCAACCAGCTCAGCCAGCTCAGCCTCAGACAGGGACAGCGGCTTGAACGAGAAGGACGCACCCTTCTGCTCCAGCGAACGCATCGCCTTCTGCAGGGCCTCAGTGAAGTTACGACCCAGAGCCATAGCCTCGCCAACACTCTTCATGGTGGTGGTCAGGGTCGGGTCAGCAGCCGGGAACTTCTCAAACGCGAAGCGCGGAACCTTCACGACCACGTAGTCAAGGGTCGGCTCGAAGGACGCCGGGGTCTTCTGGGTGATATCGTTCGGAATCTCATCCAGGGTGTAACCCAGGGACAGCTTGGTCGCAATCTTCGCAATCGGGAAGCCGGTAGCCTTCGACGCGAGCGCCGAGGAACGAGACACGCGCGGGTTCATCTCAATGACGATGATGCGGCCGGTCTTCGGGTCAATCGCGAACTGGATGTTACAACCACCGGTGTCCACGCCAACCTCACGAATCACGTTAATCGCGATGTCGCGCAGCTTCTGGAACTCACGGTCGGTCAGGGTCAGTGCGGGTGCCACGGTGATGGAGTCACCGGTGTGCACGCCCACGGGGTCGAAGTTTTCGATGGAGCAGACGACCACGACGTTGTCGTTGGTGTCACGCATCATCTCCAGCTCGTATTCCTTCCAGCCGAGGATAGACTCCTCCAGCAGGACCTCGCTGGTCGGCGAGTACTGAATACCGGCACCGGCAATACGGTAGAGGTCTTCCTCGTTGTACGCCATACCCGAGCCGAGACCACCCATGGTGAAGGAGGGGCGAACCACCATCGGGTAGCCCAGCTCCTTAGCGGCTTCCAGCGCCTCCGGCATGGAGTGAACAATCACCGAGCGTGCAGACTCGCCGCCGGCGCGCTCCACCACGCCCTTGAATGCTTCACGGTCCTCACCGAGGTTAATCGCCTCAATGTTCGCGCCGATCAGCTCAACATTGTACTTGGAGAGCACGCCGCGCTCATCCAGGGAGATCGCCGCGTTCAGCGCGGTCTGACCACCCAGGGTCGGCAGGATTGCGTCCGGCTTTTCCTTCTCGATGATCTTCTCAATCACCTCGGGGGTGATGGGTTCAATGTAGGTGGCGTCCGCGAACTCGGGGTCGGTCATGATGGTTGCCGGGTTCGAGTTCACGAGGATGACGCGCACGCCCTCCTCCTTCAGCACGCGCAGCGCCTGAGTGCCGGAGTAGTCAAATTCCGCTGCCTGACCGATGACGATGGGGCCGGAACCGATGACGAGGACGCTATTAAGGTCAGTACGACGAGGCATTTATGCTTCCTTTGCAGTCTTGGTTGCGACCATCAGGTCGATGAAACGGTCAAAGAGGTAGGCGGAATCGTGCGGGCCCGCAGCAGCCTCGGGGTGGTACTGCACGGAGAACGCGGGGATGTCCTTACAGGTCAGGCCCTCAACCACGTTGTCGTTCAGACCCACGTGGGAGACCATGACCTGACCGAACTCAGCGTTCGGTGCGGTCACGTAGTCGCCAATCGGCGCGTCCACAGCGAAGCCGTGGTTCTGCGCGGTGATTTCAACCTTGCCGGTGGTCTTGTCCATCACCGGCTGGTTGATGCCGCGGTGGCCGAAGGGCAGCTTGTAGGTGCCGAAGCCCAGGGCGCGGCCAAGCAGCTGGTTACCGAAGCAGATGCCGAAGAACGGGGTGCCCTTACGCAGCACGCCCTGCAGCAGCTCAACCTGCTCGTCAGCGGTTGCCGGGTCACCGGGGCCGTTGGAGAAGAACACGCCGTCGGGGTTGTGGGAGTAGATGTCCTCAAGGGTTGCGCTTGCGGGCAGCACGTGCACGCGCACGCCACGCTCAGCGAAACGCTGCGGGGTCATCGACTTAATGCCCAGGTCCAGGGCGACAATGGTTGCGACCGGGGGTGCGAACCAGTTGAACTGGTGCGGCTCAACGGTGTAGGCGGTGTCAACCGAAACGGAGTCAGCGAGCTTACGGCCAGCCATCGGCTCGGAGGCGCGCACCTCCTCCAGCAGTTCAGCTTCGGGGCGTTCTGCGTGCTCACCGGAGAACACGCCCGCACGCATCGAACCGCTCGAACGCAGGCGGCGGGTCAGGGCGCGAGTGTCAATGCCCTGAATACCGACGATGCCCTGCTCGATGAGCTCTTCGTCGAGGGTGCGCTCAGAACGCCAGTTGGATGCCACGCGTGCTGCGTCGCGAACCACGTAGCCGGCAACCCAAATCTTGCGGGACTCAGCGTCGGTCTTGTTCACGCCGGTGTTGCCGATATGGGGAGCGGTCTGAACCACAATCTGACCCGCGTAGGAGGGGTCGGTCAGGGTTTCCTGGTAGCCGGTCATACCGGTCGAGAAAACCGCCTCGCCCAGGGACGCGCCGGTTGCGCCGTAGCCGTAGCCGCGGTAGACGGTGCCGTCCTCCAGGACGAGCAGCGCGCGGTCCGTACGCAGGGCGCCGGATCGTGTCATGTCAGTCATGCTCTTCTTCCTTTTCTCTGGTGTTCTCCCCCGCTTCCTGTACGGCCTCTACCGTGCAGGTTCCGGGGTAGTCTATGGTGCCTTCGGCGGGGTGTTCTCCTGCCGTGGGGCAAAATCTTGGGTGTGGGTGCACCGGGTATTGCGCCGGGATTTAGGCTTCCGGTTCTGCCGCCCACTTCTCAGGCGCATCCACCGCATTCGGGGCGATGCGGCGCAGCTCCCGCAGTACCGCCTGCTTATCCTCGGCGTAGCGGGTGCGGAAGCCGGTCTGCACGCGGTGACCGTCCAGGGTCCAACCAATCACGACCAAGCCGTTCTTCTCCACAACCTTGCCCGCCATACCGCGGTCTGTGGTGATGACCGCAAGCTTCTTCGCCGGAATCCACAGGTCCTTCGCGCCGTTACGGGTGAAGATGATGCTGTCCGGGTAAATCAGCAGGGTGGACTTGCTCTTGAAACCAAGCGAATCGAAACCCACACGGTCCAGCCAATTACCGAAGATCGTGGTGCTGACGTACTCGCCCTCGAAAGCGGCGTCAGCGGTCATGCCCTCGTAGCGTTCGGGAACTTCCTTGAGGGATCCGAACATGTTCGCCTGGCGTGCCAGGCGCGAGCGCCATCCGTGCCACATGCCGTAGATGCACAGGGCGACCAAGGCGATGCAGATGACGGCGGTCAGGAACTTTCCCACGAAGGTTCTCTCTTTCGGTTGGGGTCTCGGTCGATGATCTCGGCCTGGGTTGGTGAGATTGGGGGCGGTGCTCCCGGCGAGGCGGTGGCAGGCGTGAACCTACCACCGCCAGGCATGGTCACCACGTACGTTCGCCTCGCGGATTTAGCGACGCGGGGTTGCCAGCTCGCCGTTCAGCACGGTCGGGTGGCCAGCGTAGAAGGTTGCACGGATCGAGCCGGGCACCTCCATGCCGCGGTAGGGGTTGTTCTTACCCTTGGTTGCCTGCTCCTCCGGCTTGATCACGCGGGTTGCCTTCGGGTCGACCAGCACAATGTTCGCCGGTTCGCCTTCGGCAAGCGGGCGGCCCTGCTCGTGGTCCAGGCGACCGATCTTCGCGGGCTGCTCGGAGAGGATGCGTGCCACATCGCGCCAGGTAATCATGCCGGTGTCAACCAGGGTCATCTGGATGATGGACAGTGCCTGCTCCAGGCCGGTCATACCGTTCGCGGCGCACGCCCACTCGCATTCCTTGGTCTCTGCCGGGTGCGGTGCGTGGTCGGTACCAATCACGTCGATGATGCCGTCAGCAACAGCCTGACGCAGCGCCATGACGTCCTCTTCGGTGCGCAGCGGCGGGTTAACCTTGAACACCGGGTCGTAGGTGCGTGCGGTCTCGTCGGTGAGCAGCAGGTGGTGCGGGGTTGCCTCCGCGGTCACCTTCACGCCGCGGGACTTAGCCCAGCGCACAACCTCAATGGAGCCCTTGGTGGACAGGTGGCAGATGTGCAGCTTGGAATCCAGGTGCTCAGCCAGCAGCACGTCGCGGGCAATGATTGCCTCTTCAGCGACGGCGGGCCAGCCGGTCAGGCCCAGGTCAGCGGACACCTTACCTTCGTTCATCTGGGCGCCCTCGGTCAGGCACGGCTCCTGCGCGTGCTGCGCAATAACGCCGTCAAAGGTCTTGACGTATTCGAGGGCGCGGCGCATCACGGCGGGGTCGTACACGCACATGCCGTCGTCAGAGAACACGCGCACGTTAGCGGTGGAGTTCGCCATGCCGCCGATGTCGGAGAGGCGCTCGCCCTTCAGGCCCACGGTCACTGCGCCGATGGGCTGCACGCGGCACCATGCGGATTCCTTGCCGAGGCGGTCAACCTGCTCAACGACTGCGGCGGTGTCTGCCACGGGCATGGAGTTTGCCATGGCGAACACTGCAGTGTAGCCGCCCAGGGCTGCTGCGCGGGTGCCGGTCTCCACGGTTTCGGATGCCTCGTAGCCGGGCTGACGCAGGTGGGTGTGGATGTCGACCAGGCCGGGTAGCGCCACCTGGCCTGCCGCCTCGACGACCTGTGCGTCTGCGGCGTCAATGTTCTCTGCGATGCGGCTAATCACGCCGTCCTCGATGAGGATGTCGGCGACCTTTTCGCCGTAGAGGCTTGCGCCCTTAATCAGGTACTTGCTCATGGTGTTGGTTCCTCTCGTTAGGAAGGTCGTTTAGGATTCGTCGCCGGCGTAGAGCTTGGCGCTGGAGCCGTCGGTCAGAAGCAGGTAGAGCACCGCCATGCGCAGCGCCACGCCGTTGCTGACCTGGCGCAGGACCCAGGAGTTGGTGGCGTCGGCGGCTTCGGCGCAGATTTCCAGGCCGCGGTTCATGGGGCCCGGGTGCAGGATTGCGACCGGCTGCGGCTGTGCCTGCAGGGTTGCGAAGCGTTCGGCGGTCAGACCCCACAGGTCGGTGTATTCCTCTGCGGAGGGGAAGTACGCGGCGTTCATGCGTTCCTTCTGGATGCGCAGCAGCATGACGGCGTCGGGGTTGGTGGCGATAGCTTCGTCGAAGTCGTGGAAGATTTCCAGGCCGGCCTCTTCAACCCAGGAGGCGGTGTTCAGCGGCAGCAGGGTCGGCGGTGCGACGAAGACGACCTGCGCGCCGAGGGTGTGCAGCAGCCAGAGGTTGGAGCGTGCCACGCGCGAGTGCAGGATGTCGCCGACGATGAGCACGCGCATGCCGGACAGGTCGGTGCCACGGGGGCTGTCGAGACCGTCGCGTTCCGCCTTGTACTGGCGCAGGGATACGGCGTCGAGCAGTGCCTGGGTGGGGTGTGCGTGGGTGCCGTCGCCCGCGTTGAGCACGGGGATGTCGGTCCAGCCTGCCTCGGCGAGGCGCTGCGGTGCGCCGGATGCCGAGTGGCGGATCACGAACGCATCCGCGGCAATCGCCTTGAGGGTCTGCGCGGTGTCCTTGAGCGACTCACCCTTAGACAGGGAGGAGCCAGATGCGGAGAAGTTGGTGACGGCGGCGCCCAGGCGCTTCTCCGCGGCTTCGAAGGAGAGGCGGGTTCGGGTGGAGTCCTCGAAGAAGAGGTTGACGACGGTCTTGCCGTTGAGCACGTTGAGGGTGCGGTTTTCGGCTTTGACCTGCGCCATGTAGTCGGCGACGTCAAGGATTTCGATGGCTTCTTCGCGGGTTAGTTCGCGGGTGTCGAGCAGATGCTTCATGAGAGCCCTCCCAGCTGGATAATGTCAACTCGGTCTGTTGCGTTGTCGGTTTCAGTTAGTACGACGCGCACGGTTTCGCTGGCGCTGGTGGGCAGGTTTTTGCCCACGTGGTCGGCGCGGATGGGTAGTTGCCGGTGTCCGCGGTCTACGAGGACTGCCAGGCGTACGAGGGCGGGTCGTCCGTGGGCGTTGAGTGCGTCGAGGGCGGCGCGTACGGTGCGGCCGGAGTAGAGGACGTCGTCAACGAGGACTACGGTTTTGCCTTCAATGCCGATGGTGGGCATGATGCTTTCCCCTGCGGTTTCTAGGGAGGTGGTGCCACCGGTTCGCTGGTCGTCGCGGTAGGCGGTGATGTCCAGGGCGCCGATTCGTGTTTCTGCGTTGAAGTTCGGCTCGATGGCTTGGATGCGGGCGGCGAGTCGTACGGCGAGGGGCACGCCGCGGGAGCGGATGCCGATGAGTACGAGGTTTTCTACGCCTTTATTGGTTTCAATAATTTCGTAGGCGATGCGGGTGAGGGCGCGGCGGATTTCGTCCTCGCTGAGGATGGTGCGGCCGACGGTGGTCGCGTCCTCGGAGGTGCTTTGAGGGGTTGCCGAATGGGGGGCTGCGGTTAGATTTCGCCCCTGATTCGCGCCGGATGTGGGTACAGTTGACCCAGGCATAGCCGTCTCCTTCCCCGCCTCACGGGACGGATTTAAAGGTTTTGTGCTTCTAGTAGGGTACCACAGTTCACAGGCTACGTTCAGGTTCGGCGAGAGACCGCTCACGGTGAGAGGGCTGCGGGGATACCAGAAGCACCTATTGAAGAAGCATGTCTATAGCATGAGGCCAAAAATAGAAGTGGGAAGGTAGTTGAAGCACACTCAGATGTACTTCAAGTACCTTCCCATTTCTGAAAGCGTTAGTGCTGCGAGGGCTTACAGCCACCCTGGACTTTGCGGCCACTCTGAATCACAAACACACCGTCAGGTCGACGAATCATAGTGTTCTCGCGCATTTCCTCTGTTGCGAGAGAATCATCAAGAACAATAGGTTCGCCGGTTGGCCAGCGAAGGCTTCCCCAGTCTTCGCAATACTGCACACGAACAACAGCGTTAGGGGTGCTCTGCCCGTTTTGGTCCGTTGAGGCAGATACTTCGACTACTTCTACATCGCGGATTTCAATCTGCCCACTGAACGGCCCTTCCTGAAGTGTTTCACGTAAGTCCGCAAAACCATCCAGGGTGCTTTTAACGCCCTTCGGTTCCATATACTTAGCGAGATCCTTTTCACTGGTATGTTCCAGGTCCCCCTGCATCCAGGCATTCCGAAGGCGCACGTCCTGTTCCAGCACTTGCTTAGCTGCTTCTCCTGCAGCTTTTCGTGCTTCTTCTGAGTCAACAGTGGTATCAACGGCGGCACGGATTTCGACAACCTCAGAACCGGTCGGAGTGGGCGAAGGAGTGGGAGTTGCGGAAGCCTCAGCGCTTGCCGACTCAGTGCTCGCGGAAGTGGAAGCACTCGGTTCTGCGCTGACCTGCGCGCCGCCGGAACAAGCAGACAGGGTCAGCATCATTGCCGCAGAGAGCGCGGCAATAGAAGTACGGTTGAACATCATTGTTAGTTCTTTTCTGGTGTGTGGTTGTGTAAACCGCAGAATTATCCACGCAACAACGTGTGGAATTCAGCGGAATGTTATCGGTTGATGCCATTACCCTAACATATATCCACGGAGCACACACCCCGGCTCGCTATTTGTCCATTTTGGCAATGTTCCGTTCATATAGGTGCAGACAAGGGCATATCTGAGGTATGCATAGAGGCGCATACCGGGCACGCAGGGCGGGGGCTCCGTCCTCAAGGCGCTCAGCGCCGCAGAGGGGGCACTCCCCCGCCCGCGTTGTCCGGTGAAGCCTCGACTGTTGCTAACAAACCCTGCGAGCGCATCCGCACCCAATACGAAACCCCACGCAGAACTGCACCAACCAAACGCAACCTAGACACAGAAAACCCCCGCCGTCCTGTAGCGAACTACAGTACGGCGGGGGTTTCACGTACGCTCCCCTGCGGGCGCATCCTCAACGGCAGCAAACCAACCAGCTACAGGCTGGCGGGCAGGCCGCGGCGGGACGTCTTACGCGAGCAGGGTCGGCTTCACCTGACGGAGCTTATCCAGCAGACCGTTCACGAACTTCGGAGATTCATTCGTGGACAGCACACGCGCCAGACCGACAGCCTCAGAAATTGCGACAGCATCCGGAACTTCATCATTGTACAGAAGCTCCCAAGTGCCAATACGCAGCACGGCACGGTCCACGGCGGGCATACGCTCGAAGGACCAGTCACGGGCGTAAGTCTCCACAAACTCACGGATCTCTTCGTCGTGGTCGCGGACGCCACGAATGATTTCCTCAGAGTAAGCAGAAATCTGCGCTACCGTGTACAGTCGGCGGCGGCGGAGTACCTCAATATAATCTTCGTTGCGCTGATCCGCCTCGAAGAGCACTTCGAGGGCGCGCAATCGGGCTTTAGTACGCGAATTCATTAGTCGTTCACACGACCAAGGTACTCACCGGTGCGGGTGTCAACCTTGACCTTGGTGCCGGTCTCCAGGAACAGGGGAACCTGGATCTCGTAGCCGGTCTCAACGGTTGCGGGCTTGGTGCCGCCGGTGGAGCGGTCACCCTGCAGGCCGGGCTCGGTGTAGGTGATTTCGAGGACCACGGATGCGGGCAGTTCGATGTACAGGGGGCTACCCTCGTGCATTGCGATGGTTGCGGTCTGGGACTCGAGCATGTAGTTTGCTGCGTCGCCGACAACGGTTGCGGGAACGTTGATCTGGTCGTAGGTCTTCATGTCCATGAAGACGTAGTCGTCGCCGTCCTGGTACAGGTACTGGTAGTCGGAGCGGTCAACGGTTGCGGTTTCGATCTTAGCGCCAGCGTTGAAGGTGCGGTCGACGACCTTGCCGGAGGTAACGTTGCGCAGCTTGGTGCGGACGAATGCGCCACCCTTGCCGGGCTTAACGTGCTGGAACTCTACGACGGACCAGAGGTTGCCGTCAATCTTCAGGACGGCGCCGTTCTTAATATCGGTAGTGGATGCCATGGGGCTCTCCTTCGTGTCATCGACGCTCACGCCGTAGTGGTACCCGGCGAGGCGCTAAGTTTTCAATGAGCAAAAATATGTCCCGTACATTCTACAGGATGCGCACGAGTTTGCCTAGCAGGGGCGTCACAGTTTTTCTGTGGCACCCCGCCCGGCTGGCGCGTATTAGCAAACACGCGCCGGGTGCATCCGGTGAATATACGGGACTCGCACCTACTCGGAGATGATTTCCTGGTAGGTCATGTACAGGATCGAGTCGTCCGGCACCTCGTAGACGCGCGGGCGAGCCAAACCGTCAAGAATGATGAAGCGCAGCAGGTTGCCGCGTGCCTTCTTGTCGCGGCGCATTGCTTCGAGCAGCTGGGGCCATGCGTCTGCTTTGTAGGAGGTGGGCAGGCCCAGGGATTCGAGGATGCGGCGGGTGCGTGCCACGAGTTCTTCGTCGGCGTGGCCGGTTGCCAGCGCCAGTTCGGCGGCGTAGACCATGCCGACGGACACTGCCGCGCCGTGACGCCACTGGTAGCGCTCGTTACGTTCGATGGCGTGGGCGAGGGTGTGGCCGTAGTTCAGGATTTCGCGGCGGCCGGACTCGCGCAGGTCCTCGGAGACAACCTCAGCCTTCACGCGCACGCTGCGCTCAATGAGCTCGCGCATCACGGCGGACTGCGAATCGCGCACGGCCTGCGGGTTTGCCTCGATCAGGTCAAGAATTTCGGGGTCTGCGATGAATCCGCACTTGACGACCTCACCCATGCCGGTCAGCAGCTCATGCTCAGGCAGGGTGCGCAGGGTGCCAATCTCGCAGAGCACTGCGGCGGGCGGCCAGAACGCGCCGACCAGGTTCTTACCTTCGGCGGTGTTGATGCCGGTCTTACCGCCCACGGCAGCGTCCACCATGCCGAGCAGGGTGGTCGGAATGTGAATAACGCGCACGCCGCGCAGCCAGGTTGCCGCGACGAAGCCGGCAACGTCGGTAATGGCACCGCCGCCCACAGAGATGATCGCGTCGGTGCGGGTGAAGTCGTTCTGACCGAGCACCTGCCAGCAGAACGCCGCCACCTGGTAGTGCTTTGCCTCCTCAGCGTCCGGAATTTCGGCGCTGAACGATTCGTAGCCCATGGCACGCAGGTCTTCCATGACCAGCTCACCGGTGGAACGCAGGGCACGCGGGTGAATCACGAGCACCTTCTTGGCGCGGTTGCCCAGAATTTCGGGGATTTTACCGAGCAGGTTGTGGCCGATGAGAACCTCATAGTTCTCACGCGGGGAGCTGCCGGTCACCGGGATGCGGGTAATATCTTCCGCGCCGGAGGCACCGAAAGTGGGGGTGGGCTGAGTGCTCATCATGTGTCCTTTCACAGGTGAGGGGTTATGCTTGGGGGCGCTGCGCGCGGGAGGCACGGGTTGCGGTCACGTACGCCTGGATTTCAGCGGTCATCTCGGTGATGGGGCGGCCGCCTCGTGCGTCCAGGGTGAAGTGCGCCAGCTCTTCGTATCGGCTGCGGCGGCGCTCAAAAATGTCGGTCCACCGCTCGACCGGGTTCGGCTGCAGCAGCGGGCGGGTCTTATTGCCGGTAATGCGCGGGGTGACGGTGTCAGCATCAACGAGGATGTACACCACGCATTCGTCCTTGAGCAGCTCCGCGACCGAGTCGGTCATGGGCGCGCCACCGCCCAGGGAGAACACCGTGTTGCGGTACACGGGCGAGGTGAGGACCTCTTCGATGGTTTTGCGTTCGAGCTCGCGGAAGTACGCCTCACCGAAAATCTCGAAGATTTCGGAGACTTCGCCGTAGCGTTCGACAATGAGCTGGTCGGCGTCGAGGAACTCGTAGCCGTAGAAACGCGCCAGGTGCGTACCAATGTAGGTCTTACCTGCCGCCATGGGGCCAATGAGCACAATGGGTCGGGAGCGTTCCGCGAAGTTCTCGTGCATTTCACGCACCTGCTGCGGGTGGATGCGAGCGCCGGCGGACTCGTCTTCTGCGAGCGCTTCTGCGGGGACAGCAAGCTCTGTGGGGGCGGTGAGCTCTGCGGGTGCCACAGACTCAGCAGGGGTTGCGGGCAGCTCGGAAGCGTCGAGGGGCTTCTCCCCCGCCTGGTTCTCTTCTTCCGCGGGGTGCGCGGTAGGTTCGGCGGGTGCGGCAACCTGGACCTTGCCGAACAGCGCCGGAGTCGGACGGACCGGCTTGGCGGGTTCAGCCGCGGGCACAGCTACAGGATGTGCAGGTGCAAGCTTGGGTGCATCCGCCTGTGCGGGTTCCTTGCGGGGTTCCTCTTCAGCGGTGCCCATGCCCTGCAGGGCGCTGAGCAGCTTCAGGCGCAGGTCCTCGTCCAGGCCGAGCGCCGGGTCGGCGTCCTCAGATACCGAGGAGGCGTACAGGCGCACACCCTGCGTGTTCGCCGCAGCGGCGGCGGGCAGGGGGCGGGCGCCAGAACGCATCAGGTCAGCGGGGGTGGGCACGCGAGAAGCCGGGCGCGCAGAAGAAACTGATGCAGAAGAAACCGATGCGGTGGCCTCACGCGCAACGGCCTCACGAGCCCCAGCGCTCGCAGTCTCAACAGGCTCAGCGCCCGCAGCCTCAACACTCTGCTCAGCCGCAGCAGGTACACCGGGTTCAGACACGCCGGATTCTGCGCCGGGTTCCGGGCGCGTCGAAGCGCCCCCTCGCGCACGCTGCGCAGCCGCAGCAATACGCGCCAGGGGGCTCGACGCGACGGGGTGAACGCCCGCAGGCTCAACCGGAAGGGGCACTACGCGTCCCAACCAGCCACGTTAGACTCCCACGCCAGAGACGCCGGGATAGCGTCCAGGTAGGAATCCATGTTGCGGCGAGTCTCACCAATCGAGTCGCCACCAAACTTCTCCAGTGCAGCCTCAGCGAGCACCAGGGCGACCATAGCCTCCGCCACCACGCCGGCGGCGGGAACAGCACACACGTCCGAACGCTGGTGGTGGGCGCGAGCCTCTTCACCGGTGGAAGTGTCAATGGTCTTCAGGGCCTTCGGCACGGTCGCAATGGGCTTCATTGCCGCGCGCACACGCAGCAGGTCGCCAATGCTCATGCCGCCCTCAATACCACCGGCACGGTTGGTATCGCGGGTAACGCCGTGCTCACCAATGGAAATCTCGTCGTGAGCGGCAGTGCCCGGGCGGTCAGCGGTCGCGAAACCGTCGCCAACCTCAACGCCCTTAATCGCCTGAATACCCATCAGCGCTGCGGCAAGGCGCGCGTCCAGGCGGCGGTCCCAGTGCACGTACGAACCCAGTCCGGGAGGCATACCGTACGCGAGCACCTCAACCACGCCGCCGAGAGTCTCGCCGTCCTTGTGCGCCTCGTCCACGCGCTGAACCATCGCGTCGGAGGTTGCCTTGTCGAAGCAGCGCAGCGGGTCAGCATCCAGCTGGTCAACGTTGCGAGGCGAAGGCACCGGGGCGCCCTCGGGAGCGTGCACGCCACCCACAGCCACGGTGTGAGAAACCAGCTCAACGCCCAGAGCCTTCAAAATCTGGGCGGCAACCACGCCAAGAGCCACGCGGGTCGCAGTCTCACGTGCGGAGGCGCGCTCCAGCACCGGGCGAGCCTCAGAGAAGTTGTACTTCTGCATACCCGCAAAATCGGCGTGACCGGGGCGCGGACGGGTCAGCGCAGCGTTACGCGCACGACCCTCAATCAGCTTCGGATCCACCGGGTCGGAGCTCATCACGTCAGTCCACTTGGGCCACTCGGTGTTCGCAATCTCAATCGCGACCGGGCCGCCCTGAGTCAGGCCGTGACGCACACCGCCCAGGATGCGCACGCGGTCCTCCTCAAACTTCATGCGGGCACCGCGGCCGTAGCCGAGGCGGCGACGAGCCAGGGCGTCACGCACCATGTCGCTGGTGAGTTCCACACCGGCGGGTACGCCCTCAATAATGCCGACGAGCGCCTCGCCGTGGGATTCTCCGGCAGTGAGCCAACGCAGGGCCATAGGTTAACCTCTTTTCATCGCACCCGCACCGCAGCGCAGGAGGAAGGAATAATAATTCTTCACGTGTATAAATAGTGTATAAAATGCCCGTTTACTGAGCGAGTGAAAGCACGCTTTTTTCACGAAACGGAAGCACGAGGCGCAAGATTAACCGCCGCGCACATCGCATTCACCAAGCCCAGTAGCTCACCCTCAGACAGGGTGCGGTCGGTAAACAGCAGCACCTGCTCCACCGCCTGATACAGCAGCATCTCCAGGCCAGAAACCATCGTGCCGCCGCTAGCCTCCCAAGCGCTCGCCAGCACCGAAGGCCACGGGTTATACGCAACATCGAGCAGTACCGGCCGGTGCGTCGCGGAGGCGCCCTTCAGCCCGCTCAGCTGGCTCGCCCACTCATCCGCCGCATGGGCAGGAAGAGTAGACACCACCGGGTGATGGCCACGCTCAGCAAGATTCTGCGGTAGCTCAGCCAGGGAAACCTGTTCCAGCTGAACGCCCAGGCGGTCCGCCGCCTCCTGCACGCTACCGAGTTTATGCAGCGAACGGGCGTACACGCTCACACGGGAATACCCCAGCTGATGCAGTGCGGTCAGGGCGGAAATAGCGGTCGCTCCCCCGCCCACAATCGCGGCAGAATCCTTAAACGGTTCCGGTTCCAAACCGGCGTGGCGCAGCGCGTTCACAATGCCGATCACGTCCGTGTTATCGCCCAGCACCTTCTCACCGCGCGGATACACCGTGTTCACCGCACCGGTCACGCGGGCAGTCTCGCTCAGCTCATCGCAATACTTGATGACCGCGGTCTTCAACGGCATCGTCACCGACAGGCCCGCAATATACGGGGCGTCCTCCGTACCCTTCGGGTGACGCACACCGTGCATAATCGCCGGCAAATCATCGGGCAGAGTATCGCGGCGATCATAACCCAAATTCTGCTCACCCAAAAAGTCGTACGCGGCACGATGCAGCGCAGGCGACAGCGAATGCGCAATAGGGTGCCCCAGCACGTAGGCGCGGCGAAGATACGGGGCCTCACGGTACGGTTCAGTCTTCATCGGCTCTCTTTCGCTCTCAACGCGGGGGGTCGTTCTCAACGCTGGGGGTTTGGGGCTTGCGGGCTTGCGGACACGCACGCCACGAACCCGCGTTCATGGGCGCACTCTAACCCATTTTAAGGGACAAACCAATATTCGGGTATAGCAAAGGCGGGTACCTCCCCCACTCTCGTGGAGGCGGTACCCGCCTCAGCAAGGAACCTTCACGCCGAAGCTACCAAATCGTAGCTACCAGCTAAACCAATGAGCTACAACTTAGCTACAGCGGTTCGGGTGCTTAGAACACCACTGGTTGTACTCTTCAACGTAACGCTGGTGCTCAGCGTAAGTGCGGGAGTACTTAGTCTCACCGGAATCCAGGTCCACAGTCACCCAGTAGTAGTACGGGTTCTTCTCAGGAGCCGCAGCAGCCTTAATCGAAGCCAGCTGCGGGGAACCAATCGGACCCTTCGGAAGACCCTTATTCGCATAAGTGTTGTACTTATTGCTCTTATCTGCCTTCTGCTCTTCAGTCAGGTGGTACGAGCGGACGCCCAGACCGTAGGTCACGGTCGCATCCGACTGAATCAGGCCGGAGGTCTCACCGTCGGGGTTGTTCAGGCGGTTCTCAATGATGCCTGCAACCGCCACGTAGTCCTTCGGCTGAGCCTCAAGCTCCACGATGGAGGCGATGGTCAGCACCTCGAAGGTCTTCTGGTCGCCGCTCACGCCGGCTTCCTTCAGGTCAGCCTTGGTCTTATCAACCATGGTCTGAATGACCTTCTTGATGTCGGTGCCCTTCGGGAAGCGGTACTCACCCGGGTGCAGCCAACCCTCAATCGAGGGGAAGTTGCTCGGCACACCGTACTGGGTGTAGTTGTTGACCGCGTCCTCAACCTGCTTGCGGGTGAACGCGCCATCGGAGCCAGAAACAATCAGATCGATGGTCTCGCTCACGCGCTTACCCTGCGGAATCGCCAGGTACAGTACGTTGCTGTTCGCCTCGATAATGGTCGTAATCGCGCTCGAGCTGCTCATGTGCTGCTGCAGTTCGTAGGTGCCAGGCTGCAGGTACTTGCCCTTGCTCTCCTTGGTGTACACCTCAACGAACTTATCAGCATCAGCAATGATGCCCGCCGCCTCAAGCTCCTGCGCCACCTGCGCGGTGGACTGGCCGGAACGAATCGTGAAGGTCACGGTCGTGCCGTTACCGCCACCCGAGTAGTCACGATTCTTGAACGGGTCGTAGCGAGTAATCAGGGCACCAGAAATGATGACCAGAGCCACGACAAACAGGGAAATTGCGCTCAGCAAAACGGCGCGGCGGCGGCGCTTACGCGCACGCAACGTAGCCACCGACACGATTTCCTGTTCCATCGTAATGCCGGTAATACCCTTACGTTCGTCCTCAGCCGTGGGCCTAAAGAGGTCGAGCCCGCTCTCTTCGGGATGTTTATTCTGTTCGGTCACTGAAGGTTCTCCGTTTCGTTGACGGCACCAACCGCGGTCCCTTCTGACTCGGACGGTCGGTTTTCTTCGTGGGCCGGATCGCTCACCTTGTACCCGGCTACGGACTGCCCCGCCTTGAGGGCATCCAGGCTGTACTGCAAAATGTTCACAGCCGCCACCTGGTCAACCATAGTCTTGAAATCTCGGCTGGAAACCCCAGCCTCGTGCAGTGCACGGTGAGCGCTCACGGTGGTGAGTCGCTCATCCACCAGCCAAATGTTAATGTGTGTTTTCTCTTCGGCATCCAGCTCGGAGCGCAGAGCCTGAGCGTACTCCCGAGCCATTTCCGTGGAAGGAGAATCCCCACCACGCATGGTCTTCGGAAGCCCGACGAAAACCTCCACCACCTCGTTCACCTCAATCAGCTTGCGCAAAACACGGCGGTCAGAGTTCTTCTTCGCGTCGCGGCGCAACGTCTTGAGCGGGGTGGCGAGAATACCGTCGGGGTCGCTGAGGGCGGTGCCGACGCGGGCGTTACCCACATCGACACCCATCCGCACTCCGCGCTGGAATTCTGCCATGTTTAGGCCTGAGCCTGTGCGATAGCGTCGCGGACAGCGTCCAGTGCAGCACCAACCTTGGATGCGTCCTGGCCACCACCCTGAGCGACGTCGTCCTTACCGCCGCCACCGCCGCCGAGAACACCGGCAGCGACGCGGACCAGAGCGCCAGCCTTCACGCCAGCCTCACGAGCACCCTCGTTGGTTGCCACCAGGACGACGGGGCGGCCATTAGCCACACCCACCACGGCGACAACAGCAGCCTCGGAACCGAAGCGCGAACGCAGATCCAGAGCCAGGTCACGAACGCCGTTAGCGTCCAGTTCGCCAGCGTCATGCGCCAGAACGCGAACAGAACCGATGGTCTGTGCGTTCTCCAGCAACTTGCCAGCCTCAGCCTGCAGCTTCTCGCGGCGCAGCTGAGCCAGTTCCTTCTCAGCAGCCTTCAGCTTAGCCAGAGTCTGGTTAATCTTCTCCGGCAGATCCGCGGAAGACTGAACCTTCATCAGGCCGGTCAGCTGGTTCACCAGGGTACGCTCAGCAGCCAGGTGGTTGAAGGAATCCAGACCCACCAGAGCCTCAACACGGCGGTTACCGGAGCCAACAGAGCCCTCGGTCAGCAGGGTCAGCGAACCAATCTCAGCGGACGAACCAACGTGGGTACCACCGCACAGCTCGCGGGAGAACTCGCCGCCGATCTCAACAACACGCACCACGTCGCCGTACTTCTCGCCGAAGAGGCTCATCGCGCCCAGAGCCTTAGCCTCAGCCAGCGGCATCTCACGAGTAATTACCTCGTGGTTATCGCGGATCGCGAGGTTAGCAACCTCTTCAACCTCACGCTTAGCGGACTCGGACAGGCCCTCGCTCCACGCGAAGTCGAAGCGCAGGTAGCCTTCCTTGTTGAAAGAGCCACGCTGAGTAGCCTCGTTGCCGAGCACCTGGTGCAGGGCAGCGTGAATGATGTGGGTACCGGAGTGTGCCTTCTCACCGTCGCGGCGGCGCTGAACATCAACCTGTGCCACAACATCGGCACCGGTGTGAACCTCACCCTCACGCACAACGGCGCGGTGAACGCTCAGACCCTTCACGGGCTGCTGAACGTCCTGAACGTCAATGACGAAGCCGTTGCCGGTAATGACACCGGTATCAGCTGCCTGGCCACCAGCCTCCGCGTAGAACGGAGTCTCATCCAGGACAACCTCAATCTTGTCGCCGGCCTTAGCGGCGGGCACAGACACGCCGTCCACCAGGATTGCACGCAGCTTAGTCTCAGTACGCAGCTCGGTATAACCGGTGAAGATGGAGCCGCGCTCGTCCACAAGCTTACGCAGCTCAGACAGGTCAGCAAACGCACCCTTCTTCGCCTTAGCGTCAGCCTGCGCACGGTGACGCTGCTCAGCCATCAGCTCGCGGAAGGACTTCTCATCCACCTTCACGCCAGCCTCAGCAGCCATCTCCAGGGTCAGGTCAATCGGGAAGCCGTAGGTGTCGTGCAGAGCAAACGCCTCAGCACCAGAAACAGCGTTAGAGCCGTCCTTCTTAGCCGCAGCAACAGCCTCTTCCAGACGCTCAGTACCGGTCTCAATGGTGTGCAGGAACGCCTTCTCCTCAGCGTACGCAATACGGGAAATACGCTCGAAGTCGTCAGCAACGTACGGGAAAGCACCCTTCATCGCATCACGCGAAGCCGGGAACAGCACGGGCAGGCAGGGCTCAGTCACGCCCAGCAGACGCATCGCACGAATCGCACGGCGCATCAGACGGCGCAGAATGTAGCCGCGACCCTCGTTCGAGGGGGTCACGCCGTCAGCAATCAGCATCAGCGAAGAGCGGATGTGGTCAGCCACCACGCGCATACGCACGTCGTCCTCATAGCCCTCGTCCTCAGCGGACTCAGAGCCGTGGTACTTCTTACCGGACAGCTTAGAAGCAGCGTCCAGAACGGGGCGAACCTGGTCGGTCTCGTAGAAGTTCTCAACACCCTGCAGCAGCATGGCAAGACGCTCAACGCCCAGACCGGTATCGATGTTCTTCTTCGGCAAATCACCCAGAATCTCGAAGTCATCCTTACCGATGCCCTCGCCACGCTGGTACTGCATGAACACAAGGTTCCAAATCTCAATGTAACGGTCGTCGTCAGCCGCCGGGCCGCCTTCCTTACCGTACGCGGGGCCACGGTCGTAGAAGATCTCCGAGTCGGGGCCTGCGGGGCCGGGCTGACCGGTGGACCAGTAGTTTTCCTTCATGCCCATACGCTGAATACGCTCAGCCGGGAAGCCCACCTTGTTGTGCCAAATGTCGAAGGCCTCATCGTCACCCTCATAAATGGTGACCCACAGGCGCTCCGGATCCAGACCGAAACCGCCCTTATCCTGAGGGGTGGTCAGCAGCTCGTAAGCAAACGGAATCGCCTGCTCCTTGAAGTAATCACCGAAGGAGAAGTTACCAGCCATCTGGAAGAAGGTACCGTGACGCGCAGTCTTACCAACCTCTTCAATGTCCAGGGTGCGGATGCACTTCTGCACGCTGGTCGCGCGGGAGAACGGAGGGGTCTCACGGCCCAGGAAGTAGGGAATGAACGGCACCATACCGGCAATGGTGAACATAGCGCCGGGCTCGTTCGAAATCAGCGATGCCGAAGGCACCACAGTATGGCCGCGGGAAGCGAAGAAATCGATCCAGCGCTTAGAAATCTCCTGTGAGAGCATCTCGTTCCTTAGAGTAATCTGTGCGAAATTCTAAATTAGTCTACTGACCTATGGTGCCTGTCCGAGAGCAAAATGGCTAATCGAGCCACCCTCGTACCGTGGTTAACGGACAAAAGCACCACCTTTAAAAACCTAGTTGAAGAAGCCGTCGCCGAGCTGACGGTCACGCGCAATACGCTGCTCACGCGCTCGCTTCTGAGCCTCTTCCAAGGAGGCAATCTCAGCCTCCACCTCAATGAGTTCACGCTCAGCCAGGCGGCGGTTCGTGGACTCAATCTCAGCCGAGCTCATCTGGCGGTCCCAGGTGTCCAGGGAGCCAGGACGCAGATCCTGCTTCTGGCGCTCCACCTTAGCGTTGAGCTCCATCTCCTTCTCCTGCATGCCTTCACGCACGCGGGCGGCGAACTCAACAGCACGCAACGCATACGGCTGCAGGGGCTTGCCAATCGGCGAATCGAAGAACTTTCCCATCTGAGACTCCGGGTTGAGGGCAAGCTCACCGTGCTCACGCATGAGCAGGGCGCTGCCGGGGGTACGCTGAGCAGGTTCGGAGGCGGCACGCCTGGAAGCGAAGTAACCAACCGCCGCGCCGGCGCCGAGCAGAAGAGCTGAACGAAGCAGACCCATTAGTTTTCACCGCCTGCAGAGTAAGAGGACTGTGCCGAACCGTACTGGCCGCCAGTGTGGGTGTTGCCGGTGTTGCCAGCGGTGCCGTGTGCATCGCCGGACTTACCGCCGCGGAATGCCTGACGCACACCGTACGAGAAGGACGCAACCTTAATCAGCGGCTGACCCACAGTCGAGGTCACCAGCGAGGACAGCGCAGAAACGTTCGCGGACGCATCCGAAACATTCGAAGTGATGTCGTCAACCTTCTCCAGCTGCTCATTGGTGGTCACCACAGTGCGGGTCACCTCTTCAATGAGGGGGCCGGTGCTCTGGTTCAGCGAACGAATCGTCACGATAAGCTCATCAAACACCTTGGTCAGGCGAATAATGGGTAGCGCAAGCAGAGCCACCAGAATCGCAAAAACTCCTGCTGCAATCAGGCC
This sequence comes from Rothia sp. HMSC066H02, assembly GCF_001814995.1. NCBI lineage: Bacteria > Bacillati > Actinomycetota > Actinomycetes > Micrococcales > Micrococcaceae > Rothia > Rothia sp. HMSC066H02. The sequence goes on along the minus strand of NZ_KV818684.1, from coordinate 321,867 downwards.
CGCAATATCTCCGCCGGTCATCTATAACCCCATTCCGCTCAATGCATGATGCTTATCAATAGTCGTACAAGGCTGGACGCCACCGTGGCGCGCAGCCGAATCGTGCATACAGTTCAGGACTGTATACACAGCTCAATCCCCTATTTTAGTCGAAAAATCCTTCAAGCGCCCCCTAAACTCTCATGAAACTCCCAGCGACGGAAGATTCACAGGTTCAGCGGCATCACTGCCCTGTAGTGTATATACCCCGAAAACCCGCGCGTTAAACGGGAACAACCCGCCCCCACCGAACGGTGCAGGACGGGTTGCTTCTCGAAAAATCGAGATTATGCCAGACGCGAGTAGTACTCAACGACCAGCTGCTCGTCGCAGATCACGGGGATCTCTTCGCGCTTGGGCTTACGCTCAAGCTTTGCGTGCAGCTTCTCGATCTCAACGTTCAGGTATGCGGGAACCTCGGGCAGAACTGCCTGGTTCTCACCTGCAGCCGCAGCCTGGAAGGGGGTGGTCTTCTCAGCCTTGGGGTGAACGTGGATCAGCTGGCCGGGCTTGACGTGGAACGAGGGGCGGTCCACGCGAACGCCGTCAACCATGATGTGACGGTGAACAACCATCTGACGTGCCTGTGCAATGGTGCGGGCGAAGCCTGCACGCAGAACCAGAGCGTCGAGGCGGGTCTCGAGCAGCTCGACCATGTTCTTACCGGTCTGGCCCTCGGTACGCTTTGCCTCGAGGTATGCGCGGCGCATCTGTGCCTCGCGGATGTTGTACTGAGCGCGCAGACGCTGCTTTTCCTTCAGCTGGGTAGCGTAGTTGGAGTCAGCCTTCTTGCGGGCACGGCCGTGCTGGCCGGGGCCGTAAGGACGACGCTCGAGGTACTTTTCTGCCTTCGGGGTCAGTGCAATGCCCAGGGCACGGGACTGACGCACGGTACGGCGGGTGCGGTTGTGCTTAGCCACAATCTACCTTTCTATGTGAGGCTCCTGCACCCTTGCGGGTGGGGCCTCGGTCTGTTGAATACTGGCCTCCTCGGTTGACCCCGCCGGAATCCGTACGCGACCGGTTCGGTCGTTGCTGTACGGCGGTGGGGCGGAGAGCTCGGGGCAGAGTACCCCGCAGCTACATTACTGACGCTCGCACGAATGCGGGCATAGTAATTGCCAGACCCGTCAAGCTTACCGGATGCACCCGGGCTTTACCAGCCTTTTGGGAAATCTTTGGTTCAAATCACCGTGGGTGTGGGTTTTTGATGGTTACCCACACGACCCCAACAGAAAATATTTGCACCCGTCAGGGCTATTTAGGCGTGCCTTTCCCGAAAAATTGCGGGGTCGAGATGTTGGATTGTAATCATTTCGTTATTTTTAACCTGTGAATCTATGGGATTAGCTTGAATCAGACCCCCATATCGCCTAGACTAGAAACCATAACAAGCTTGGCGTCCGCCCTTCCGGGAAGGCCGACAGCCAAGACGTCTATCACAACTCAAAACTCTGACGCGGTGCGCAGTACTACCGAGGTACTACGCACCGCTTTCTGTTTGCTCACTATCTGGCGCGGCCGGTTCATGTGGCTAGCTCGCGCGGCTGGCTTGCCCGCCGGGGTGTGTCACTCCCCCGGTGGTCAGCGCTCAAAGTAGTAGACGGCTCGATGGGAGCCACGTAAGCTAACGGGTCGTATCCTGCACCGGAGCCGCATCCAAAATACGGCGGATACGCTCACGTCGCTCCGTCAACGTACGCTCAAAACCGTGCTGCGTCGGCTCGTAATACACCGTGCCGCGCAGAGTATCCGGCAGGTACTGCTGCGCCGCCACATGCCCCGGCTCATCATGCGCATACACATACCCCACACCGTGACCAAACTGCTTAGCCCCCGCATAATGACCATCACGCAAATGCACCGGAACCTGACCCGAAGCACCCGCACGCACATCCGCAATCGCGCGGTTAATCGCGTTATACGCCGCATTCGACTTCGGCGCGAGCGCACAATAAATCACCGCCTGCGACAGGATAATACGCGCCTCCGGCATGCCCACCAGCGCCACCGACTGCGCCGCAGCCGTCGCCACCTGCAGAGCCTGCGGATCAGCCAGACCAATATCCTCACTCGCCAAAATCATGATGCGACGAGCCACAAAACGCGGATCCTCGCCGCCCTCCAGCATGCGCGCCAGGTAGTGCACAGCGGCGTCCGCATCAGAGCCACGCATGGACTTAATGAACGCACTCACCACGTCATAATGCTGATCACCCGAACGGTCGTAGCGGATCGCGGCGCGGTCCACCGCCTCCGTAGCATGCGCCAGGGTGATGCGCACGGGCGCGGCAGGTTTCGTAGACTTCTCCCCCGACTCCCCCGCCGGGTCTGCCAAATCCTCGGCGGAGGCGGCAAATTCTGCCGAAGCCTGTTCAGCCTCGCTAAAGGCAATCGCAGCCGCCGCCTCCAGCGAGGTCAGGGAGCGGCGGGCGTCGCCTCCAGAAACCGCCGCGAGGTGGGCGCGCGCATCCTCATCAATGACCGCCGCACCACCAAAACCGCGCGGATCAGCCAACGCACGGTCAATCAGACGCTCAATATCGGACTGCTCCAGCGAATGAACCCGCAACAGTAGCGAGCGCGAGAGCAGCGGCGAAATAATGCTGAACGACGGGTTTTCCGTCGTAGCCGCCACCAGAATCACCCAGCGGTTCTCCACGCCTGGCAGGAGCGCATCCTGCTGAGCCTTCGTAAAACGGTGAATCTCGTCCAGGAACAGCACGGTGGTCGTGCCGTACATGTCGCGGTCGAGCAGCGCCTGATCCATGACCGCGCGCACATCCTTCACGCCCGCAGTAATCGCCGAAAGCTCCACGAACTTACGACCCGGCGCGCGCGCAATCACATGCGCCAGGGTGGTCTTACCCGTACCCGGAGGGCCGTACAAAATCACCGAGGACGGGCCAGCCGGGCCGGCATTCTCCCCCGCCAACACGCGCAGAGGCGCACCCGGAGTCAGCAGATGCTCCTGGCCGAGAACCTCATCAATCGTGCGCGGACGCATACGCACCGCCAACGGCGCACGAGACGCCGAACGCGCAGAATATGCACGCGACGCAGAGGCACGCGAGGAGGCGGGCTCCGCGGGCGCACCAATCAGGCTCACGCGGTCCCCGTCATCGGGCAACTCAAGGTCAAAGAGGGAATCAGCCATAGTCTTACTCTATCGTTTCACAATCTGGAGGCGGGTACGGGGTGTGGGTATACAGCTGCGGATTTAGCTCGCGGCGTGACACCACATGGGTTTTCGATAGGTTAGTGTCTTCGCCGTGGGTTTTAAACCCCGGGGCAAGGCTTTAAACCCCGGGACAATCCACTAACCTATCGAAAGCGCCGGCCTAGAGGGTCTCACTATCGAGAATCAGGGTCACCGGGCCGTCATTGACCAGCTCCACCTGCATGTCCGCACCGAACACGCCGGTCTCCACGTGCAGGCCACGCTCACGCAGCGCCTCCACGTAGTCGTTGAACAGCGGCTCGCTCACCGCGCCGGGCGCAGCAGCCGACCAGGAGGGGCGGCGGCCCTTCTTCGCATCCCCGTACAGGGTGAACTGGCTGACCGCCAACACGGGTGCGCCCTCATCGAGTAGGGACTTCTCCCCCTCCAGCAGGCGCAGGTTCGCGGTCTTATCGGCAAGCTTCGCAATCTGTGCCGCACCGTCACCGTGCGTGATGCCGACCAGCACCAGGTAGCCGGGCTGCTCAATCGCGCCGAGCGTTTCACCCGCCACGCGCACCGCCGCGCGGGTCACGCGCTGAATAACTACTCGCATCGTTCACCTTTCAACTGGGTTCATCTTTCAACTTGGAGCCGGCCTTCACCGGGCTCATATATCTCTTTCGACACCACACTCGGTAGCCGTTTTAGAGGCGGCTGTTTTAGACGCGGCTGGTTTAGGGGAGCCGCAGTTCTAGAGGCAACAGCCTCAGAGCACGCCGCGCAGCTGCACGGCACGCAAAAACTGGTTCGCCGCCCGCGGGGTACGAAACTCAATAAAACGCTTCTGTAGATGCTGCCCGCGAGCCTCCGCCAGCAACTCCCCGACGTGCGGGTAGCTCCTCCACGTGTACCGAATCATGTTGTCCGGGTCGCGCAGAATATTCTTCAGCGGCGGCTCCACATTATCAGCCCACAGCTTCTGCCCCGTCACAGCGCGACGCACCGTCCGGCGAACCACACGCCACATGACCACCGCACGGCTATAGCGCAAGTAAATCACCACATCCGCACGCTCCAGCAGGCGGCCGCGCACCTGCGGATACTGCCACTCCGTAATCCAGGCAGGCCGCTCAATGAGTGTCTGAACATCCGCCTCAAAACTAGGGCGCGGAGTCCAGTCCGGACCCCAATGCAACGAGTCCATCTCCGTATGCGGAATGTCCAGGAGGCGCCCCAACCGCGCCGCGAACGTCGTCTTACCGCTACCGCTCGGGCCGGCAATCAGAATACGCATGCTCCCCTCCCCCTTTGGTTAGTACACAAATCGGCACGCACGCCAGTTGATACAAAAGGTGGGCTGCGACCCTGCACCAGCAGAATACACAGCCCACCCTCAACGGCGACCCCGGCACAACTCAACGCCCGCCGGGTTCACGCCGCACAGGCCCACACCCCTACGGGGCGCACGACCAAAGACTAGAGAAGATTACTCCTCGTCCTTCTTCTTCGGCTTGAAATCAACGCCAGCTTCCTTACGCTGCTCCGGAGTAATCGGTGCAGGAGCCGCAGTCAGCGGATCGTAGCCGTTACCGGTCTTCGGGAACGCAATAACCTCGCGGATCGAATCAACGCCAGCCAGCAGAGACACAATACGGTCCCAACCGAACGCAATACCACCCATGGGCGGTGCGCCGTACTTGAATGCATCCAGCAGGAAGCCGAACTTCTCCTGAGCCTCTTCCTCACCAATGCCCATCACAGCGAACACGCGTTCCTGCACGTCACGGCGGTGAATACGAATCGAACCGCCACCAATCTCGTTACCGTTGCAGACAATGTCGTAAGCGTACGCCAGAGCCGAACCCGGGTCAGTGTCGAAAGTATCCATGAACTCAGGCTTCGGGGAGGTGAACGCGTGGTGCACAGCAGTCCACGCGGAGTGACCCAGAGCCACGTCACCGGACTCAGTAGCCTCAGCAGAAGACTCAAACATGGGAGCATCAACAACCCACACGAAGGACCACTCGCCGTCCTTAATCAGGCCGGTACGGTGACCAATCTCAACACGAGCAGCACCCAGCAGCGCACGGGAAGCCTTAGCCTCACCAGCAGCGAAGAAGATGCAGTCGCCGGGCTTCGCGCCGGTAGCCTCAGCCAGGCCAGCACGCTCAGCGTCAGTGATGTTCTTAGCCACGGGGCCGGTCAGCTCGCCATCCTCCTGAATGAGGACATAAGCCAGGCCCTTAGCGCCGCGCTGCTTCGCCCACTCCTGCCAAGCGTCCAGGGTACGGCGAGCCTGAGAAGCACCGCCGGGCATGACAACAGCACCCACGTAAGGAGCCTTGAACACGCGGAAAGTGGTGTCCTTGAAGTACTCGGTCAGCTCAGTCAGCTCCAGACCAAAACGCAGGTCAGGCTTGTCCGAACCGTACTTCTCCATCGCATCCTTGTAGGTCATGCGCTGAATCGGGCGGGGAACCTTCACATCAATCAGGTTCCACACGGCCTCAACGATACGCTCGCCCAGCTCAATGATGTCTTCCTGATCAACGAACGAAGCCTCAATGTCCAGCTGAGTGAACTCAGGCTGACGGTCCGCACGGAAATCCTCGTCACGGTAGCAACGAGCAATCTGGTAGTACTTCTCAATACCGCCCACCTGCAGCAGCTGCTTGAACAGCTGCGGGGACTGCGGCAGAGCATACCAAGAACCCGGAGCCAGACGAGCCGGCACCAGGAAGTCACGCGCACCCTCAGGGGTGGAACGGGTCAGGGTCGGGGTCTCAACCTCAATGTAGCCGTCTTCGGCCAGCAGGTTGCGTGCCGCACGGTTCGCGTCCGAACGCAGGCGCATGATGCGAGCCGGCTCCGGGCGGCGAAGATCCAGGTAGCGGTAGCGCAGGCGCGCCTCCTCACCCACCTCAACATGCTCGTCAATCTGGAAAGGCAGCGGAGCGGCAGTGTTCAGCACCTCAACGGCGGACACCTCAACCTCAATCTCGCCAGTCGCCAGGTTCGGGTTCTCGTTACCCTCCGGGCGCTTAGTCACCAGACCGGTCACACGCAGCACATACTCGTTGCGCAGGTGCTCAAAATCAGCCTCATTGTGGAAAACACACTGCGTGACACCCTCACGGTCACGCAGGTCAACGAAAGCGACACCACCGTGGTCGCGGCGGCGAGCCACCCAACCGGTCAGGGTAACAGTCTCTCCAATATTTGCGGCGGTCAGCTCGCCGTTGGTGTGAGTGCGAAGCACAGACATTCCTTTCATAGCGGGCACCTCACGACTATAGACAGTAGCCGGGTACACGCGGTTGATGATATGCGCACACTGCGTGCGCCTCATATATTGTATCCCCTCCGGGCAGGTCGATGGCGGGTAGGGGCAAGTCTGGGCAAGTCAGGCGCCAGAAAATGGGGCGCGGAGGCGGGATGCGGGTAGGGCGGCAGGTTCGTGGGTGTCTGCGGTCGATAGGTTAGTGTCTTCGCCGTGGGTCTTTAACCCGGGGTGAAGGCATTACCCTATCGAAAAGCCGCTAACCTATCGAAGTATTACCGGGGAATCCATTCCGCATGCCTGTGGACAAACACTTTTTTTGGTAGAATCCGCGAAGTTATCCACAGATTTCACGAACAAGCCCCACAACCTCACACAGCCTGCCAGGATAAAGCCTATGAACACAGCAACTATTCCGTGGCAACGCGTCCCAAACGTACTACCGGCTACACCAGAAATTACCCGTACCGCAGAACTACACCCATTCGTGCTGAACTCCCAGATGCTCAACCTGCGAGGAATCGGTCCGAAACGCATTCGCAAGCTAGTGGCGGAAGGGTCTCTGCAACGTATCCAGCGAGGAGCCTATATTTACACCCGCGATGCCCAAGCACTCACCCCCGAAGAGCGGCTCACGGTACGGTGCATCGCTGCTCAGATGATGGGTCTTCAAGGGATCTTCTCCCACACATCAGCCGCGGCGCTATGGGGACTTGATGTACTCTCTGTTCCCCAAATGATAAGCGTGTATAGCTGTAGTCATAGCACCTCTGACAAGGGAAGAATCACCCGACATTACAGCGCCACTGGCCCCGAGGAAGTCACCAGGTTGCCGGGCACATCCATCATGGTTACGACGGTGGCTCGCACGCTGCAGGATTGTGCGCGCAGCATGCCCTTTCGGGAGGCGGTGGTCCTCGCTGACTCCATCATGCGGCGAGGGCTCATGGAGCCCCACGAGGTAACCGAGATTCTACTGAGCCTCACCGGGTACGGCGGTTCCGCAGGGCCTTTCCTGGCGCAGGCGGTGGATGCATCCAGCGAGTCGGCCGGTGAAAGCCTCACCCGGTGCCTACTCATGGAGCACAGGCTACCCTCCCCCGTAACGCAGTACCCGATTTCGTGCGAGGGTCGTAACTATCGAGTGGACTTCGCCTGGCTGGAAGCGCGGGTCATTCTCGAGTTCGACGGTGAACAGAAATACGTGGACCACCCCGGCAGGGACCGCTACGAGGCAGCCCGCGACCGTGCCCTAGCCCGCGCCGGGTGGACGGTCGTACACCTCACGTGGGCTGACATCTTTCAAAAAGAACGGGAAGTCATCACCCACTTGCGGAAACTACTCTTGAGATAAAGCGAGGAAACGCCTCAGTCGATAGGTTAGTGTCTTCACCCCGGGTTAAAGACCCACGGCGAAGACA
>NZ_KV818684.1:103828-313864 GCF_001814995.1 Rothia sp. HMSC066H02 | reverse complement strand
CACCCCGGGTTAAAGACCCACGGCGAAGACACTAGCCTATCGAGAAGACACTAACCTATCGAGAATCTGGGCTCACACAAAAGACCCGCCCGGCAGGGAGGCCAACATCCTCCCCACCAGGCGGGTACACATCCATATGCAGGCTACAGTAACCAAATTATTACAGCAGCCAGATATTACCGCGGCCAAACACCGCAGGCATTACAGGCCCTACGATGACAGGCCCCTAATGTTTACAGGCCCTCAGCACGCACAATCTGAACATGCAGGTCCTCAGCCGGCGGCATCCACGAAGCCGGATCAGCAGCAACCTGCTCACCCGAACGGATATCCTTCACCTCGTGAACCGGGGCACCCGACTCATCCGACGAAATAAACCACACGAACGGAATGCCGCGCTTCTCAGCGTACTTAATCTGCTTACCGAACTTTGCCGCATTCGCAGACACCTCGCAGGCAATACCGCGGGCACGCAGCGCATCCGCAACATCATTCGCGGCCGACCAGCCCTCATCATTCGTCAGGGCAACAAACACAGCCGAAGGCACCTTACGGCTCGCCTGCGCAAAACCCTGCGACAGAATACGAGCCACCACACGAGTCACACCAATCGACAGGCCAACACCCGGGTACGTCTTCTTACCGTTCGACGCCAGCGACTCATAACGGCCGCCCGAGCAAATCGAACCCAGCGACTCGTGACCAACCAGAACAGTCTCATACACGGTGCCGGTGTAGTAATCCAGACCGCGAGCAATCGACAGGTCAGCCAGCACCTTACCCGGCGCACGGCGAGCCGCCTCCTCAATGACCTCAGCCAACTCAGCAAGACCCTGATCCAGCAGCTCATGCTCCACCGAATACTTAGCGGCAAGCGCACGCACCTGCTCCACAAAAGAAGCATCCTCAGTGCGGATCTGCGCCAGCTCCAGGGCGGCAGCGGCAGCATCCGCGCTCGCACCAGCCTCAGCCTGCAGCTCCTCAGCCACACGCTCAGCACCAATCTTCTCCAGCTTGTCAATAGAACGCAGAACAGCCGCAGTATCAGTCAAACCCAAGCCCAGGTAGAAACCCTCAGCCAGCTTGCGGTTATTCACACGCAGCTTGAACTCAGGAATCGGCAGCTTCGACAGCGCATCAACAACGACCAGCGCGAGGGTCACGTCGTAACGGAACGGCAGCTCGCCGTCGCCAACCACGTCAATATCAGCCTGAGTGAACTCGCGGGCACGACCCTCCTGCGGACGCTCACCACGCCACACCTTCTGAATCTGGTAACGCGAGAACGGGAAATTCAGGTAACCGGCGTTCTCCACCACATAACGGGCAAAGGGCACAGTCAGGTCAAAATGCAGAGCCAGCTTTTCCTTAGCCTTCGCAGCCTCGTCCTCCTGCAGGCGAGAAATTGCGTAAACTTCCTTGTCAATCTCACCCTTGCGCAGCAGCTGCTCAATAGTCTCTACCGAACGAGTCTCAATCGGGGAGAAACCGTGCAACTCAAAAGTCTCACGCAAAGTGTCCAGAACATGATTCTCAACCAACCGCTCAGCCGGAAGATACTCGGGAAAACCAGACAGCGAAGCCTTGCGAGCCATACGCGATACTCCTTGACAAAGAACTCGACAACAAAACCCCCGGAACACCTCCGGGCATATCTACCCATCATACCAACACCCACCCCAGCACAGCACCCACTCCCCCAGCTCACCCGACACAAACCCGCACAAACCCGCGGCCGGAAGGTTCGCCCACAACACAACACGACCAGACACTACTCACACACACCCCACAGAGGCTATGCTTAGGAGGTGCACACGCACACCCAAACGGGTGCCCACCACGGGGAACAGCGCAAAGGCGCCCCACCCCCAGCACCCCCGAGTGAAAGAGTTATAGCGGTGACTACCAAACCCGACGACACTGTAAACCTCGAAAAGGCACGCCAGTACGGCCGCGTCTCCGAGGACGGCCACGTCTTCGTCATTGTCGACGGCGAAGAATACGCCGTAGGCCAGCTGCCCGGCGCCTCCGAAGAAGAAGCGCTCAGCTACTTCGCCCGCAAGTTTGAAAACGTCGAGGCGCAGGTTGCCCTGCTCGAATCCCGCCTCGCCAACAACGCCCCCGCCGCAGACCTGCAGAAGGGCATCACCTCCATCGGTGCACAGATCGGTGTGCGCAACATGGTCGGTGACTACTCCGGCCTGCAGAAGCGCCTCATCTCCCTCGCAGAGCAGATCGCTGAACTCGGCGAAAAGCAGCAGCAGGCACGCACCGAAAACCGTGAACGCGCCCTCGCCGTCCGCGAAGAAATCGTCGCGGAAGCCGAGCAGATTGCCAGCCAGGACCCCGACCAGATCCACTGGAAGAACTCCCACTCCCGCATGAACGAACTGTTCGAAGCGTGGAAGAAGGCACAGCGCGAAATTCACCTGGCAAAGAGCGTAGAGGACGAGCTGTGGAAGCGTTTCCGTGCAGCCCGCACCACCTTCGACCGCAACCGCCGCGCACACTTCTCGCAGCTCGACGACCGCAACGCACGCATCAAGCGCGCCAAGGAAGAGCTGATTGCACGTGCGGAAGAGCTGTCCACCTCGACTGACTGGTCCGAGACTTCCCGCGTATACGGCGACCTGATGCGCGCCTGGAAGCAGGTACCCCGCGGCCACCGTCGCGAAGACGACAAGCTGTGGGCACGCTTCCGCGCGGCACAGGACGTGTTCTTCAACGCCCGCAACGAAGCCGAAGCAGCGCAGGACGCAGTCTACGCCGAAAACCTCAAGGTCAAGGAAGCACTGCTCGAAGAAGCACGCGCACTCCTGCCCGTCGAAGATATTGAGGGCGCGAAGGCAGCCTTCGAGAAGATCCTGGACCGCTGGGATGCGGCAGGCCGCGTACCCCGCAACGACCTGCGCCGCGTCGACGGCGAACTGCGCCGTATTCAGGACGAAATCAACGGCGCCGAAGAGGCAAAGTGGAAGCGCAACGACCCCGCCAAGGCGGCACGCGCGAACTCCCTGCTCGCACAGATCGAGGACTCCCTCGCCGAGCTGGAAGCAGAGCTCGCCGCAGCTGAAAAGGGCGGCGACTCCAAGAAGATCGCCAAGGCTAAGGAAGCTCTGGAGGCGCGCCGCGCCTGGGCGGCAACCCTGCAGGGCTTCGGCAACTAAGGTCTAGCCGAAGGCCTAAATAACGGTCTAATTAACGCCGAGAAGCCACATGTGTTTCGAAAAGCCACTTCTTTGGTGGCTTCTCGAAACACATGTGGCTTCTGCGTGTCTGCAGGATGCCTGCGGTCTGCTGCCTGCGGGGTGCGGGCTTTTAGGCTCGGGTGGAGGGGCTAGTCATCGACCTGTTCATAATTCATGATTTCCCATTTCTGACCGTTGTGCTTCTTTCCCTTGTTATTTTTCAAAACTCACATCTGACTTTTCGCGTTTCTTCCACACCAGAAAAACAACTACAAAAGAAATTAGTTGCGCAATTACTACTCGGACTATCATCATCTCATCCACTCCATTCACAGTAATCACATGAAGAAGATTTGTTGCAATACAGTTATTGAAGAAGTGGTCAGCCATTCCGGCATATAGACTGCCAGTCATACGATAGAGCAGCCCCCATTTAATACCCATCATTCCTGCCAAAATGATGTAACTCACACTAAGTGCTATGAAAGATTCTAAATTAATGTCACCATCAATTAAATTATGAATAGGTGTTACAATATGCCATACACCAAATAAAAATGCCTGAAAAAACAAGGCATAATTCAGGGAGTGATCAATGGCAACAATTTGATAAATAATCCCTCGAAATGCTCCTTCCTCCATAACTACATTTATTATATTGAAGAAAATACACATCAATATAAATCCGAGTCCTGAATGGACTACTGTCTCCCCTGTCAAGGAAAAGCTTGTTGTGAAGATTCCAAACCCAGCATCATATCCCTGAGTCTTGAGGAGAGCAATTTCCATACCATACGAAATAATAAATGAACAGAGGGCTAGCAGGATTCCTAGACCCACATTCTTAACGAACCCCATCCTCTTAAACCCTATATCAGACCAGCGCCAATTAAGGTACCGTAGCAATATAAAAACTACAGCGATACCAAATAGTTTATTAATAAAGTTCTCCCCAAAAAAAGTTTCATCCGTCTTGAGAAAGATTACCTCAAAACCATGAACAAATATCAGGAGCAAAAAGATTACCCAGCATAACATAACAGTATTCTTCTTGATTTCCTTACTCAACATAAAAACTCCCTTCCCTACGCTAGCTCGACATAGCAACATCTTGCCTAAAATTCATCTGAATCAAATCAGCTTCGACACATTTCACTTTTGCATCAAATTTTAAAATACCTTTAATTGTCCGTTAATTTTCTAATAGCATTTCCATAATAATCACAGCGCTATTTACTGCACCACAGATTTATAGACTTCTCAACCCCTGAACAAAAGACACCAGGACCTCTACGGTTTGGGGTGCCTACCTGGCATGCGTGGGCGGGTCGGCTACACGGCGAGCGCATACATGTCGCGGAGGGCCTCTTCTGCCTCGTCGAGGGCGTATCCGCTCTGACAGAGAGCGTCGCAACCGTTACCGTAGCGGAGGCCGGCGAGGAACTCGCGGTCGGTCACCTCCGGCAGGTACGCCATGAGGTATTCGCCGTTGTCAGTGAAGAAGTCGTCAATGTTGGCGGCGTCCTGGCCGGAGTAGAAAGCGCGGAAGTCTTCGTCATTGTAGTAACCAACCGTGTACATGAGGGGCTCCTTTGGTTGCTCGGCGGAGTGGGCGAGAACGCGTCGTTGTTCTCTACCACCAAAGGTACGGGGCGCCCCTGACAAGATAAGGGGCTGCACCGCCCGTGCCGGAGAAAACACACAAAAATATTGGGTGACAAGGGGTTTTCTGGAGGCGCGCTCCCCCGCCAGACTCCCCTGCCAAACTCCCCCGCCACACGGAAGATTAGGTGCGGACGGGCTTGCCTCCCGTGCGCCGTTGCCCCGCCTCCCACACGCCGCGCGGGAAATTCGGTCATGAGTTACGGACTTCGACCATGGGTTAGTGACTCTGGGCAGGGGTTTTAACCCCCGCCAAAGTCACTAACTCATGACCGAAAATCGGCGCTGTGCAGAGGGGGTAGATTACATGGCGGGTAACTGGCTGTTTCGATAGGTTAGTATCTTCGCCGTGGGTCTTTAACCCGTAGTGAAGACACTAATCTATCGAAAGTTCCCCCACCCCTTCCCCGATTAACGGCGAAAAGCCACATGTGTTTCGAGAAGCCACCAAAGAAGTGGCTTTTCGAAACACATGTGGCTTCTCAACGTAAAGACCAGAAAATAGAAATCCGGCCCGTCTACTCCATCAAGAGTAGCGGGCCGAACGGTTAACTCAAGAGTACAAAAACCAGCACCCAAAAATCAACACATGAAGGATATTTCTAAAGAGCCTACGCTTCCGAGGGCTTCGCGCCGGTCAGGCGGTACGCCTTGTACACGCCCGTCACGTTACGGACCACGTTCAGCACATGCTCCAGCATGAAACGGTCACCCAGCTCCAGGGCGAAGCGGTCCACCACGGTACGATCCTCCGAAGTGTGCACGCGCGCATCCAGAATGTTCACGCCCGATTCAGAAATCGCACGAATCAGGTCGCTCAGCAGGCCCTTACGGTCCAGCGCCTCCACCTGAATCTGCACACGGTACGTAGCGGTCGGCGAAGACGCCCACTCAACCGTCGTCACGCGCGGCTCCTCGTCAGCGTTACGCATGTTCGGGCAGTCGCGACGGTGCACCGAAATGCCGTTGTAGCGGGTCACAATGCCGATAATGTCATCCGGCGGGACCGGGGTGCAGCAGCGCGCAATCTTCGTCAGCACACCCTCAGCACCCGGCACAATCACGCCGTTATCGCCAATCGCCTTGCGGGTGGACTTCAGCAGCGTCTCGTCAAAGTCGCTGACCTCAACCTCGGGTGCTGGCTCGTCGCCGCGGTGCACCTCAACGAGGGTGTCAATGACCTGCTTCGGCGCGATCTCGTGCTCACCAATCGCACGGTACAGCGACGCCACATCATTCTTGTGCAGCAGCTGAGCCACCTGAGTCATGATCTCCGGGCTCATCATCTTCTGCAGCGGCAGCTCACTGTTACGCATGCTCTTGGTGAGCATCTCGCGGCCGGCGAGCAGCGCCTCCAGGCGGCGTTCCTTCGCGAAGTACTGGCGGATCTTCGTGCGAGCGCGTGAGGAGCGAACGAACTTCAGCCAGTCCTCGCTGGGTCCAGCGTCTTCGTTCTTCGTGGTCATAATCTCCACGGTCGCGCCGGTGGGCAGGACAGTGTGCAGCGGCACAAGGCGGCCGTTGACCTTCGCGCCGACGGTGCGGTCGCCGACTTCACTGTGGATGGCGTAGGCGAAGTCCACGGGGGTGGAGCCGTTGGGCAGGGCGATCGCCTCGCCGTTGGGGGTGAGGACCACGATTTCGTCGGTGTCGAGGGTGTCAGCGAGCGACTCGTAGAACTTCTCTGACTCCGGGTTGGAGTTCGAAATCTCGGCAATGGACTGCAGGATGCCGACGTTCATCATCGCCGAGGTCTGGGTGCCCGGCTCCTTCGGGTCCTTCGCGGGTGCGCCGCCACGAGCAGCGACCTTCTCGCCGCGCGACGCCGCCTTGTAGCGCCAGTGCGCCGCCACACCGTACTCAGCTTCTTCGTGCATCTTGTAGGTGCGGATCTGAATCTCAAGCGGCAGGTTGCCCGGACCGTACACGGTCAGGTGCAGCGACTGGTAGTTGTTGTTCTTCGGGTTCTTAATGTAGTCCTTGAAGCGGCCAGTCATCGACGGCCACAGGGACAGCACGTGGCCAAGCACGGTGTAGCATTCCGCCTCTTCCTCGACCATGATGCGCACGGCAAGGATGTCGTTAATCTCGTCGAAGCTGCGGCCCTTCGTCTTCATCTTCTGATGAATCGAATAGTAGTGCTTCGGGCGGCCCGTCACGGTCGCGTCGATGCCCACCTCTTTCAGGCGGTCCGTAATCTTGGTGCGCGCCTCGTTCAGGAACTTTTCGAGCGCGGGGGTGCGTTCGCCGACCATGCGCACCATTTCGGCGTAAATCTCCGGGCTCATGGCGGCGAAGGACAGGTCCTCCAGCTCCCACTTGATCGTGTTCAGGCCCAGGCGGTGCGCGAGCGGCGCGTAAATCTTCAGGGTCTCTTCTGCCTTCTTCGCGGCAGAAGCCTGCGGCACAAAGCGCCAGGTGCGGGCGTTGTGCAGGCGGTCGGCAAGCTTGATGAGCAGCACGCGGATGTCCTTGCTCATGGACAGCACGAGCTTACGGATCGTCTCAATGGAGGCGTTTTCGCCGTAGGTCATCTTGTCCAGCTTGGTCACGCCGTCGACCAGGTAGGCGACCTCCTCGCCGAACTCTTCGGTGAGCTGCTCCATCGTGTAGTCGGTGTCTTCCACGGTGTCGTGCAGCAGGCCGGCGGCGAGCACGGGGCCGGTCGCGCCCATCTCCGCAAGAATCGCGGTCACAGCGACAGGGTGGGTGATGTACGGGTCGCCACTCTTACGCTTCTGACCCTCGTGGCAGCGGTTCGCCACCTCGTAGGCGCGCTGCAGCACCTGGATGTCTTCATCCGGGTGGTAGCGGCGCACGGCACGTACGACCGGCGCGATCATCGGGGAGAAACGGATGGTGCCGCCGTGCGAGTCGGAGGCTTCCATCTTGCTGCTGCGGCTACCGAAGACGAGGCGGTTCGGCACACGTCCGCCAGCAGCCATGACGCGGTGCGAGCCGCGTTTCTTCTTTGCGTCAGACGAATCAGTTTCAGGCAGAGGAATCGGGCCAGCGGGCCGAACCGCGGGCTTCTCGGCGGTCCCTGCAGGGTTCTCAGCGTTGGTGTTCACGGCAGGTTCTGCACTCATTCCAGGCTCCTTCGGACTCAAGATAATCAGCCGCACACTCAGGTTCCTCATCGTTGAGGGCTATACCGGCCAAACCAGCCATCAGCAGGCTCAAACGCGAGCGCACAGTATCTTCACTTCTTATCCTACCCAGCGGTCTGGAACGCGCCAAACTATGCGACGTTTTAACACACCAGAGCGCGTTGTTTAGGAAATAATTGGGCACGCTAAAGGGGAGCCGACACCTTTCGGTATCGACTCCCCTATCGTTAGCAACGCCAGTAGCGCTGGCGGAACGCTGGCTAACCGTTCAGGTTCACGCGGTGAATCTCAATGGTTGCACGTGCCGGCTTCTTAGCGGGCTTCTCGGTTGCCTTCTCGTCCTCGAACGCCTTGTCAGCAGATTCCTCAGCCTTCTCAGCCTCGGCGAGCTCCTCCGAAGAGTCACCCTCAGCCTCGTCAGCATCCTCAGCGTCCTTGAAGCTGCCGCTCTCCACCTTCGCGGTGTGCTCACGAATCTGGGGCTCACCCAAACGCAGCGAAGCATACAGCGGCGCAGACACGAACAGCGTACCGAACATGCCCACCAGAATACCCACGAACAGCGACAGGGACAGGTCCTGCAAAGTACCCGCACCCAGGATGAACGCACCAATGAACAGGATCGCGCCCACCGGCAGAACACCCACAATAGCGGTGTTAATCGAACGGACCAGGGTCTGGTTCACCGCCAGGTTAATCTGCTCGGCAAAGGTCGTGTCGCGGCGCTCAAGCACGCCATCCGTGTTCTCGCGGATCTTATCGAACACCACCACCGAGTCGTACAGCGAGTAGCTCAGAATCGTCAAGAAACCAATAATTGCACTCGGAGTAATCTCGAAGCCGAACGCGGCGTACAGGCCAACCGTCACCACCACGGTGAAGAACAGGCCCGCAATAGACGCCAGCGACATCTTCCAGGTACGGAAGTAGAACGCCATACCAATCAGCGCCAGCACCACAAACGCGACCAGACCCCAGAACGCCTGACGGGTCACATCCGCACCCCAGGTCGGGCCCACAAACGAGGAGGTCACGTCATTCTCAGAGACGCCGTACGCCTCCTGCAGAGCCGCCTTTACCTGCAGAGTCTCATCATCGCTGAGCTTGCTCATCTGGGCACGAATCGTACCCGGCGCAATATTAGTCACGCGAACATCGGAGGCGTCCTTCGCCTTCTCGTGAATAACGCGCTCACCCGTAGCAGTATCAACGTGCGCGGTCTTCGAGACCACGAACTCCGAACCACCACGGAAATCAATACCCAGGTTGAAGCCGCCGCTCACCGACGGGATCAGGACCGACACCGCCATCAGCAGCGTAGCCAACGCCAGCCACAGGCGGCGCTTACCCACGAAGGGGTACGAGCGGGCACCCGAATGCAGGTCATTACCGAAGCGGGCAAAAGCATTAGGTTTCACATCGGTAGCCATGCTTAGCTCTCCTTCTTCTCATCAGAAGCAGACTCGTCAGCCTCAGCGGCAGCACGCTCTGCACGGCGACGCTCAGCAATGCTCAGCTGCTTCTCCTCCGGGCTGCGGAGGCGACCGGCACCACGGTACAGCGGCGTAGCGCCCAGCGACTCAGGCGACAAGCCCGAGTGGCGGTGACCCTCACCGAAGTAGCGGGTATTCGCCAGCAGAGTCAACATCGGGTGGGTGAACAGGTACACGACCACAAGGTCAGCAATCGCAGTCAAACCAAGAGTGAACGCGAAGCCCTTCACCGAACCAACCGACACCACGTACAGCACCACAGCAGCCAGCAGGTTCACAGCCTTCGACGCCAAAATAGTGCGGGATGCACGCTGCCAACCGTGATTCACCGCCGACGGGATCGTGCGGCCCGCACGGATCTCATCACGGATACGCTCAAAGTAGACGATGAACGAGTCAGCCGTAGCACCAATCGCCACAATCAGACCCGCCACACCAGCCAGGGACAGGCGGTAGTTCAACGCCCAACCCAGCAGCGCAATCGCCTCGTACGAAATGATGCCTGCAACAATCAGCGACATCATCGTGACAAAGCCCAGCAGACGGTACTGGAACAGCGAGTACACGAACACCAGCAGCAGACCAATCAGGCCGGTCAGCAGACCCACACGCAGCTGCTCCGAACCCAGGGTCGCAGAAATCTGCTGCTCCGACTGGATCGTGAAGCTAATCGGCAGGGCACCGTACTTGAGCTGATCGGCGAGAGCCTTCGCCTCCTGCTCGGTGAAGTTACCGGTAATCTGCGGCTTACCATCAGAAATCACTGCCTGCGACACCGGGGAGGACAGCACCTTGCCGTCCAGCAGAATCGCGAAGCGGGCACGCGGATCGTTTGCGTTCTGTGCACGAATCGCGTTCAGGCGAGAAGTAATATTCTGGAACTTCTCACGAGCAGCATCGTTGAACTGAATGTTCACAGCCCAACGGCCCGTAGTCACGCCCTGGCCGCTCGTCTCCTGCGAGTGGCTTGCGGTAGAAATATCGCTACCGCTCAGCTCCACAGGACCCAGAATGTACTTCTCCTGACCGTCAGTGGAACACGCCACCATCGGCTTAGTCGGGTCCGCGCTATCGGCGTCCTCATTACGTGCCGCGGTGCAGTCCTTCGCCTCATACTGCTTGTACAGGTCCGCAGTAATCCAGTTACGGTCAGAACCATCAGTCGGCTCCGCGGACGGCTTGGGCAGCTTATCGTCCGCAGTGCGGGCATCCTCAGCCACCGCAGTACCGGCACCAGACAGCAGCACCGGGCGGAACGTCATATTTGCAGACGCCTGAATCAGCTGACGAGTCTCAGCGCTAATCGTTCCGGGAACCGAAACAACCACGTTATTACCCGAGCCGAAGGAGGTGGTAACCTCCGCCTCCGAAACGCCGGCACCATCAACGCGCTGACGAATAATCTCAACCGCCTGGTTCAACTGCTCCTGGGAGACGTTCTCATCCGAAGAGCCATTGACCTTCGGAGAAAGAATCATCTGAGTACCACCCGAAAGATCCAGGGCGAGCTTCGGTGCCCAAGAACCTCCCGCGTAGGTGGTGCCGAAAATACCGGCAGCCATAACAACCATGAGCAGGACCATCGAGAGGAGCGCCCCTCGCGCGGCTGCAAGCGGTGAACGCTTAGCCATAATGTTCCTTCTTCGTGTGAATAGTATTGAGTGTTCTACAGATTCCGTAACGCGAAAACCCGACGCCGCTCACTGGGCGCCGGGCTCATACGCTCTGAATTACTTAGCAGTATCAGAAGTGGTATCGGAAGCGGGAGCTTCGGATGCGGTAGCCTCGTACGCGTCCTCGGTCAGGGGCGCTGCGGGGGCTTCATCCTCAACAAGGTTCAGGATCGCGTTCATGGACGCAGTAATCACAACGCCCTCTGCAATCTGAAGCTGCAGCTTGTTGTTCTCAATGTCAGTGCTGACAACGGTGCCGTAGACGCCGGAAGCAGTCATCACCTGATCACCGGGGACGAGTGCACGTCGCATTGCCTGCAGCGCCTCAAGCTGCTTCTGCTGGTTCTTCTTAGCGGAAGTAAAAATCCAAAAAATTGCAGCAAAGAAGACAATCGTCATGATGACGTTGATGAGGAAGTTAAGATCCATGGTCTCACTTTCACATCCGCACCCATGCCGCTCACCGCGAGGGTTGAGCGTACCAGAAGGTGTGGAATCGTAGATACAGTACGTATCCATCCTACGCGAGAGCATGAGCTTTAGTGACCCGAACCAGCGTTTTTGTGAGGTTAACCTGAGTTTTGGACTCTCTCGGCGTAATTTTATGTCGCTGGTAAAGACCGGCAGAGCCCGGCAAGAGCCCAATGGAACCCGACAGCGCCTGCAGAACCGGTAGAAAAGCTTGCCGCGCCCGCAGAAGAGCTACCGTCCCTACAGAAGAGCTACCGGGCGTACAGAGAAGCCCGCAGGAGGCGGATACCTCCCACGGGCTTACTGTGTTATCAGCTGGTGCGGGCCTAAAGCTGATACGGATCTAGAGCTGAATCTCCGGCGCTTCCAAGCCGAGGTGCTCCCACGCCGCGGGCAGAGCCACACGACCGCGCGGGGTACGACCAATCAGGCCCTCACGCACCAGGTACGGCTCGGCAACCGTCTCCACGGTCTCCGTCTCTTCACCCACCGCAATGGCGAGGGTGGACAGACCCACCGGGCCGCCGCCGAACTTGTGAATCAGCGCCTCCAGCACGGCGCGGTCCAGACGGTCCAGGCCGCGCGAATCCACCTCGTACATATCCAGCGCGGTTGCGGCATCGGTCGCGTTAATCCGGTCCACGCCGTTCACCAGCGCCCAGTCACGCACACGACGCAGCAGACGGTTCGCAATACGGGGCGTGCCACGAGAACGACCGGCAATCTCGGTGAAACCCTCGGAGGTAATCTGCATGTCCATCAGGCCCGCGCTGCGGCGCAGCACCAGCTCAAGCTCCTCCACCGAGTAGAACTCCAGGTGACCGGTAAAACCAAAACGGTCACGCAGAGGACCGGGTAGCAGGCCCGCACGGGTCGTCGCACCCACGAGGGTGAACTGCGGTAGCTCCAGCGGAATGGAGGTCGCACCCGCACCCTTACCGACCACAATGTCCACACGGAAATCTTCCATCGCCATGTAGAGCATTTCCTCAGCTGGGCGGCTCATACGGTGGATCTCATCCAGGAACAACACCTCACCGGGGGTCAGCGAGGACAGAATCGCCGCCAAATCACCCGAATGCTGAATCGCCGGGCCCGAGGTGATGCGCAGCGGCGCCTCCATCTCCGCCGCAATAATCATCGCGAGAGTGGTCTTACCCAGACCGGGAGGGCCCGACAGCAGCACATGGTCGGCGCTACGGCCACGCATCTTTGAAGCCTCCAGCACCAGGGACAGCTGCTGACGCACACGGCGCTGACCCACAAAGTCGTCCAGGGACTTAGGGCGCAGTGCCGCCTCAATCATCTTCTCTTCAGGCTCTTCTTCCATCGCCACCAGGCGCTGGGCGGGAGCTGAAGATGCCTGAGTGCCGGGCACCTGACCGGGAAAATACCCGCCGGAAACCAGGGACGCCGCGGGCTGCGGCTCATAGGGATTCTGGCTCATAGAATTCTTCTTTCACAAAAGTTTGAGTGGGATACGTCGAACAGGGCGCGCCGCTTAGTGGCGGCCCACCGTGTTCTGAGTACCCAAGGAGGCGAGCACACCACGCAGAGCCACACCCACCGGCTCAGTCTCTGCGGCAGGGTTGTGCTGCACGTAAGCGTCAATAGCGGCGGAAGCGTCCTTCTCGCTCCAGCCCAAGGAGGTGAGAGCGTCAAGCACCTGCGGCTTCCAGACAATGCCCTGGCTCAGCGGCAGCTCATCGGTCTGGCCATCGCTGAGAATCAGCTTGCCGGCAAGCTCCAGCACAATACGGCGGGCACCCTTCGGACCAATACCGGGAACCTTCGTGAACGCCTTATCGTCACCGGTCGCCACGGCGCGCTCCACCTCAGCGGCAGTGTGAACGCTCAACACCGCCAGCGCAATACGCGGACCAATACCGGAAACCGAAAGCATCATATCGAACACTTCACGCTCGGCAGGCTCCGAAAAACCGTACAGAGTCATCGACTCTTCACGCACAATCATGGTGGTCAGCACGGTAGCTTCCTCACCGGTGCGCAGCTTGGAGAGAGTACGCGCAGTAGCGTACACAAGCATGCCGAAACCGTTCACGTTAATCACCGCGTGATCAAGGCCCACCTGAGCCACACGACCGGTCAGGGATGCAATCATTTCTCTCCACCTTTCAACACCGCGCCCAGGAATAAGGCTCGCGGCAGTGTGAGGGCACCGGGAACTCCGGCACCCGCAGAACGCACTCCCCCAGTTCACGGGGAGACACTACAAGTATATTAGAATATTTCTTCTGAAATCAAGCATATATTCGAACTTCTTAGCGAATACATGCGAGCCAACAGGAGACGGCACACAGGCCCGCGAAGGCCCCCTCTAGTGGCGGCACCTCTAGCGGCGAGCGCGCGCCTCCGCCTCCATCCAGGCACGCTGCGCCGGAGTCAACGACCCGCCACGGCGAGCCTGCGCCGGGCGTGAACCCTGGTGAGTCTGCGTCTGGGCCGCCATGTTGATACCCGAACCGATGCCGCCGCCACGCCAGCCGTGACAGATCGCAATCGCCAGGGCATCGGCAGCATCGGCGGGCTTCGGCATGGAATCCAGCCCCAAAATACGGGTCACCATACGACCCACCGACGCCTTATCGGCGCGGCCGCTACCGGTCACCGCCGCCTTCACCTCCGAGGGGGTATGGAAGAACACCGGCACGCCGCGCATTGCCGCCGCAGAAATCACCGCGCCCGAAGCGTGCGCCGTACCAATCACCGTGTTCACCTGCTCCTGAGCGAAGATACGCTCAATCGCCAGGGCATCCGGCTTATAGGTGTCGAGCCAGTGGGAGGCGGCGTTGAAAATCCAGAGAATACGCTGGTCCAGAGACTCTGCCGGGATCGTGCCGGCAACACCCACGTTCACGAAGTGCGCCTTACGGTCGGCGGTCATATCGAGCATGGAGAAGCCGCAGCGGGTCAGACCCGGGTCAACACCCATGATGCGGGTTGCACCCGGCACACGCTCCACAGCGGCGGCAGTACGGTTCTCACGCATGCTATCGCGTGCGGCAGGTTGAACGGCAGCCATCATCTCCCCTTTCGACAAACTCCCTATAGAATCTCTAGATCCTAGCCCTTCAGAATCCTAGCACCCGGCACCGGGGTGTGCCACGAGCACGGTCACCGCGTAAACAATCACCGCGTGAACAGTCACCGCGCGCCCCGCGAAAAGTACCCAGCGCATCCCCAAAATGCGGTATCGCAGGCAATACAGCCCAGACGCTAAGAAGCCACTCCCCCAACCGGCCACCCTACGGCGGCTCGGTTAAAGGAGCGGCTTCTTCAAGCATCAGATATCAGAATGCGAGTGATTACTCAGCTGTGATTACTCAGCTTCCAGCTCTGCCATGACCTCAGCAGAAACGTTAGCGTTCGAGTAGACGTTCTGAACGTCGTCGAGCTCTTCAATAGCGTCTGCCAGCTTCATGAACTTCTTAGCACCCTCAGCGTCCAGGTCAACCTGCATGGTCGGGCGGAAGACCGGGTCGTCGTTGTTGTACTCCAGGCCAGCCTCGTCCAGTGCCTTACGGATCTCGGGCAGGTCGGTC
Organism: Rothia sp. HMSC066H02; assembly: GCF_001814995.1. Classification (NCBI taxonomy): domain Bacteria; kingdom Bacillati; phylum Actinomycetota; class Actinomycetes; order Micrococcales; family Micrococcaceae; genus Rothia; species Rothia sp. HMSC066H02. Next base: position 298,704 of record NZ_KV818684.1, on the reverse strand, counting down.
GCTGCGGACACAACGGTGAAGATATCGCCCTCGTCCAGAACCTCTTCGGCACCTGCATCCAGAACAGCCATCAGAACGTCGTCCTCGGTCAGACCGTCAGTCTTGGTGACCTCAGCAACGCCCTTACGCTCGAACAGGAACGCAACCGAACCCTGGTCAGCCATGGTGCCGCCGTTACGGGTCACAGCCAGGCGAACCTCAGACGCTGCGCGGTTACGGTTATCGGTCAGACACTCAATGTACAGAGCGGTACCCTGCGGGCCGCGTGCTTCGTACATGATTTCGGTGTAGTCAATGGTCTCACCGGTCAGGCCAGCGCCACGCTTGATTGCGCGGTCAATGTTGTCGTTAGGAACGGAGTTCTTCTTCGCCTTCGACACAGCCAGGTCAAGAGCGGGGTTACCAGCAATATCAGCGCCGCCCATACGTGCTGCAACTTCAATTGCCTTAATGAACTTCGCGAAAGCCTTCGCGCGCTTAGCGTCGATAGCAGCCTTCTTGTGCTTAGTAGTCGCCCATTTAGAGTGACCGGACATTCGTATCTCCCTTAGTCAAAACCTCTGCACGGACACGGCGAAACGCCCCGCGCACTGTACTATAACTCAATCAACTATACCGTAGCGGAGGCGCACACCACCTCAGAAAGTGCACGCCACCACCAGGAATAGGCTAGCGGGGGCGGGACGCAGCCGAAGCGCGCGCCTTCTCCACCAGCGAGTCGTCAATCGTGTTCGGCGTGAACTCGCCAAACTTACGCTGAGCCGCCTGCTCAATCAGGTAGTCCGAAATCTTCGGGTTCTTCGGCAGCAGCGAACCGTGCAGGTAGGTGCCAATCACATTGTGCACGCGCGCACCCTCATACGCATCGGTCACGTTGTTACCCTCACCCTTAGTGACGGTAGCCAGCGGGGTGCAGCCGGAACCCAGGTAGGTCAGGCCCGAGTGGTTCTCAAAACCAATCACGGTGCCGAACTCCTCAGACTCCTCAACAATGTTGCCGATCAGGCGGTCATCGCCGCCGACCGTGTGCGCATCAAAAATGCCGATACCCTTCAGCACCTCACCCTCACGGGTGCGGAATTCCTTGCCGAACAGCTGGTACAGGCCACAAATGACGAGCATTGGCACGCCAGCCTCAGCCAGCGAGCGCAGCGTGTCACCGTTCGCGTGCAGGTCATCCTGAATCACGGACTGACCCGAGTCCTGGCCGCCGCCGCCCAGAATAATATCAACATCTTCCGGGAAAGGCTGACCGGGGTTGTGGTCCAGAATCTGCACGTCAAAGCCGTGCACCTGCGCGCGACGAGCCAACGCCAGAGTGTTACCCCAGTCGCCGTAAATGTTCATGTCGAGCGGGTACAGCTGCAGAATACGCAGAGTCTTACCGTTATTGGGGCCGGAGGCGGGGGTGCCCTCAAAAGTGTGAGTTGCCGTCATTAGGAAACCCTCTCAACGTCAGTGATCTTTGCGAGCTCTTCACGCAGAGCCAGCATTGCGGTGTAGGTGCAGAAAATACGCATGGGCGCGTTACCGCTGGAGGCAATGAAGCCCTTGAGCGCATCGGCGAGGTTCTCGTTGACCTCGTCAACCTTCACGCCGTCATGCTCCAGGCGCAGCGCCATATCCCAGGCGCGCACACCCGAAACCATCTGCACGCCGGTCTTCTTCAAGCTGTCGAAGTCAACATCCCACAGCCAGGACACGTCACGACCGTCAGCGTACTGGTCGTTAATCGTGATCATGGTTGCGTAGTCGTCAGCGTTCGCGCTCGCCAGGGACAGGCGGAAACCGCTCGGGTTCTTCACCAGCAGCAGCTGCAGCGGGCGGCCGTTCACGTTCAGGGTCTCACCGCGACCGAAGGCGGGGGTAATCTTCGCCAGCTCCGCGATGAGCTTATCTTCGTTGAGCTTCTCGCCCATGACGGCGCGGGTCAGTGCCATAGCGCCAGCCGCGTTGAAGATGTTGTAAATGCCGTAGAGGTTAATCTCGCCGACTCGCTCCACACCCGCCAGGTCGAAGGTTGCGGAGGTGCCGGAGAACGCGGTCAGGGTAACGTCTGCCTCGGGCAGGGTTGCCTTCGCGACGGTGCCGCCGCGCATCTCATCATCCGAGGGGAAGTACGAGCGCAGGGACTCATCCAGGCCGTAGTACTTGACGGTCACGCCAGGCTGCACGTTCTCAGCGAGGGAGCGGATGCGCGGGTCCTCACGGTTGAGCACCACGGTGCCGGTCGTTGCGGAGGCGACGGTCGCCAGCATGCGGCGGGTCGTGTCAATCTCACCGAAGCGGTCCAGCTGGTCACGCAGAACGTTCAGCAGCAGAGCGTAATCGGGCTTGACGGCCTTCACGAAGTGCACGGCGTGCGCCTCGTCCAGCTCAAGCACAGCGATATCAGCGTCAAGCTTGCCGCCGAGGGTCATCTCGCCCAGCAGTGCCGCAGCGACACCGCGCACAAAGTTCGAACCGGTGCGGTTAGTGAAAACCTTCAGACCCTGAGCTTCAAGCAGCTGCACAGCCATCTTCGTGGTGGTGGTCTTACCGTTCGTGCCGGAGACAACAACCACGCCGTAGGGCAGCTTCGCGAGCTCTTCAGCGACGAAGTCGGGGTGCAATTTTTCCATGACAAGGCCGGGGAAGGCGGAACCGCCGCCGCGAAGCTTAGTCGCGGCGCGTACGCCCTGGCCGAGAAGACGAATGAGGGGTTTGGACATGCTTACCATTTTAGTACACGCACGCCAGCGGCTGAATGGTCCGCCCGGCTCGTTCGCTCATGCCGGACGGGGCGGGGTGCGGGGGTTTTGGTGAGGGGGTTTTGTGCGGAGGGGGTGGTGTGGGCGTTTGGTGCGGCGGGGTTTTTGGGGTGAGGGTATTGGCGCGGGGCTCCGGCTAGAGCGAAGCGCCGGGGGTACTAGAACAGCGAGCCCGCCTAGTACAGTGAACCCATCTAGAACAGAGAACCCTGCACCCTCACCCGCGTGAACTCCTGCGCCGGCTCCACAAGCACATTCCGCCACGCGGCAGTATTCACCAGGAACGCCGCGTCAGCATCGCCGGTGTGGGCGCTCAAAAACTGACCCGCCGCACCCGTACAGAAGAAACCAGCCGCCCCGCTCTCCAAACCGGAATCACAGGGTGCCAGCGGTTCGGGCGATTGCGCCCGCAGAGTCGCGTACGGGCGGTTCATGGCGAGCGACGGAATCCACGGCTCATCCAGGGCGGTGAGCGGCACCTCCGGATCGGTACGTGCCAGTTCGGCGAGCGCTTCGCGGGCGCGGGCGACCGCCTCCTGGTGGGCAACACGAAGCTGTGCGCCGGGCAGCGGGTTCGTCCAGGCGCGGTACTTGCTCGCCATCTGCTTGACCTGCGGAATCTTCGCGAGGGCGGTCACGGCGTCCTCGGCGCGGCGAATAGCAAGGCCGTCGGGTGCGAGCGCAATGTAGGTGGCGGTGGCGACCGCCTGCTCGTCCAGGCGGCGCGGGGTCGAATGCAGTGAGCTGGTGCCAACCTTGTGCGTGCCGTCGGGGAAAGTCGCGATGTAGAGGCGATGCTCCAGCATGGCGTAGGCGCGCATGGATTCGGTGAGCGCTCCGGGGTACAGGTGCGCGCTGTGCAGGGCGGTAAATTCGTCGCGGGCGGTGCAGTGCGGGCACTGCTGGCCACTCTGGATGCGGGTGCCCTCGGGGCAGGGTACGCGGCGGATTCCCGCGGATTCGGGGGCGGCGTCATTGCTCGTGCCGGTGGTGTAGCCGGCGCAGTAACGGTAGAGTTCCCCCTCGCTATCGCGCGGAATACGCAACCCCAGATAGGCGCCGGGAGTCAACGGAATCTGGATGCGAACCCCGCTCGGAACGCCACGCTGCGCGGGGCTTCTTTCCTGGTTAGGGGTGCTCTCTCCCTCCGCTTGAGATGCCCGGTTATGAACTCCTTCAGCACCCCCGCCGGGCACGACCGGTTCCACCTCAATGAGCGGGCGGCGGTTGGACCAGCGGATCTGCCTCCAGATGAGCAGCTGCGGCGCGCCTGCTGAATCCCCGACAGCGGCATTATTACCGGCGGCGGGCGCAGCACTAAACTCGTCGAAAGCAGTCTCAAGCAGGTTGGGGTAGTCCATAGCATTCCACTCTAACGGGTCTGGTACATCTAGTGCTGGCAAATCTAGCGGGTCTGGCGGGTTCGTGGCACGACCGGCGGGCTCACCCTAGACGTTCCGCACATTCCCCGCGCGCTCGCCCCCACACGCATCTGCCACGCGCATCCGCAGAACACAAAAAGAGGCCAGCGTCCTTCACGCTGATCCGCACCCCTCGCAGTGTTGCCGTGCGTTCACGCACGACGGGGTGGGTTCTCAGCTGAGGCGCTGACCTCTGTGGTTGAGGCAGGGCGCTTACCCTGCCAAGCCCGAAAGCGATCGGTGACCGCTATTTTTCGGTGAGCTATGCGGTGTTTTTGGAAGCCGGAAGCTTCCCCGCAGCGTCGCTGCATTTAAAACTTTGCCATATCCAATGGACATAACATCATTCAAATACGCATCGACTGCCCAATCTGCGCATTTATGACGCAGAATTTCTGTGCACTAGCTGGCAAATTGAAGCAATTAGTGCAAAATTTCAAAATCACCAAGCCGCTCAGCCGGACTATCTGACGGATGAGCCACGCCATCTAGCTGAGGCGGGCAAACCCCTCCGCGATGGCCACACGCATATCGTCCAGCGTGCGGGACATGGTCTTGGTGTGAGCGATAATCGGCAGGAAGTTCGTATCCCCACTCCAGCGCGGCAAAATGTGCTGATGCAGGTGATCAGCAATGCCTGCGCCGCCCACCTTGCCCTGATTAATGCCAATGTTGAAGCCGTCATTATGCGACACCTCGCGCAGAACCTTCATGGCGAGCTGGGTCAGCTGCGCAATCTCCATGGTTTCTGCCTCGGTCGCATCATCGTAGAACGGGATGTGGCGGTACGGGCAGACCAGCAGGTGACCGGGGTTGTACGGGTAGAGGTTGAGAATCACGAAGGCATGCTCGCCGCGGTGCACAATCAGCGACTCCTCGTCACTGCGGCTGGGCGCAGTGCAGAAGGGGCAGGTCTTCTCGGTGTAGTCCTTCTGGCCACCGCTCACGTAGGCGGTGCGGTGAGGGGTCCACAGGCGCTGGAACTGGTCCGGCGCGCTGGGCAGCTCGAAGGAATCCTGCACCGAGGCTGCGGTGCCGTGCTCGGGGGTCGTGTTCTCGCTCATAGTCCCATTCTATAGCCCGCACGCGGCAACGGGAACGCTCCGTCCGTCATGCGTGCCAGATATGAGATAACTCCCCCGGCAGCGCGCTTAGCTGTGCTGCTTTTCCAGGTGAATGATGCGGGTGGCACCCTCATAGGTCATGGGGAAGCTCAGCACGCCGTTCTCCATGGTGAATTCCTTGGTTTCCTTATCGGAAGCGTACGGTGCGCGGCTCAGCTTCGCGCGGTCCACGTGCGAAATGTAGCTGAAGTTGCCGGTCTTCGCCTCGAAAGTGCCAGCCCAGAAGGGGGTTGCCAGCTCTTCGTGGTTCAGGTGGTAGGTGACCTCGATAATGCCGTCGTGAATGACGGCGTCCATGTAGTTCTCAAGGTTGGTAGAGTCCTGCTGAACCCAGGTGCCGTCCATGATTTTCTGCGAGCGCGCAACGGCTGCCGAGGAAGGCATGGGCGCCGCGGTGTATGCGGCAGGCTCCTGGTTGCTCGTGTTGTCCGGCGCGGGGGTCTCAGTGGGCTGAGTCGCGGTCGGGTGAATCGACGGGTCATGCGAGGCATTAACCGCCGCCTTAATTCCGGTGCTGTCGTCGCCGGGGGCGGGAACGGCGCTGGGCTCGACGGTTTCAAAAGCTGCGGGGTCAACAACCGCACTTGCGGAGGCGTTATTCGGTGCGGGTGCACACGCGGTGAGAGAGAGCGCGCCGACGAGTAGAGCGAGCGCGCCCAGAGTGGACTTAGGTGCCACGAACGTGTCCTAACAGAGTATGTGTTTGAGTGAGTTTGTGAGTTGAGTGGTGCCTCCCCGTGAGTGAGGTGGGGATACGACAACACCCCGTAGCGCATTGAGGCTACAGGGCGTTCGATAACCGGCACAGTAGATAGTTTATAGGCTCTGGCTAGGAGTTTCACCAGTAGCGGTCATTTTTAAAAAGATAGTTTGGTCACATTAGACCTTAAGTTGAGGGTTTTTCGCGCACACGAGCCCCAATTTACACTCCGCGCGGGCTAATTTTGCCTCGACAAGGCGAAATATCCCGCACGGTGGCGTGGGTGGCAATTTTCCTGCCTTCATCTTGCCTTCGCGTGGGCTCGGCGCCCAAACCCACCGCTTCAATAGGTGCGCGGTGTGGGTTTGAGCGCCGAACCTCAACTGAGCTGTTATAGCTACGCTTATATCTGCGCTGCCGCAGCCCAGCTACTATTCGCAGACTCCTACTGCTTGCGGGAACGCAGCGAGAACTTCCCACGAATAATCGTGAACGTCTGGCGGGTCTCCTCCAGCAGGGCGACCGACTCCTGCTCGCGCACCGCAACCTCATGAGATGCCGAGGAATCGGCGGATTCCTCAGTAGGTACGGCGTTCGGAGCATCTGCAGAAGCGCTCGGTGCGGCAAAACCTGTAGCGCTAAACCCAGCGGTACCGAAACCAGTATGGCGTGCCGCCTCCGCATCCGAAGGAACCGGGTGCACACCGTCTTCATCCACGACCTCACGCAACGTGTAGTCGCGGGCTTCACGGCGCGCATACTCACGAGCCAGCAGGGCACGCAACTCAGAAATCTCCTGGCGAAGATCGTCCACGTCAGCCTTGGTTGCGGGGTACTCCTGCTCCTCCCTGCCACCAAACTTTTCGATAATCCAGCTCGCGAGCGCACCGGTAGCAACCGCGACCAAGCCCCCGCCGTACAGCATGACGATCACGGCGATGACCCTGCCGATACCGGTGACCGGGTAAACGTCTCCGTAGCCGACCGTGGCGAGGGTCGTGAACATCCACCAGTAGGCGGTGGGCAGGTCACGAATCATCGCGCCCGGCTCGGAGGACTCCACCGAATAGATCGACAGGGCAAACATGATGATGAAGATCGCGGTGTAGCCGAAGAGCTTCACCGCCAGCTCTGAGAGCCTCTTATATTGGCGGTTGGTGGTCAGGTGAATCATGGCGAGGAAGCTGACAATACGCCACGCCGGCAGCAGCACAATCGCCAGGTTCATCAGGTTATGCGTGATGAAGTAGAGTCGCCGCGGCGCCAAGTACAGACGAATGCAGTAGTCGGCGGCGAATAGGCCCCACAGGATCATCTGAATGATGTTGAGGTACGCGTCGTACGGCTCCTGAATGCGTGTGCTCATGATGGGCGCGGCAAACGCGAGCAGGTACAGCACGGACGCCACGAACATGGGCGTGGAGGAACGTTCCTCCCACGCCGCCAGGTTCTTCTCGCCGCGGTACTTGCTGAGCGTGCGGAAAAGGCGGGTGCGCGGTGCGCGACGCGGCGGGTCCGTAACGGTGCGGGTGACCGTTCGGATGGTCGTGGTGTGCGTTTCAGGTTCGCCCGCGTCGATGATTTCGGGGGCACCATCAGAGCTACCCTGGGAGCCCTTCTGGTCGCCCTGCTTGCCGTGCGGGTGATGCGTGGTGCGGGTGATGCGGCGTTCCTCGCGGTGCGTGCCGTCCGGCGCATCGGTGGTGGCGTACTCTTCGACAACTTCTTCGTAGTCATCGTCGGGGTCCAGGTCGGTGGAGTAGACGGAGTGGGTGCTGTCCAGGCGGGCGCTATCAATCTGCACGGCATCAACCTGTACTGCCTCCATGCCGGGGGCGGTAGCCTCTGCGGGGCTACTTGCTGCAGCACTAGTTTTGGCGGCACTGGATTCTGCCGGTGCCGACTGGGTATAACCAGCCTTCGTGGTATTCTCAGCGGCGGCTTCAGATGCGGTAGTTTCAGATGCAACAGTTTCAGGGCGCGCAGACGCACCCACCGGGCTGTTCCCCGGAATATTGCCCGAGGTATTCCCCGAGGTATTGGGTGCTGTGCCGTTCTTTACCGTGTTGTCTGTCTGGTTCTGTTCTGCCTTATCCATAGTGTGAATGATACTCCACGCCGTTGCGTTTGCGTTTCTATTTCGTTGCACTGTGACCTTGTGCTGTGACCTTTGGGCGGCGGTCTTTACACCGCGGTTTTGTGCACGATACTGTGTCGAAATCGGGCGGCGGTTCGGTTGCGGTGGAGAACCGTTCGGGTGCGAAGATGACGGTGTATTGTGCGGGTGTGGATCGTAAGGAGCGTAGTGTGCCTGCGGGTGGCCGCGTGTTTGTGGAGGATTTGGGGGTGCGTGCTTCGGCGGGTTCTCCCCTGTTTTGTGGTGTGGTGACTTCTGATAGTACTGCTAGCTGGAATGTTACGGCCCTCGGCGGCCGCGCCTAAGGGCAACCGCGGCGTTCAGCGTGTGGTGGGTGCGCCTCCGCAAGCCCGGGCGTATTCCCGCGGAAAACCAGCAAATACGCGGCAAACCTGCCCATCAGCACGGTGTATAACCCACCCCCTTTTATGGTGACAAGTAGTCGCCAAGCTTAGCCATAGCTAACAGGAAAAGACGGTGTTCAAGAGCAGATACTGGAATAAGGACAGCATTCACACACCTGTCACCAGTAAGGAAGCAAGATCATGACCGTCGTGTCAAATACGTCCGAAGCACTCAAGTCCCCCTACGAGGACACCCTCAACCGTCTACTTTCCGATGCACGCGCAGAAGCCGTCGAATCCAGCGTCTCCGAACTCGAACGCCTCGCTATTGCACACGACGCATCCCACTACCTGCTCGTGCCCGCCGGCCTAATCCGCCCCGACTCCGCCGAAGACGTCGCCAACATCTTCCGCGCAGCCGGCGACCTCGGCCTGCCGCTGACCTTCCGCTCCGGCGGCACCTCCCTGTCCGGCCAGTCCAGCGGCGACGGCCTCATGGTCGACACCCGCCGCCACTTCAAGAAAATTGAGGTCCTTGAAGACGGCAAGAAGGTGCGCGTGCAGCCCGGCGCGACCATCATGATGGTCAACAACTACCTGGCACCCTACGGCTACAAGCTCGGCCCCGACCCGGCATCCTGGTCCGCCTGCACCGTCGGCGGTGTGGTTGCGAACAACTCCTCCGGTATGTCTTCGGGCACCAAGTACAACACGTACAACACCCTCGACTCCATGGTGTTCGTGCTCCCCAGCGGCACCATCATTGACACCGCCGAACCGGACGCTGATCAGAAGCTGCGCTCCCTCGAACCTGAACTTCACGAGGGCCTGCTGCGCCTGCGCAAGCGCGTGCTTGAGAACCCCGAATCCATGGCGAAGATCCGCCAGCAGTACTCCATGAAGAACACCATGGGTTACGGCCTGAACTCCCTGGTCGACTTTGAAACCCCCGTGGACATTCTGCAGCACCTGCTCATTGGTTCGGAAGGCACCCTCGGTTTTGTTGCTTCGGCTACCTACCGCACCCTGCCGATTCTGAAGAACATTTCCACCGGCCTGCTCGTGTTCGACAACCTGATTGATGCTGCACGCTCTGTGCCCGAACTGGTTGCTAACAAGCTCGCTACCGTCGAGCTGATGGACGCCACCAGTATTCGTGTGGCTCAGCGTACCGGCCAGGCTGCGGAGGCGCTCGCCGCCATCGACGTGAAGGACCACGCCGCCCTGCTGGTTGAGTTCCAGGGCAACTCCGAGCAGGAGCTGAGCGACCTGGCTGCCGCTGCAGCACCCATGTTTAAGAGCCTGCCGGTGGCTTCGCCGGTGTCGATGACCAGCAAGCTGTCTGAGCGTAACGCACTGTGGGCGGCACGCCGCGGCCTGTACACCACCGTTGCGGGTAACCGCCGCTCCGGCACTAACGCACTGCTTGAAGACGTGGTTGTTCCTGTTGAGGTTCTGGGTAACACCTGTAGCGACCTGACCAAGCTGTTCGACGCACACGGCTACAAGGACTCCGTGATCTTCGGTCACGCGAAGGACGGTAACATCCACTTCATGCTGAACGAGCAGTTCCGCGACCCGAAGCAGCTGGACCGCTACCGCGACTTCACCGAAGAAATGGTTCAGCTGATCCTTTCCGCTGACGGCTCGCTGAAGGCTGAGCACGGTACCGGTCGTATCATGGCGCCGTTTGTGAGCCGCCAGTTCGGTGACGAACTCTTCGACGTGATGCGCCAGATCAAGCGCCTCATTGACCCGAAGGGCTTCATGAACCCGGGCGTTCTGCTGGTTGAGCCGGACACCGACTACGTGACCGACCTGAAGGTCGCTGAGACTGTTGAGGAAGAAGTCGACCGCTGTGTGGAGTGCGGCTACTGCGAGCCGGTCTGCCCCTCCCGCAACCTGACTTTGACCCCGCGTAAGCGCATCGTGCTGCGCCGTGAAATTGCCGCCGCCGAGGCGAACGGCGACCACGAGCTCGCTGAGCGTCTGCGTAAGGAATACGAGTACTACGGCATTGAGACCTGTGCCGTGGACGGCATGTGCCAGACCCGCTGCCCCGTGAACATCAACACCGGTGACCTGATTCGCCGCCTGCGTTCTGAGAACCAGGACAAGCTGGCCGCCACCGGCTGGAAGGTTGCCGCACAGCAGTGGGGCGTCATGGATAAGGTCGCCGGTAAGGCCCTGACTGTGGCGAAGAAGCTGCCGTTCCCCGTGGTGCACGGCACCACCAACATTGCCCGTAAGGTCATGGGTGACGACATGGTTCCTTCCTACAAGAAGGACCTGCCGGTTGGTGGCCCGGCACGTAAGCCGCACAAGGACGCGACCGCTGAGATTGTGTTCTTCCCCGCCTGCGTGAACGCCATGTTCGGCGGTGTGGACGGCGAGGGCAAGCACGACCCGGTCAACGCAACCCAGGCGTTCATCCGCCTGTGCGAGCGTGCGGGCGTGAAGTACCGCATCCCCGACAATATTGGTGAGATGTGCTGCTCCACCCCGTGGAAGTCGAAGGGGTTCACCGACGGCTACTCGATTATGAGTGACCGTGTGCTGAAGTCCCTGTGGGAGGCTACTGACGGTGGCCGCCTGCCGGTCGTGTGTGACGCTTCGTCCTGTACTGAGGGCCTTGAGGTGATGCGCGAGAAGGTTATTAAGGCGCTTGAGCACAAGATCGTGAACGGCCTGAAGCCGGGTGAGCCGGACTACTCGCGTCTGCGCATGTACGATGCGGTTCAGTTCGCCGCCGATAACATGCTGGATAAGCTGAGCGTGTCTGCTCCCCTGCCGTCGGTTGCGCTGCACCCGACCTGCTCCATGACTCACCTGGGTACTCAGCCTGCGTTTGAGAAGCTCGCGAACGCGATAAGTGACGACGTGTACGTGCCGAAGCACTGGGGTTGCTGTGGTTATGCGGGTGACCGCGGTATGCTGCACCCGGAACTGACGGCGAGCGCTACGGAGGCGGAGGCTGCGGAGCTGAGCGAGCAGAAGCAGTTCGCCGCATACATTTCGGCTAACCGTACCTGTGAGCAGGGCATGACGGAGGCGACCGGCCACAGCTACCAGAACGTGCTGCAGCTGCTGGAACGCACCACCCGCTAATTAGGGTTGAGCGCATAGCGGCATAAAGAAGGGACCCGGCGGGCTATCTGATGGATAGTCTGCCGGGTCCGTTTTACTTGTCAATTACTTTGTGTTCCTATAAATCCAAATAAAATAAGAACCAAAACGACAGGAGCAAAAATAATTGCAAGTAAGAAAGAAAGAAGAACATCTCCAACAATAATCACAAGCAACATAAATTTATTATTACTAGAAATGATGACATCATGCCCACTTTTTAATACAAAAAGATCAAAAATACCGATAATTGCAAGACAAATTGGGGCGTTATAAAAAATAAAGAACGACGAGTGAAAATCACCGATCCTACCGTAATCTATAAGTGAAGATATGGCAAATACAAGCACAAATATAGAATCGGGAGGGTCACTAACGATTCTCCAAATATCATAATCCTCAATTCGATGCCTCAGACCATTTAGGTAGTAGCTACTTGAAGAAGCTGCAAGGATAGACAGCAGGAAAAATAGCCATGTCTCTTCACCGTTTTTAACGCGAGAGATGAAACTATTAATAGGGGCAACCATTTGCCCTAATCCAGCATAATTAAAACCTTCAAGGATAATCCTCAAAGCAAGACCATCCTCAACACCCTTCACCCAACCATCAGGGAAAAAGCTAATAATTATTGCAATTGCATAAACCGAGACAAGAATCTTTGGAAGCCCTTTCAACAACGTTTTAGCTAGAGAATAATCCTTAAGCTTCCCCAAAGCCTCATTTATAACAAACACTACCTACTGCACCTCATCTAGTGAATACGTTAGATTCTTAAACAAAACATTAATTTAATACATTGATATCATGTCGTCACTACCCATAAGGCGGGCGCGAAGCTCCCCATCAGCCTCAGTCACGATAATGACCGGTTTACCGCCCGCGACCTTGCGTGCACGGTCGAGTACGTCAGCCTCATCTTCACCGGGAGCCGCAGGGATAACATGACACTCCCCTCCCGCCTTCTGCGCAGCGAGTGCAACAAGCGCCCTGTGTTCCGGGTTTCGGCGAGCAGACAGGTTGAAACGGCCTGCAATACGAGCCCGCTCCTTCATCACCTCAATGCTTGCCATTCTTCAATCCTTTCAAATGCGCCTTCTACGATAAAGGCTGTTGCTTCTTCGTAAGCGGCGTTGCTTTCCATAATACTATTCAGGGGTCGGTTCTCTTCGACTATGTAATAGCGAAGGCACAGGTATACCCGCGCAAGCACCGTGCTTGACCGCCGCCGTCGCGCAAAAAGATTGGGAACAACTAGGTGCGAGTACAGGATTTCAAACGAACCCTAGTGCGCTACCGTAGACACACCATATGGCACAGACACACAAAAGAGAGGTAGGGCTGACAATAGCCCTACCTCTAAGATGTTTTAAGATAGCACGGTTGACTAGTCATGATTCCTGAATGCAAAGAAGTACATGGTAGCCGATACCAAACCCATACCTAAGGAAATCATAAGAACGTTTGGTGAACAAAGATTTCCCATTCCCTGAATCACTGTCAAGAACAGACAGGAAAGAGAAAATACGAGGATAAAAGCACCGATGCTCTGAAAACTAATACTTTTCATAATATACCTCCTTGGTTGCTTATAATTCACCTCGGCAGCTCCATGCAGCTACTCCCAGCTGAGCGGCCAAACTGGGAAGACCCCCAGCCCCCTTTTCTCAGTTGTAGCACCTATTTTCGACTATTAGATAGTCCAATAATCAATACTGCTATCGAGATGCCGTAGAGAATTCCAAGCACCATGTCGCTGACATTTGACACTACGTTCAAGATAATTGCCAGGATCAGGAACAGCATCCCAACAGGAACATACTTATTCGACTTCATACGCTCGTGCTCCCTCAACAATCAACAGTGAGACATCATTTTCAGGACCATCCAGCTACCCATTTTCTGAATGACTATGGACGTTCACCTCACTACCATGCTATCAGTCTGGAGCCAAGTCTGACCAGGAAAAGATGACCTGTGGAAAACAGTGCAAGCCGCTTTGACATCAACAAAGTTTATGGCTTGCAACTGTTGGTCAGGTTATTCGCTAGATGCACTCTTACAGAACCTTGAGGGTCCTCGTGGCTAACTCACCCCCAAGCAAAAAAGAGGACCCGGCAGGCTACCCAAAATGGATGGCCAGCCGGGTCCTCTTTGTGTATGACTGATGCAGGCTTCCCCAAGCCTCATGGCTGTATCATTACTAGTGGAGATTTTTACTAACTCACGACGGCAAAGGAGCATCGTGTCTACCGTTCACACTACCGTTCAGCTACATACGACCCTCTGGGAAGGCGATGTTACGGAACGTGTTACCTACCAGCTATATAACCGCAACATCACGATTGATAAGTTGCCTCGTACCCTATTGGATAAGTACAAGGAGGAGGACGAGCTACAATTCTCGGGTATCTACTTCCTCACGAACTCTTCAGTTGATAATCTGCGTATCTATGTCGGTCAGGCTGCAAAGCGCGTAAACGGTAATGGACTCATGGGTCGCATTCGTGAGCATGACCGCCAAAAAGATTTCTGGGATACTGCATATCTAATTGCCCCTACCGATAATTCGTGGGAAGCGACGGAACTCAACTATCTGGAGAGCGCATTCTGCCGTCAGGCGCAGAAGGCCAATCGCTACGCATTGGAAAATGGCAATATACCATTCTCGGGGAATATCGCGAAGGTCAAGAAGGCTATTCTCCGTCCCTTCGTCCATGAGGTTCTTCTGATGCTTCGTGCGAGCGGTCACTACATGTTTGAGCCAGTCCCGACTTTGGATAAGGTTGCTTCAAGTGTTACTAATTCGCATTCGGAGACAGAACAGAACGCACAGGAGGGCCATTCCGAGGAGACTCCTATCGTTGCAACCCCATTTCCCGACGATTCTCGCCCAGAGTCTCACCCGGCTTTCACTGACGCAGTGTTCCGTATCAAGCGCAAGAAGATGGCAAACCCCGCTCGTGCACGAATCGTAGGCTCCCCTGGGGAACGCGTGAACGTCGAAGTTTTCGAGGGTGAGGTTCTTCCTGTACGCAAGCCCACGAAGGCTGATCCTAGGTATCTGAAGGAGCTGGAGGCTCTCGAGGAGGCACGTGATAAACAGCGTGCAGCTGGTTGCCTGGAGGGCCTGCGAATTGTGATTCCAATTGAATTTACGAGCCAGTCTGCTGCATCCAAGTTTGTGGTCGGCAGTTCATCGAGCGGTAATGCTGATTGGGTGCTCGAATCTGACCCTAGCATTTCGCTAGGTGCGTTCCTCCAGAACCTTGAGGGTTCACAGGGGTAACCCCTTTTCCTATAACCACATCTGAAGAAGACCTGGTGGGTACTACTTTGGTAACATCCACCAGGTCTTTTTCATATAAAATTTTAAAAATTTTCTTCTACTCACACATAATATATGCCACCAATCTATTGATTAAAATAAATTCAATATATAACTGAATTTATTAGTTATCCACAACATCTACATTTAAGGCTTCAATGGCAGACTCAAAATGGCAGACTCGAGCTCTTTAATAGCTTCCCCCAGTTGATCTGTTGTATATTTGTCATTCTTAGGATTTTCTGGATGATGAACTGAATTTCTCACATAAACACAGAGAGGAACATTAAAAGGTTTATAAGACTTTACCTCATTTCCATTACCATCCTCATTCACAAACTCCTTTATCCAAATCTCAGTTGAATTTACACCATACTCATTTAGACTCTTAATCATTTCATTTTCCCGCAAAGACTTACCTTTGACCTTTACCTGAAAATGACCATAAAGTTCATCCATAAATTCAACACTTGGAACACCGAAAACATAATAATTAATTGCATTCCATGAAATGTACGGCAAATTGCATTTGTTTAATTCAGTATATGCAAAAGTCCTTCCACCATTCTGATTATCACCAAAAATAATAACGGCAGAGTCATCAGGGCTGAAATTTTGTAACATATAGGGGGAATGTGTCACAAGGAGAACCTGTTGCTTTTTAGAAATTCCCCTCACTGCCTCGATCAACTTGATCTGAGCCCTCGGATGCAACCATGTTTCAGGCTCATCCAATCCAAAAATATTTTTACTATACTTATTGATATCTCCGGCAGTTTTTTTGGCATAAACTTGCAGCAGGGCAATCATAAAAGCTCGCTGTAGACCTGTTCCTTTATTCTCAAGACTAGTCTCATCATCACCATCATCTCCGTTAGACATAACGACTCGACCAGACTTGAGGAAGGAAGATGCATCAGGCATATCGAACATAAATTTTGCTCGAATATCTTTTGCATATTGATCGAAAAGTAACTCATTTAACTCACCTTCTAAATCAGCTAAAGCATTTTGCACACTGCCCTCACTATCTCGAACAAATAATTCAGCATGAGCTTTATTAAATTTTTCCCATAACTGATGTTTGGTAATGTCTGATACACATTCTGCAACGAGCTTTCCTAAAGTTTTAGTTGTCGCCATATTGGCATGCTCACTAGGAGTTTCATCAGCATATATAAAATTAAAATCAAAAAGCTTCTTAGGCGCTGCATCGATTCCAGTAACATTCTCATACCGCCCCTCTTCCGGCTTCTCACCCTGCCTCCAGAAAGCTACCTTCTTAGAATCAATTTTTACGCTTCTTCCATTTTGCTCAATTGACTCCTCCTGTGACTGACGTCGAACTCTAAGAATTTTATTGTCACCTTTTCCATCATCAAAAAGATATGGAATAAGTTTATTTAAAGATTCTTCACGTAAAATATCCTCCAGGTCATCCCCAGCAATATCTATAATAACTTTTGAACAATCAGTATTATTTGTATAAATTTTAGATTCATCTCTTGATGAGAAGCTCTTCAAGTAATCTAAAGCATGCAAAATAGAAGATTTTCCACTATTATTTTCGCCCACAAGATAGTTTAAACCCGGGGATAAGAAAATTTCCTCTTTCCCGGAAAAGCAACGTATATTTTCTAATTCAATACGTTTGATGTACATCATACCTCCTTGTATAGTTACGGAATAATTCAATAAGTTTCAGCAGTATTTCCCTTATAAGCTCCTCCTCAAACTTGCGAAAATAGCATGTCCAGCAATATAAGTACATACAAGGTACTTAAATCACACTCAGACATCCTTATCCGAATCGTACAATTACCGGCACTTACGAACGGCAACGAACGTTAGCGCCATCACTTACATTAGCACGAAGACACGCCCCCGGACTAGGGGAAACTCCACCACAACACACTTTTCTGCACCCAACCGCACTCCCCTGCTATCGCCTCCTTAATGCACGCAAAAACCACCCCCTCCGCAGCTTGTCGCCACGAAGGGGGTGGTTTTCTATATAGCTAGGTTAGAAGCCTAACCCCTTATTACTCAGCAGTTTCAGCGCTGGGCTTGGGGTCTTCGTTCACGCGGTTGCGGATATGCTCCACAATACGTGCCACAGCCTCATCCACGGGCACGCCGTTCTCCTGCTTGTTGCCGCGGAAACGGAACGAAACAGCGCCGTGCTCCGCATCCTCACCGCCAGCAATCAGAATGAACGGAACCTTCTCAGTAGACGCAGTACGAATCTTCTTGGTGAAGCGATCCGAACCGTAGTCCACCTCAACACGCACGCCGTGCGCACGCAGCTTGTCCGCGATCTCGGTCATGTAGTCGTTGAACGCCTCAGCCACCGGCACACCAATGACCTGAACCGGCGAGAGCCATGCCGGGAACGCACCCGCATAGTGCTCGGTCAGCACACCCAGGAAGCGCTCAATCGAGCCGAACTTCGCCGAGTGAATCATGACCGGCTCCTGCACGGTACCGTCAGCAGCCTGGTACTCCAGACCGAAACGGCTCGGCTGGTTAAAGTCGTACTGAACGGTCGACATCTGCCAGGTACGGCCAATCGCGTCCTTCGCCTGAACCGAAATCTTCGGGCCGTAGAACGCAGCCCCACCCGGATCCGGGACGAGCTCCAGGCCGGTCTCCTTCGCAACCTGCTCCAGAACCGCGGTAGCCTCCTCCCACTGCTCATCGGTACCGATGAACTTGTCCTTCTTATCACCCTCAGTGTCGCGGGTGGACAGCTCAAGGTAGAAGTCAGTCATGCCGAAGTCCTCAAGCAGGCTCAGCATGAACTTCAGCAGGTGACGCACCTCGTCCGGTGCCTGCTCCTTCGTCACATACGAGTGAGAGTCGTCCTGGGTGATCATGCGCACACGGGTCAGGCCCTGCAGCACGCCGGACTTCTCGTCACGGTACACGGTGCCGAACTCGAAGAAACGCAGCGGCAGCTCACGGTACGAACGGCCACGAGAACGGTAAATCTCGTTGTGCATCGGGCAGTTCATAGCCTTCAGGCGGTAATGACCGTTATCCAGCTCCATAGGCGGGAACATGCCGTCCGCATAGTACGGAAGGTGACCAGAAGTGTAGAACAGGTCTTCCTTCGAAATGTGCGGGGTGCTGACGTACTGGAAACCCTCCTGAATGTGGCGGGTACGCACGTAGTCTTCCATCTCGCGCTTAATCACGCCACCCTTAGGGTGAATCACCGGCAGGCCGGGGCCAATGTTCTTCGGGAAGGAGAACAGGTCCAGCTCACGGCCCAGACGGCGGTGGTCACGGCGCTCCGCCTCAGCGATGCGCTCCTTGTACGCCACCAGCTCGTCCTTAGTCGGCCAAGCGGTACCGTAAATACGCTGCAGCATGGGGTTCTTCTCAGAACCGCGCCAGTACGCGCCACCGGCACGCATCAGGGCGTAACCGTTAGCAATCAGCTTGGTGTTCGGCAGGTGCGGGCCGCGGCAGAGGTCCTTCCAGACGGTCTCGCCGGTCTTCGGGTGCACGTTGTCGTAAATGGTGATTTCACCCTCGCCGACCTCCACGGATGCGCCCTCGGCAGCATCCGCACCAGAACCGGGGCCCTGGGTCAGGGAGAGCAGCTCCAGCTTGTACGGCTCGTTCGCCATCTCGGCGACAGCCTCGTCGTGGGTGACCACACGGCGGCGGAACAGCTGACCGGACTTGATGATCTTAATCATCGACTTCTCGATCTTCTTCAGATCTTCCGGGGTGAACGGCTCAGCCACATCAAAGTCAAAGTAGAAGCCGTCAGTAATGTACGGGCCAATGCCCAGCTTGGCGTCCTTGCGGTACTCCTGCACCGCCTGCGCCATCACGTGCGCAGCGGAGTGGCGCAGAACGTTCAGGCCGTCCGGTTCATGAATGAAAACCGGCTCAACGGAGTCGCCAGCAGACAGCTCGTGGGAGAGATCAACAAGCACGCCGTTCACGCGTGCCACAACGATCTTCGGGTCGTCAGCGAACAGCTCAGCGGCAGTCTTCGCGGTGACCTCGCGCTCCTCACCAGAAACGCTAATAACAATTGCTGAAGAATCAGCGGCAGACATAAGTCTCCTTAACTCAGGCGCAAGCGTGCCACTCTGGGCGCCGCCGGTGCGCATACTATTCCGCACTGTACTGGTGCACGGACACACACCATCTTACAACGGCTCCCAGCCAACGCTCAGCTTAAGGGCAAACTAGTCCGCATGATGCTCACGCGTATGCTCATACACGTCAACCACAATGTGGCTAATATGGTCGTCCTTCAGACGGTAAATGGTGGTGCGGCCCTGCTGCTCACGGTCAATCACGTGCGCCTCACGCAGGATGCGCAGGTGGTGCGAAGCGAGCGGCTGCGAAATGCCCAGGCAGGTGTGCAGTTCGCTCACGCTGTGCGGGCGGTGCATCAGGTGGTGCGCAATCGCCAGGCGTAGCGGGTTCGCTAGCGCAGAGAAAATCGCCACGGACGGGCCAAACTGTTCCTCCCAGTCTTTGGGGCCGCTGCCTTCGAGGAGGGGCGCGTTGGTGGGCACCTCGTGGGTATGATCCGATGCATGCTCGTGGGCATGGTCAGTGTGGGTGGTGTTAGTTTCGGTCTGGTCTGTGTGCTGGCTCTGAGTCATAGTATTTTCACCTTATGTACAGGAAAGGGGGCACGTCAAGGAAGTTACGCCTGTGCGGCGTGCTTTCTTGAGCGTGCCCCTCTCCCCTATGTGCGCTGATGCTCGCTGGTGTTGCTGGTGCGCTGTATGCGGCTGATCCGATGCCGTTGCAGCTGTCGGTGCGTTGTCATTGTGGCGGCAACGTCGTGGACCACCGCCCTCCTAGAGCGGTTCATCACATTGCGGTCATAATGCCTAGCGCCGTGCCCTAACTGCGCATCAGCTCGCGGGCATGCAACCCTAGCGGGCCCTTAGCGGTTAGCGACTGCCACCTGCAGGTAACCTTCAGCGGACTTTACGCCCTTGTCGGTCACTGCGCGGTAGCGGACCAGCGGCGCGAAGCCCTGCTTATTCTTAGCAGATACCGCAATGCCCTGGGTGCCGTCGGGCAGGGTCACCACACGGTAGGTGCCGTATTCATCGCTGTATGCGCTGACGGCCTGGCCGCGCTGGTTGAGCAGCTCCAGCTTCTTCACGGTTTCGCCGCGGCTGTATGCGCCGAAGGATGCCTCGTCGTTGTTCAGGACAGCCACGTTCTGGGTGGTGCCCGAGTACAGGGAGACGGAATCCTCACGTGCGATGGGGCTGTTCTTATCGACCACGTGTACCTTCAGCGGGATCGAGTACAGCTGCGCGGCGGAGCCCCTCTTCGCCTTCACATCGGACATGCGTGCGGGTGCCTTGCCGGTGCGGTTCACGGTGATGTTCGTACCGTTGTCGCGGCGCAGATCCCAGGTGGTGCCGGTGACCTCGTGAGTGTTCAGATCGATCGAGTAGGTGCCGGTCTTGCCGTTGGAGGCAAAACGGATGCCGGTCTCCGCGCTGGAGAACTGGCCGCCAGCAGTGTTGACCTTCTCCTTGTTGACCCAGCGGCTGGGTTTGAAGTTCGGGGTCTGCTCGATTTCCTGGAAGTTGTAGTCGCGGGCGTAACGGTAGTTCGGGGAAGCCTTGTGCGACTGGTGAACGCTCTGCGCGACTGCGGTCTCGCCGGAGTAGACGGTGGCGTGGTGCTCGGCGGGCTGGTAGATCACGCCGGAGCCGGTGCCGGTCTTGCCGTAGGAATCCGAGGGGTACTTGAACTTCACGCTTGTATCTGCGCTGGCGGTGTTGCGGCCTGCACTGTTTTCAGCGGACTCGGTGTAGTTCACGGGCATCCACTGCACCTGCTGCCAGGGGAACTGGTTGCCGGTGAAGCCACTGGGCACAAAGTTCGCGAACATTGCCGCGAGCTTCGTGTCTTCCTTGTACACGTTCTTACCCTGGCGGGCGTAGGGCGCGTAGGAGCTTGCCGCCTCCAGGTTGAATGCGTTGGTGAAGAGGTTACGGTCCGCGATGATGAAGCCGTACTCCTTCATCGCGGTCAGAATCATGCGGCTGAGCTGGTCGTCGGCGTGACCGGTGTTACGCAGGTGCTCTTCCACGTCAAAGTTCGCGGGCAGGAAGCCGCGCTGACCGGCACGGGGTGCGTTCGGGTACTTACTCACGTCAATCTTGCCGTCGGTGCCCTTCGCCGGGAAGGAGGACGTCAGCGAGGAATAGTCAGCGGCAGTAATGGAGACCATATGGTTGATCTTGCCGGCCTTGAGCTCGTCCACACCAATCTGGGTGAGCTCATTCGCCAGGCCCACCACGGAGGAGGTGCCGTTCTTGAGGGTCAGCCAGTAGTTGTCTTCGCCCACGCCGCCGAAGTTCGGCTTAGCGAGCATGTAGCCGCCGGAGGACACGTGGTAGGTTGCCGGGTAGTCAACCGCAACGGGGATGTCCACGGTACCGCGGGTGCCTGCGGGAATCTTGTAGGTGATAACGCCGGTGTTCGCGTCGATGGACGCGCCGGGTACGTTCTTTGCCAGGCGGAACTTCGCGCCGCGAGCAATCGGGTAGGAGGTGCGGGCGTTGCCGGACTTCGCGTCGATGCTCACGGGTGCGTTGATGGTGACGGTCTGACCTGCGTTGCCGCGGCCGACATTGTTGTACTGAATCTTGGCGCTGGTAGGGGTGGATGCGTTGCCGCCACCTACCTGCACGCGGGCGGTGCTGGTGTAGGTCTGTGCGTCTGCATCCTTGACGAACTTGAAGTAGGAGCGCCAGATGCCGGTCGCCTCGTCATAGAGGGCGACGGACTGGTCGCCGGAGAGGCCGTGGTCCTCGGCAAGCCACTTCGGGATCGGGACGCCGCCGGTGAGGATGCGCTTGTTCTCCGCGTTGGCGTTCACGCGGTTGTCACGGGAGACGACCTCGACGTACTCCTGGTGCGGATTCGCGGAGTTCACGGCGAGGGTCGGGATATTCTCGTGGCCGCCAACGGTCTGGGCGCGGTCCTTCTTCACAGTGCCCGCGTTGATGGCGGTGGTGACGGGGTGGTTACCCGCATCGCCGGTGTATTCGAGGAAGGTGCGGCTGATTTCGCTACTGTTGGCTACGACGGCTTCGGTGCCGGTGAGCTTCTTGGCGGCGAATGAATCGCGGGCGAGCTTACCACTGAGGGGCGAGGTGTTCTCGGTGGTGGTCAGCTGCGCCTTAGTGAGGGAGGAGTTAACCGGTGCGAGGGTCGCGATGCTCTGTGCCTTCTGGTCGGGGTTCCAGTAGCAGGTCGGACCGGGCGCCACGTTGGTGAGGTTCGCCAGGGTTGGCACGGTGCGGTAGCCTGCGTCGACGCAGGTGGTACCGGCTACGTTGCGGATGGGGGCGGTTGCACCGAAGGTCGCGGGGAGGTTCGCGCCGGTGATGACGGTTGCCAGTGCTGCGGAGGCAGCGATGGTGGCACGGCGGCGGTTTGCCGGGCGCTGTGCCGGGTTTTTGGATGCAGTTGCGGTCATGTTTTTCTTTCGTTCGTGTCGGCTTATTTGAGTGAGTGCGTTTGTATGAACAAACACGGACGTGAGTGAAATATGCATCTGAGGGTGTGCCCGGGTGGGTCCTGATCTTCTGGCAGGAGTTCTCAGGAAACTCTCAGATAATCCCCATACCCTACATAGTCTTTGGGGTGAACGCAAAACGAGTTTGTGATTTTGGGCACCGATTTTTTGATAAAGGTTCAGGTTTAGAGTCACATCTCCTTGCACCTTCATGCATTTATTGGTGTTTGAAGACGCAGAATTTGCACCGCAGTGTTTAGGGTTTACTCCTAGTCAAGCGAGGGTGATGTAAAGAAAACGAAAAATGCGTACAGGGAACTAAACCTTAAACCTTGAATTTCCCTGAAAGACGCGCCAAAACTTCCTGTTGAATTTCTCACACGTGACCACAATCTGAGATTCTGCACCGAGAGCAGATAGCACCCCATGCACTGAGACGGGCACCAACCACCCCTCAAAGAGCGATTTCTGGCAACCACCACCCAACGGGAGTACCCTGCTTTTCACCCCGCAGACCCCTCAAAACCCACGTAAAACCCTAAAATTCATGTAAAAGTTCAAAGTTTCTATGTGTTTATCAGCGCGTAACCATGCAAACGCACCACTCCCCCACTCGAGGTGCTGCACGCAGCTCCCAGCAACGACTCCAAGCCGCCCACCGGGGGCTTTATCGATGCAAAAAGCACTCCGCATGTGCCTTAAAAACACATGCGGAGTGCATATATATTCACCTATAGCTACCGCGGGTGCGCCCCACAGCATATGCCAGCAGCCCCCCCCCGCGTGGGTTCACGTGGGTTCATCAGCAGTTGCTCACACAGCCAGGGGAAACCACGGCGCCACGGGTTAGCTACAGCGCAAAATAGTTACAGCGCGCCTGCCTCCGAGCAGACATTCACCAGCTCACCAATGCCCTCAATGCGGGTGCGTACCGTCTGCCCCGGCTTCAACCACTGACGCGGATGCAGCGATAAACCAACCCCAGCCGGGGTACCCGTCGCTACCAGATCACCCGGCTCCAGGGTCATAAACCGCGAAATATAGGACAGCAGCTGCGCCGGGGTAAACACCATATCCGCCGTCGTGCCGCGCTGACGCACCACACCATCCACCTCACAAACCAGCTCCAAGCCGGCAACCGGGTCAACCTCATCGGGGCTCACAATCACCGGACCAAACGGAGTCATCGCATCCCAGTTCTTACCCTGGAACCACTCCGAAGAACGACCCTGCCAGTCACGCACCGACACATCATTCATGACCGTGTACCCCATCAGAGCCTCAAGCGCCTGCTCCTCCGTGGCGTTACGCAGGCGAGCGCCCACGACCAGGCACAGCTCAACCTCCCAGTCGACCTTCGTGCTGCCGGTGCCGTCGGCGGCGGGCATGCGGATCTGCTCGCCGGGGCCAATCAGCGCGTTCGGGAACTTCGCGAACAGCGCCGGATGCTCGGGCACCTCAAGGTTCATTTCCGCGGCGTGGTCGCGGTAGTTCAGGCCGGCGCACACAATCTTGCCGGGCTTATCCAGCGGGCGAATAAAAGGTAGGGAGTTCCATAGTTCCTCGCCGTGGCCCATGACGGTCGCGCCGTTCTCCTTCAGGATCGCCACGGCGTTCTTCGGGTCGCCAAAGTTCAGGCGGAACCGGCTGTAGAAATTCAGTAGCGGGCTGAGCTTCGCCGGAAGCTCGTACACGGTCTCTTCGAAGAAGCAGACCGCGCGGCTGCCCTTCGAGTCTTTAATCTGTGCCCAACGCATGGATGCTCCTTCGCTTCAGGTGGGGGGGTAATTCGGGGTGGAATAGGGGTAAAAGTCAGAAATAAAACAACCTAGTGAAAACCGTTTTGGGCGTACACCTCAACGATGGCGTCTTCCAGGTCTTCCATGAGCAGGGCGGGGTTTGCATCCTGCGCCGCACCAACCGTGGCGGGGTCCAGGTCCATGCCGAGGGCACGGTACACGTCCGCGGTAACCGCCCGCAGCGGCGCAGAATCAGAGACCACGATGCCGGTGCTGAACCACCAGCCGCCGGTCACCACACGCTGGGCAGTGCCGACCAGTTTAATGCGGCCACCACCTGCGGAGGCGGGAAGCTGCGCGTGCACCGAATACTCGCCGGGGCAGTACTCCCCCGGGATCTCGCCCATGCGCGCATCCACGCCGACCTCGCGTAGCGCCTGCGCGTACATGGAACCGAAGAGTTCGTAGCGTAGGGTGTTGCCGCTGCGGGCGTCGGAGGCGGGCTGAAAATGGTCCACGACCAGGCACCCTTGATGGTAGGCGGCGGCATGCCCGCCCACTTTGCGCACCAGCACCTCAAAACCGTGCTCGGCGCACGCCGCGGCGGCATCCGCGAAGCCGGGGTTCAGTTCGTCACGGCGGCCGAACGCGACCGTCGGGTTCGGCTGATACATGCGCAAGGTGGCTTCACGCTTGCCGGTTGCCACCTCGCGGAGCATCTGCACCGTCTGGTCGTGGTGAATGAGGATATCGCCGGATTCGGGGCCGGTCTCTCGAATAATCTGCACGTTCCTATTTTACGGTTACGCCCGTCACTTGCGGTGCGTGGTCGGTGGGGCGTCTCAGGAGCGACGCGGAAGCAACCCAGAGACAGCTCAGGGGCGACCCAGAAGCAGTTCAGGAGGCGGCATTCCCCCGCTACGCCTCACGCCGATTCCCCCTTGAAGCTGTGCAAAGTCATCGCCGAAACCCCGCGGAATCCCAGCCGCTGATACCCCCAGCCATATTCACATTTTTTATGCCAATTTTCTTCACTCCGTGAATCCAAACCATTACGATTAAAAAACTACGTGGCATCCCACACGTTGCCATAAGTACACAACACAGCATGACAACGCAGAAGAAACGCGCACACCGTGACGGCCCACCCACCACGGACCAAACTGTACGTTTCATAAGGAGTACGGACATGACACAGTCCACCAACACAGCAGCAGCCGCTGCCGCATCCAATCCGGAGGTGAACGGCCAGGAGGTGAGCGCAGCCCGCAAACAGCGAAACAAGCTGATCCTGCACGTTGCCATCATCCTCGTAGCGACCCTCGCTATCTGGTTCGTTCCCGCCCCCGAAGGCGTCGACCCGCGCGGCATGCACATGCTCGCCATCTTCGTCGGCACCATCCTCGGCCTGATCCTGCAGCCGCTGCCGACCCCGTCCGTGGCGCTCGTCGGCCTGGGCGCCGCAATGATTACCGGCACTATGGCGGCAAAGAACGAGGCGCTGACCGGCTTCGGTAACTCCTCCATCTGGATTATTGTTGCCGCGTTCTTCATCGCCGACGGTTTCCTCATTACCGGACTGGGCAAGCGCATCGCGCTGCTGTTCGTGCGTGCGCTCGGCAAGTCCTCCCTGGGCCTGTCCTACGGTATGGCAATCACCGACCTGGTTCTCGCCCCCGCCACCCCCTCCAACACCGCGCGTGCCGGTGGCGTGATTTACCCGATTATCCGTTCCCTCTCCGAGGTCAACGGCTCCACCAACGAAACCCCCGAATCGCGCCGTAAGCTCGGCTCCTACCTGCTCATGACCGAGGCGCAGGTCAACACCATCACCTCCGCCATGTTCCTGACCGCAATGGCGGGCAACCCGCTGGCGCAGAAGTTCGCGCACGACCACAACATCAACCTCGACTGGGGCACCTGGGCGCTCGCGGCAATCGTTCCCGGCCTTGCAGCGCTGATTGTGATGCCGTGGATTATGTCGAAGATTTACCCGCCGACCATCAAGAAGACCCCGGACGCACCCGAGCATGCCCGCCAGGAACTGCACGAAATGGGCCCCATGAGCTCCAAAGAATGGATCATGCTCGGCACCTTCGCGCTGCTGCTGGTCCTGTGGATTACCGGCACTTCTATCGGTATTGACGCCACCAGCGCCGCTTTCTTCGGCATCGGTATTCTGCTGGTGACCAAGGTTCTGACCTGGAAGGACATGGCGAAGAACTCCAGCGCCTGGTCCACCCTCATCTTCTTCGCCGTGCTCGTCGGCATGGCCGACCACCTCAAGAAGCTCAAGGTCGTGGACTGGATTGGCCAGCAGGCCGCCCACAGCGTCAGCGGCATGGCCTGGCCCCTGGCCTTCACCGTGCTGGTTCTGGCCTACTTCTTCATTCACTACATGTTCGCCTCGAACACCGCCCAGATCGTGGCCCTGTACGCTGTGTTCCTCGGTGCGGCGGTAGCTGCCGGTGTTCCGCCGATGTTCGCGGCGCTGTTCCTTGGCTTCATGGGTAACCTGATTGGCGGCATCACCCACTACGCCTCCGGCCCGGCGGGCGTGTACTACGGTTCCGGATACTTCAGTGTGGGCGAATGGTTCAAGATCGGCTTCATGGCGGCTATCGTGAACCTCGTCGTCTGGGGTGCGGTCGGTACCGCGTGGCTGTTCGCACTCGGCTTCGCCAACTAGTAGCACAGGCCCCGCGGCGACCTAGCTCAGCGTAAAAGCGCTGTAGAAAGCCCGGTGTTCTCACGTGAATTTTCGTGTGAGAACACCGGGCTTTCGCATGCCCGATAGCGTCCCAAACAGCGCAAAACCTAGTATTCCCCCATCCCCTCCGTTAGGGTAGAAGAAAGACCCACAGCACCTTGGAGGACGCCATGCATCAGGACCAGCACATCACCGCCCAGACCACCAACCTGCCCGGTAACAGCCCGGCACTGACCGAGCCGCAGCCGCTCGGCGCGTTCCCCGCCGGTTTCCTCTTCGGAGGCGCCACCGCCGCCAACCAGTTCGAAGGCGCCTGGAACGAAGACGGCAAGGGCCCCAGCCTGCAGGATGTGCTGCCCGCCGGCGGCCTGTACCCGCGCACCGCCGAACCCACCGAGGACAACCTCAAGCTGGAAGGCATCGACTTCTACCACCGCTACCGCGAAGACATCGCCCTGCTCGCGGAGATGGGTTTTAATGTCTTCCGTTTCTCCATCGCCTGGTCGCGTATCTTCCCCCGCGGCGACGAAGAAACCCCGAACGAGGCGGGCCTCGCCTTCTACGACCGCGTGCTCGACGAGCTCGAAAAGCACGGCATGGAACCGCTCATCACCCTCAGCCACTACGAAACCCCGCTGCACCTGGTGGAGCAGTACAACGGCTGGACCAGCCGCGAACTCATCGGCTTCTACGAACGCTACGCCCGCACCGTATTCGCCCGCTACGGCAAGCGCGTGAAGTACTGGCTGACCTTCAACGAAATCAACTCCATGCTGCACCTGCCGTTCATGTCCGGCGGCATCAACACCCCGGCGGATCAGCTCAGCGACGCAGACCTGTACCAGGCGATGCACCACGAGCTGGTCGCCTCCGCACGCGCCACCGCTGCGGCACGCGAACTGGCACCCGGCGCCCAGGTCGGCTGCATGATTCTTGCCATGCCCACCTACCCGCTCGCCCCCGACCCCGCCGACGTACTCGCCGCCATGCAGACGGAACAGGCGAACTTCGCGTTCGGTGACGTGCACGTGCGCGGCGCATACCCCGGCTACTTCCTGCGTGCCCTGCGTGAGAAGGGCGTGGAACTGAACATCACCGAGCAGGACCGCGAGGACCTGAAGAACACCGTGGATTTCGTGTCGTTCAGCTACTACATGTCCACCTGCGCGACCGGCGACCCGGCGCGAGGCGAGCGCGGCGAAGGCAACATCCTCGGCGGCGTGGTGAACCCGACCCTACCCGCCAGCGAATGGGGCTGGCAGATTGACCCGACCGGCCTGCGCGTGGTCCTCAACCAGTATTGGGACCGCTGGCAGAAGCCGCTATTCATCGTGGAGAACGGCCTGGGCGCCCGCGACGAACTGGTCGAGGTGAACGGCGAGCTCGCCGTGGAAGATGATTACCGCATCGACTACCTGCGCCAGCACCTGCACGCGGTACGCGAGGCGATTGAGGACGGCGTGAACGTGCTCGGCTACACCACCTGGGGTTGCATCGATATGATTAGCGCCTCCACCGCGCAGATGTCCAAGCGCTACGGGTTCATCTACGTGGACCGCAACGATGACGGCACCGGCACCCTGGCGCGCTACCGCAAGAAGTCCTTCCACTGGTACCGCGAGGTGATTGCCAGCAACGGCGCGGAGCTCTAGAAAGTTCTAGACGCTGAACTCCGCGAAAATCCCGGCACGCTGAACCCCGCACGGTTAACACGCGAAACTCAGCAGCAAAAGCCCCCGAGACTCCGAATCTCGGGGGCTTTCTACATGTCGTTATGCCTAGCGCGGGCGGCTCTAGTCTGTAGGCAAATCTAGTCCATAGGTAGGTCATTCAGGCTGGTGGACACGTACTCCCACCAGGTCGGCACCAACCCGGCATTCATCGCAACCCTCTGCGACAGCATGTGCGACGGGCTCGTACCGTAGAACGGTAGGTACCCTTCCGCCAGGGTCAGGCGTGCGGCATCTCGCACCAGGGCGCTCGCAATACCCGCGCCGCGGAAGGCGGGCAGCACGTCAATGCCAATCTGGCGCATAATCGGCGAATCGTCACTCAGGCCAACCATAGCGATAGGGTCTGCGAGCGCGGGGCTCTCCCCCGCCGCGGGTGCATCAGGTGTATCCCCATCCACCGGGTATGCGGCAAGCACCAGCACATCCGGGCGGGTCACGCTAAAGCCCAGCGCGTTCGAGTAGCGCTTATCCCCGCGGAAACGCTCAAACTTTTCAGCGTCCAGCAGCTCCACGCGCAGGCGGGTTACGCGCGCCTGCGTGTCCTGCGGGTCAACCTCAAGCGCACCCGCGGAGGCGTTTGCCTCCCTGCTGATGGTGCGCTCGCCGGTGATTTCGGCGAGCAACGCCGCCTTCAGCTCGGCGGGGTCAACGCGGCGCATCATACCCACACCGGGCACGGCGCACTTGACCTCCTGCGCCTGCACGCCCTCGGGTACGACCGAGTTCAGCAGGGCGCGGCCGGGCGTGTAGTAGATGCTCGTGCCGCTGACCTGCTGGGTGTAGGGGGTGAGCAGTTCGTTGAGCTGGCGCAGCTGCGCGTAGTCGCCCAGCCAGTTCGACTGGTCGCCGAGCATGTAGTCGATGGCCTTGTCCAGCACGCGCGGATGTTTGGCGCAGAGAATGCCGACGCTCGCGTAGTTGGCGACGCGCAACTCCCAGATGTCGTCGTTGCGGCGGCGTGCAGCGCCCATCTTCTCGGAGGGAGGCTGCACGGTGGCGAGCAGCGGCAGGCTCTCGGCGTCCGGGTAGTCGCGTAGCTCTTCGAGGGCGCGGCTAATCGAGCCAGGCGCCTGGCAGAAGTCCGCCTCCAGCTGGGTGTGCAGGATGTGCCGCGCACGGTCCGCGGTGGTCACAGCGCCGCGGTTCGCAGCACCACGGTTCGCAGCGCCACGGGTTGCCTGAGCTCCCCGGGCAGGTTCGGTTCCTTGAGTATCAGTCACGTAGGTTTCCTCTAGGTCAAGTTCTTGACTAGTTCAGAATCTCGGCTAGCTCAGGATCTCAGCAAGGAACGCGCCGGTGTGCGAGCCCTTCACCTGAGCCACCTGTTCCGGGGTGCCTTCGGCAATCACGGTGCCGCCGCCGCTACCGCCTTCGGGGCCCATGTCGATAATCCAGTCGGCGCACTTGACCACGTCCAGGTTGTGCTCGATGGTGATGACGCTATTGCCCTTGTCCACCAGCGATTGCAGCACGGCGAGCAGCTTGCGGATGTCCTCAAAGTGCAGGCCGGTGGTCGGCTCGTCCAGCACGTAGATGGAGCGGCCGTTGGAGCGCTTCTGCAGTTCGGTTGCGAGCTTCACGCGCTGCGCTTCACCACCGGAGAGGGTGGTTGCGGGCTGGCCCAGGCGAATGTAGCCCAGGCCCACGTCCACGAGGGTGTTCAGGTGGCGCGCAATCGGGGTGAACGCGGCGAAGAACTCTGCGGCTTCTTCCACGGGCATTTCGAGTACGTCGGCAATGGTCTTGCCCTTGTAGTGCACTTCGAGAGTTTCGCGGTTGTAGCGCTTGCCGTGGCAGGTTTCGCAGGGCACGTACACGTCCGGCAGGAAGTTCATTTCAATCTTCAGGGTGCCGTCGCCGGAGCAGTCCTCGCAGCGGCCGCCCTTGACGTTGAAGGAGAATCGACCCGGGGTGTAGCCGCGCATTTTCGCTTCGCTGGTCTCTGCGAACAGCTTGCGGATGTGGTCGAACACGCCGGTGTAGGTGGCGGGGTTCGAGCGCGGGGTACGGCCGATGGGCGACTGGTCCACGTGAATGACCTTGTCCAGGTGTTCCAAGCCGTCGATACTCTTGTGGCGGCCGGGTACCTGCTTGGCGCCGTTGAGCTTGTTCGCCAGGGAGGTGTACAGAATGTCGTTGACCAGGGTGGACTTGCCTGAGCCGGACACACCAGTCACCGCGGTGAACACGCCCAGCGGGAAGGACACAGTCACGTTCTTGAGGTTGTTTTCGCGGGCGCCGCGCACGGTCAGCTGGCGTTCCTTGTCCACGGGGCGGCGGGATGCGGGCACCTCAATGCTGCGGCGGCCAGCCATGTAGTCGCCGGTAATGGACTTGGTGTTCTTCAGCAGCTCCTCAAAGCTGCCGGAGTGCACGATTTCGCCGCCGTGCTCGCCGGCGCCGGGCCCCACATCCACGATCCAGTCGGCTTCGCGCATGGTGTCTTCGTCATGCTCAACCACGATAAGCGTATTGCCCATATCGCGCAGCTTAGTCAGGGTTTCGATGAGGCGGCGGTTATCGCGCTGGTGCAGGCCGATGGAGGGCTCGTCGAGCACGTAGAGCACGCCGACCAGACCTGAACCAATCTGGGTTGCGAGGCGGATGCGCTGGGCCTCACCGCCGGAGAGCGTGCCAGCGGAGCGTGAGAGGGTCAGGTAGTCCAGGCCCACGTCCAGCAGGAATTGCAGGCGCGCGTCGATTTCCTTGAGGACCTGCTCGCCAATCTTGGCTTCGCGGGCGCTGAGCTGCAGGCCGCGCACGAAGGCGAGCGCGTTAGCCAGGGACAGGTCAGTAATGTCTGCGATGGACTGGCCGCCGACCTTCACGCCGAGGATGGTCGGGTTCAGGCGCGCGCCACCGCAGGAGGGGCAGGCGACCTGGCGCATGTACTGTTCGTAGCGGTCGCGGGCAAAGTCCGATTCGGTTTCTTCGTGCTTGCGCTTAATGTACGCCTTCACGCCTTCGAATCCGGAGGTGTAGCGGCGTTCGCGGCCGAATCGGTTGCGGTAGGACACCTCAACCTTGTAGTCCTTGCCGTCCAGGATGGCGGCGCGGGTCTTGGCGGGTAGGTCCTTGAAGGGGGTGTTCAGATCGAAGCCGAGCTCCTCCCCCAGGCCTGCGAGCAGGCGCAGCCAGTATTCGGTGGTTGCTTTGCCCTGCGACCAGGGGGCGATAGCGCCCTCGCCGAGGGTCAGGTCGGGGTTGGGTACGAGCAGTTCGGTGTCTACTTCCAGGCGCGAGCCGATGCCGTCGCAGGCACTACATGCGCCGAACGGCGAGTTGAAGGAGAAGGCGCGCGGCTCGATGGTGTCGATCTGCAGCGGGTGATTATTGGGGCAGGCGAGGTTTTCACTGAAGGAGCGGGTGCGTTCGGGGTCGTCCTGCTCGCGGTCCACGAAGTCGATGAGCACGCGGCCGTCGGCGAGCTTGAGCGCGGTTTCGATGGAATCGGTCAGGCGCTGATGGATACCGTCCTTAATGACGATGCGGTCGACGACCACCTCGATGGTGTGCTTGTACTGCTTGGCGAGCTTGGGCGGGTCGGAGAGCTGCACGGTTTCGCCGTCCACGCGGGCGCGCGAATAGCCCTGCGTGAGCAGGTCCTTGAAGAGGTCTACGAACTCGCCCTTACGTGCGCTGACGACGGGCGCGAGGATCTGCAGGCGGGTGCGTTCAGGGTACTCCTGCAGAATGTCCACGATCTGCTGCGGGGTCTGCTGGGTGATTTCTTCGCCGCATTCGGGGCAGTGCGGGTGGCCGATGCGCGCCCAGAGCAGACGCATGTAGTCGTAGATTTCGGTGATGGTACCGACGGTCGAGCGGGGGTTCTTGGAGGTGGACTTCTGGTCGATGGACACCGCCGGGGAGAGACCCTCGATGAAGTCGACATCGGGCTTGTCGACCTGTCCGAGGAACATACGCGCGTAGGAGGACAGCGACTCAACGTAGCGGCGCTGACCTTCCGCAAAGATGGTGTCGAAGGCGAGGGAGGACTTACCGGAGCCGGAGAGGCCGGTGAAGACGACCATCGCATCACGCGGAATGGTGAGGTCTACGTTCTTGAGGTTGTTTTCGCGGGCACCCTGAACCCGGATACTGGTCAGGTCGTTCGCTTTGAGTGCGGTGCTACCGTGTGCCGGGCGGGGTGTCATCGAAAATCCTTTCGTCTTATCTTCGAACTTAAATTCTACACCCTCACGCCTTTCACCAGCGGGATTATGCGGCGGGTGAAGGCCTGAGGGTGCAGCACTTATATGAGGCGGACTGGCAGGCGCGGTTTACCAGCCGCGGGTTCCCCACTCTTCCAGGTGGGGGCGCTCGTCGCCGAGGGTGGTGGATCGGCCGTGGCCGGGCAGCACGATGGCGTCGTCTTCGAAGCCACCGAAGAGCTTTTCGAGCACGTTGGAGAAGAGCTCACCGAACTGCTGCGGGGAGTCGGTCTTGCCCACGCCGCCGGGGAAGAGGGTGTCGCCGGTGAACAGCAGGGTTGCGGGGGTGCCGTCTTCCCAGGTGGTTTCGAGGGTGTAGACGATGGATCCGGGGGTGTGTCCGGGCACGTGCAGGGCGCGGATGACGGTGTCGGAGAGGTAGAAGTCGAAGCTTTCGCCGCCGGTCAGTTCTTCTTCGACGGTGTAGTCTTCCAGCTCCTTAATCTCAGCAGCGTCAGCTGCACCCGCGGAGGTCACGGCACCGGTGAGGTGGTCGAGCTCCTTAATAGCGCGGATGTGGTCCCAGTGGCCGTGAGTAACGAGGATACCGGTCAGACCGATCGCACGGGGCCTGATGGAGTTGAAGTCCTCTTCCTTCTCCATGACGCGCACGCGGCGTTCTTCGCCGTCTGCCAGTTCAAGCTGCGGGCAGTCGTTCAGGAGCGCGTCGAGAGTGAAAGCGTAGAGTTCTTCTGCGTCGTCTGCAGGGTCGATGAGTACCTGCTCGCCGGTGGCGCGCATGGTGATGAGGTAGACGCTGTTGTCCATCTCGGAGACACTGAACGCACGGACGGTCAGTTCGGGGTTCTCAAAGATGAGGGTGGGTTCGGGGTAAGTAGTCATAGTTCCAGTGTAGGGGTTGTGACCGCACAGCAGGCATCTATGCGTAATACTCCCCTATCAGCGCATTCGGCGTTGAACGCGCGGGATACATGCACGGGTTGCATGTGCGGGATGCACAGGGAACAAACAGGGAACAGAATTCTGGAGCACGCTCAGTACAGATTAGGTTCAGTACAGATTGGGTTCAGCGCGGATTAGGTCCCAGCTGGATCCCGCCAGGCTGAGGGTTCAGTGAAATTCAAAAGTCCACTGAAATTCAAAAGTTAAACAGAGAAGCGACTGCGCATCGATACACAGTCGCTTCTCATGACACCCAGGGGTATCTATCACTCACTCAAACACAAGCAACCCGAGGACTTTGGAAATCTCACGATTACTTGATGACTCAATAGTAGCGAACTTTTTGGGGGCTGTTTTACCGCCCAATTTGGTACGGAGAGCCGGATTTAGTGACCCGCGCCTCAATGTAATCATTCTGTAATAAAAACAGGTGTTTTTTAGGGTATCCATACGTACCAATTTCATTTTTTTCGAGTTTTAGTGTGACTTATTTCACCCAAAATAATTTTAAATTTTCCCTCTTTTGACACTTCGGTGCACCTTCAACTTAAGCTTCACGCTCGGCAATCCCAAAGGTTCAATGCCCGGTTTTAGCCCGGTATTCCGCGGAAGTAGAGGGTTAAGGTGAAAGTATCTTCAAGTACTTGCAACTTCATTAACCGGAAAAAATGTACCGCTCACCGTTCAAAATCTGCACGATTATTCGCGCGAGGGCAAAATCAATTGGTCTGTTTTGCCCCTGTAGGTACCCTCTAAAGTAGAGGTTTTATTACAAAACAATAACATCACACCCCCCACTAGGTTCACTAAGTGCACTCAATGAACCCGCCCCGAAAAAGCAAAATACCTAGTCAGTACTATATTTTCACAAAATGCAAGGTAATAGGTGGGTCAAAAATCAACCTCTATAGATTGTTTAATAAAACCTGACCTTCAAGCATAAATAGAGCCCAATTATTAACCAGCAAGTACCAATTCCGCCCTCAAAACAGGCGCTCCAGAACCCTCAATAATAGGTTGAGATACCCCTCCACTAGGGGTTCCAGAATCCTTCACTCCCCTGGATTCCCCCTGATGTCAGCCCAGTTTCAGCCTGGTTTCAACTCGTTTTCAGACACACATCCCCTGCTCTCAAGCGCCGCAAAACCGCCTCAGGCACACCGTGAAAGCGCAGCAGCACACAGCAAAGGCGGCGCCCCTCCCCCGCTGTGGGGAAGGAGCGCCGCCTCCACTAGCTATAAATCAGCTGGAACAGCCGCTTTAGGACAAGCCTTAGGACAGGCCGACCATCACGCCGTTCTCGTCGAAGCCGATGCGCTCAGCTGCGGGGCTCTTGCTCAGACCCGGCATGGTGCGCATGGTGCCGCAGATAGCGTAGACGTAGCCAGCACCTGCAGCCAGGCGAACCTCGCGCACGGGCAGAGTCCAGCCGGTCGGTGCGCCCTTCAGGGTTGCATCCGAAGAGATGGACAGGTGGGTCTTCGCGATAACCACGGGCAGGTGCGAGTAGCCCAGCTCAGCGAAACGCTTCAGCTGCTTAGCGGCAGCGGGAGCAATGGAGATGCCGTCCGCGCCATAGACCTTGGTGGCGACCTTCTCAATCTTGGTCTCGATGGAGTCCTCAAGATCGTAGGTGTACTTCAGATCCGAAACGTCGTCACATGCCTCAGCAACCACGTCTGCCAGGTCGGTGGTGCCCTTACCGCCCTCAGCCACACCGCGGTGGATAGCGACGCGAGCACCGGCTTCCTCAGCGATACGGCGAATGGTCTCGTGCTCGGACTCGAAGTCGGTCGGGAACGCGTTGATTGCCACGACCGGCTGAACACCGAAGTTGCGCACAATCTCGATGTGCTTCTTCAGGTTCTCTGCGCCCTTCTCCACGTCGGAGGGGCTTTCCTGCAGCATGCCTTCGGGCAGGGGCTTGCCCGGAACGATCTTGTACAGGCCGGAGTGGGACTTCAGGGAGCGTACGGTCACGACGAGCACTGCTGCGTCCGGCTTCAGGCCGGAGACGCGGCACTTGACGTTGAAGAAACGCTCCGCACCCATATCGGCACCGAAGCCAGCCTCGGTAATCACGTAGTCGGAGTACTCCAGACCAACGTAGTCGGCGACCACGGAGGAGTTACCGGTTGCGATGTTGCCGAAGGGGCCCGCGTGAATCAGTGCGGGGGTGTGCTCCAGGGTCTGCAGCAGGTTCGGGTTGATAGCGTCTGCCAGGATGACGGACATTGCGCCGTCAGCCTTCAGGTCGGCTGCGGTGACGGGCTCGCCGTCGTAGTTCAGGCCGATCACGATCTTTGCCAGGCGCTCACGCAGGTCCTTGAAGGAGGTTGCCAACGAGAGAATCACCATAATTTCGGAGGCGCTGGTGATGTCGAAACCGGTCTCGCGGACCACGCCGTCCATGCGTTCGCCCAGGCCCACGACGATGTTGCGCAGGGAGCGGTCGTTCATGTCGATAACGCGGCGCCACTCGATTGCGCGCGGGTCGATGCGCAGCTCGTTGCCGTGGTGCAGGTGGTTGTCGATCATGGCGGCAAGCAGGTTGTGCGCTGCGGTGACGGCGTGGAAGTCGCCGGTCAGGTGCAGGTTCAGCTTCTCCATGGGAACGATCTGGGAGTAGCCGCCGCCTGCTGCGCCGCCCTTGATGCCAAAGGTCGGGCCCATTGCGGGCTGACGCAGAGCCAGGATTGCCTTGCGGCCGGTCTGGGCGAAGCCCTGTGCGAGGGAGACGGAGGTTGCGGTCTTACCTTCACCGAGCGGGGTGGGGGTGACTGCGGTAACCACGATGTACTTGGAGCCGCGCTTGCGGGCGGTCTCTGCGTTAGTGGTTTCGTCGAGGAGGACCTTAGCGACATACTTGCCGTAGGGTTCAAGGCGATCTTCGCTGATGCCGTTGTCTGCTGCGATCTTATTGATAGGCCAAAGATCGGCGGCAAGTGCGATTTCGAGGTCGGAAGGGAAAGGCTTCTTCGTCATTGTCATCCTTCGAGTTGTACGAATCATGCTCTTTTATTCTATGCCTTGGCTCACTCATTTGTCCCTCACCTCGCCGGAAGGTGGCAAATAAACCCAATTTTTAATGCACTAATCCCCGCAACCGGTGACCTCCGCTCACGTGGAGCGGCAGGGTCGGTGCGGGGATTAGTAGCGCATACACGCCGGGCTGCCGGTACAGGAACCGGTATAAGAACCGGCGATACGACCGGCTATTACGGCATGGTCAGCAGAACCTTGGTGGCGGTACGTTGGTCCATTGCCTCGTAACCCTTAGCCGCCTCGTCGATGGGCAGAACCATGTCGAAGACGCGGCCGGGCTCAATTTCGCCCTTGTAAATCAGGTCGATGAGGGTCGGCAGGTACTTGCGCACGGGGGCGGGGCCGCCCTCCAGGTGAACCTGCTTGCCGAAGAGCTTATCGGTGCCGATGGAGCTGTCGTGCGGAACGCCCACGAAGCCGAT
Organism: Rothia sp. HMSC066H02; assembly: GCF_001814995.1. NCBI lineage: Bacteria > Bacillati > Actinomycetota > Actinomycetes > Micrococcales > Micrococcaceae > Rothia > Rothia sp. HMSC066H02. Next base: position 261,483 of record NZ_KV818684.1, on the reverse strand, counting down.
GTAGCCGCCGTGGCGTACGCAGCCGAGAGCCTGGTCGAAGGACTGCTGGGTGCCAACAGCCTCCGCGACGCCGTGTGCGCCCACGCCGTCGGTGAGCTCCATGACCTTGGCAATGCCCTCTTCGCCGCGCTCTTCCACGATGTGGGTTGCGCCGAATGCCTTAGCGAGCGCCTGACGTTCGGGGTTGCGGGACATGATGATGATCTTCTCCGCGCCGAGCTGCTTAGCGCCAATGACTGCACTCAGGCCGACTGCGCCGTCGCCAACAACGACGATGGTCTTGCCGGGGCCTGCCTGCGCTGCGTCTGCTGCGTACCAGCCGGTGCCGAGCACGTCGGATGCCGCCATCAGGTGCGGGATCTGTTCTTCGGTGGGGGTCGCGGGGGTCTTGACGAGGGTGCCGTCTGCGAAGGGTACGCGGGCGTATTCTGCCTGGGTGCCGTTAGAGCGTGCACCGATGAAGGCGTCACCTGCTGCGATTGCCTTGAGGCAGCGGGAGGGGTAGCCTGCGGTGCAGGTTTCGCATTCGCCGCAGGAGATGCAGAAGGAGCCTACGACGAAGTCGCCGGGGGCTACGGTGGTGACCTCGGAGCCTACTTCTACGACTTCGCCGATGTATTCGTGGCCCATTGCCCGGTGGTCGACGGGCTGTGCGCCGCGGTAGGGCCACAGGTCGGAGCCGCAGATGCAGGATGCTGCGAGCTTGATGATGGCGTCGGTGGGTTCGAGCAGGGTCGGCTTGTCGACTTCGTTGACGACGACCTTGCCGGGGGCTTCCATAACAACTGAACGCATGATGTTCCTTTCAAATCTGCGTTGATAGTTAGTCGTATCAGAGTACGCCCCGCACCCCGATATATCAATAATTTTTTATGCTACGGGGTGAAGGTAAAAATTCCGACAGTCGGAACCAGAAAGACCGCTCCAACTCCCCCGATTCCCCAGCGCTTCCACGCCAGGTTAAACCGGGGAAGCCTGGGCATCCTGGCACGTTAAATAGCCCGGTTAAACGGCGGAACCCCCGCGCATCCACAGTGGACACGCGGGGGTTCCGCTCGGTTTATCTCAGCCTCATAACTAAAGGCAAGAAAGGGGGCTTAGAAGTCCCAAGGCTTAGAACTCTCAGCCTTAGAAGTCCCAGTCCTCGTCCTCGGTGTTCACAGCCTTACCAATCACGTAGGAGGAGCCGGAACCGGAGAAGAAGTCGTGGTTCTCATCAGCGTTCGGGGACAGCGCCGACAGGATCGCCGGGGACACGTTCGTCACGGACGCCGGGAACATCGGCTCGTAGCCCAGGTTCATCAGAGCCTTGTTAGCGTTGTAGTGCAGGAACTTCTTAACGTCCTCACTCCAACCCACACCGTCGTACAGGGAGTGGGTGTACGCCACCTCGTTCTCGTACAGTTCGTACAGCAGGTTGAAGGTGTACTCCTTCAGCTCTGCCTGACGCTCCGCGGACTCCTTCGCCAGGCCGCGCTGGAACTTGTAGCCAATGTAGTAGCCGTGCACTGCCTCGTCACGAATAATCAGACGAATCAGGTCAGCGGTGTTGGTCAGCTTCGCGTGCGAAGACCAGTACATGGGCAGGTAGAAGCCAGAGTAGAACAGGAAGGACTCCAGCAGAGTGGATGCAACCTTCTTCTTCAGCGGGTCCTCACCGGTGTAGTAGGACAGAACGATCTTCGCCTTCTTCTGCAGGTGCTCATTCTCAGAAGCCCAGCGGAACGCCTCGTCAATCTCCTTGGTGGAGGCGAGGGTCGAGAAGATCGAGGAGTACGACTTTGCGTGCACGGACTCCATGAACGCAATGTTGGTGTACACGGCCTCTTCGTGCGCGGTCACAGCGTCCGGCAACAGGGACACGGCACCGACAGTACCCTGGATGGTGTCCAGCAGGGTCAGACCGGTGAAGACGCGCATGGTCAGCTGCTTCTCTTCCTCAGTCAGGGTCTTCCAGGAGGGCACGTCGTTGCTCAGCGGCACCTTCTCCGGCAGCCAGAAGTTACCGGTCAGACGATCCCAAACCTCAAGGTCCTTCTCGTCCTCAATACGGTTCCAGTTGATAGCCTCGACCACGTGGTCGACGAGCTTCACCTTTTCGCTCATTAGTAATTCTCCGATTCTTAAGGGGCGGTTACAGTGCCACGCGCGCCCAGCCAGTCGCGCAGGCGGTTTGCGTGTTCACCGTAACCGCCCCTTCCAGTCTTTAGTTATAGTGTGCCAGCTCAGGCTGAATGCGTCACAGCATTCGGGCTAGAGCATGCAGGATACGCAGCCTTCAACCTCGGTACCCTCAAGAGCCATCTGACGCAGACGGATGTAGTAGATGGTCTTGATGCCCTTACGCCATGCGTAAATCTGGGCGCGGTTGATATCGCGGGTGGTTGCGGTATCGCGGAAGAAGAGGGTCAGCGACAGGCCCTGGTCCACGTGCTGGGTTGCCACAGCGTAGGTGTCGATGATCTTCTCGTAACCAATTTCGTAGGAGTCCTGGTAGTACTCCAGGTTCTCGTTGGTCATGTACGGTGCCGGGTAGTAGACGCGGCCGAGCTTGCCTTCCTTGCGGATCTCAATCTTCGAAGCGATCGGGTGAATCGAAGAGGTCGAACCGTTGATGTAGGAGATGGAGCCGGTCGGCGGAACAGCCTGCAGGTTCTGGTTGTACATGCCGTACTGTGCCACGTCAGCAGCCAGCTGAATCCACTCTTCACGGGTGGGGATGTGGTGCTTAGCGAACAGTTCGCGGGTACGCTCGGTCTGCGGTGCCCATTCCTTCTCAATGTACTTTGCGAAGAACTCACCGGATGCGTACTTCGAGTTCTCGAAGCCCTCGAAACGCTGGCCGCGTTCCTTAGCAATCTGCATGGAGGCGCGGATTGCGTGGTAGGCAACGGTGTAGAAGTACATGTTGGTGAAGTCCAGTGCTTCTTCGGAACCGTAGTAGACGTGCTCGCGTGCCAGGTAGCCGTGCAGGTTCATCTGGCCCAGACCCACGGCGTGGCTCATGTTGTTGCCGCGCTCGATGGAGGGTACGGAGCGGATGTCGGACTGGTCGGAGACGGAGGTCAGCGAACGAATCGCGGTTTCCACGGTCTTGCCGAAGTCGTCGCCGTCCATGGTCAGTGCAATGTTCAGCGAACCGAGGTTGCAGGAGATGTCCTTACCGACGGTCTCGTAGCCGAGGTCAGCGTGGTAGGTGGACGGCTCAGAAACCTGCAGGATCTCGGAGCACAGGTTGGACATGATGATCTTACCGGCGATGGGGTTCGCGCGGTTGACGGTGTCTTCGAACATCACGTACGGGTAGCCGGACTCGAACTGGATCTCTGCGATGGTCTGGAAGAACTCACGCGCGTTGATCTTGCTCTTGGTGATGCGTGCATCGTCGACCATCTCGTAGTACTTCTCGGAGACGTTGATGTCGGAGAAGGGCACGCCGTAGATGCGTTCCACATCGTACGGGGAGAAGAGGTACATGTCCTCGTTCTTCTTCGCCAGCTCGAAGGTGATGTCGGGGATGACAACGCCCAGGGAGAGGGTCTTGATGCGGATCTTCTCGTCAGCGTTCTCACGCTTGGTGTCCAGGAAGGCGTAGATGTCGGGGTGGTGTGCGTGCAGGTACACGGCACCGGCACCCTGACGTGCACCGAGCTGGTTTGCGTAGGAGAAGGCGTCTTCCAGCAGCTTCATGACGGGGATAACGCCCGAGGACTGGTTCTCAATCTTCTTAATGGGCGCACCGGACTCGCGCAGGTTGGTCAGGGCGAATGCCACGCCGCCGCCGCGCTTAGAGAGCTGCAGTGCAGAGTTGATGGAGCGACCGATGGACTCCATGTTGTCTTCCATGCGCAGCAGGAAGCAGGAGACGAGCTCGCCGCGCTGCTTCTTACCTGCGTTGAGGAAGGTCGGGGTTGCCGGCTGGAAACGGCCGGAGATGATCTCGTCGACGATGTCTTCGGCGAGCTTCTCGTTACCTTCTGCCAGCAGCAGTGCGACCATGCAGACGCGGTCTTCGAAACGCTCCAGGTAGCGCTGACCGTCGAAGGTCTTGAGCGCGTAGGAGGTGTAGAACTTGAAGGCACCCAGGAAGGTCGGGAAGCGGAACTTCACGGCGTAGGCGCGCTTGAACAGGTTCTTAATGAACTGGAAGTTGTACTTGTCGAAGAGTTCCGGCTCGTAGTACTGGTTCTCGATCAGGTACTCGATCTTCTCTTCCAGGTCGTGGAAGAAGACGGTGTTGTTGTTGACGTGCTGCAGGAAGTACTGACGTGCAGCCTGGCGGTCTGCATCGAACTGAATCTGGCCGTTCTCATCGTAGAGGTTCAGCAGTGCGTTCAGCTCGTGGTAGCTCATACCCTTGAACTTCTCGGGCACGCTCTTGCCGTTGTGGCCTGCACCGAGAGTTTCTAGTGCTGAGGGCAGTTTTGCGTCCAAAATGCTTCCAATCCTTCGTTGACTTTTTCTACATCTGAATCGGTGCCCATGAGCTCAAATTTGAAGAGCACGGGCACATCGCACTTCTTGGCGACAATGTCTGCCGCGATACCGAAGAGCGGACCAAAGTTGGTGTTGCCGGAGCCAATCACACCGAGCATGTGGTGGCGATTCTGCTCCACGTTCAGGAATTTAACCACCTGCGGGGGAACGTTACCGGCGCCTTCAGGCTTGCCGTAGGTGGGGACGATGAGCACGAACGGCTCATCAAGAATGAGGGTGTCTTCGCCGGTGCGCAGCGGCAGGCGGAGGCGGCGGGCACGGATCTTCTCCACGAACTTGTGGGTGTTACCGGAGATGGAGGAGAAGTACACGATGAGTGGCGCTGTGTCGTCCAGTTCGACCTCGGTCGCTCGACCCTCGGAGGCGTTGCGTGCGTCCAGAAGGATCTTCCGGATTTCTGCGTGCTCGTCGACGGGGTTGGGCGTGAGGGCGGTACTCAATCTGTACTCCTTATTCTCGTGTGCCGGTGTGGTTCCGTGCCGATTTTCCGTTTGTACGGGTTTCGGCAGGGTTGTTACGCTGCCAGAGCGTTGATCTTGTCGGGCTGGAAGCCGGACCAGTGCTCGTCGCCTGCGATGACGACGGGTGCCTGCATGTAGCCGAGGGACTTGACCATTTCGAGGGCCTGAGCGTCTTCGGTGATATCAACCTTGGTGTAGCTGATACCCTTCGCGTCGAGGGCGCGGTAGGTCATGTTGCACTGGACGCACTGGGGCTTGGTGTACACGGTCACTACCATGGGAGTGCCTCTTACTTTCTCCCGCTCGGGCGGGGCTATCTCGTGAATGAATCTGGCGTGTTTCGTCGGTGGTTCTCCACGTGTTGTTTACGGCGGGCGATGTGCCGTCCGCTGCCCCCTCCTAGTGGGGCGTGGCGGTTTCCTGCACTGGGGCAGGGCGCCTAAAAGTGCCGTAGTGGTGGAACCGAGTATTAATACTACATCTAGTGTCGAGATTTTTCTGCACCACAAGATGATGTGGTGCGAGGGTCGTGTTTCGTTCGATAAACCCACAGATGAACCCACTTAAGAGGGGGTGCCTACAGCTTATCCACACCCTGCCGCGGGGCTAGTTCGCCGTATTTTCGCGGGGTGTGCCGGGTTATCCACAGGTGGGGTTTAAGTTGGTCAGGATTTTTAAGGGTTCATTCGCTCGCTGAGTTGAGGTTCAGTTAACCTCATGTATGCTTTCGAGGGCATAAAACCCGGAAGATTCGGGCTTGATTTTAAAGAAATCTTAACTCTCGCCCATTCTTGCGCGGAACGGCGCGGTTTTAAAGCAGAACGGACTTTCTTAAAGGCGGGGGTTAACCCCCTTCGAGCGGCTTTAAGCTATGTGATTAAGGCTGTAGAAAAGATTTTTAACTCTTTTTGGTGAGCCGGTGTGTCGTGGGTTTAAGTTGGTTAATTCCGCTGAAACACCAAAACCCACCGCATATACCGGCATTTCGCGGTATTTGCGGTGGGTTTACTCGGTATCCACGCTGGTTTTAGCAACCGGCGAGCAGTAACCGGTTAGAAATCAATCAGGCCCAGCTCGCGCAGCTTCTTGCTGAGCGTTACGCCGTCGGTGGCTTCAATCCACAGCGGCGAGCGCATCATCTGTTCGGCGCGGTAGTCGCTCCACACGCGGCCGGAGGCGAGCATGGTCTCCCCCACGGTCAGGTTGCGGATGACGATTGCCGCCACGTTGTCCGGGTAGCGTACCGCAAAGCCGTTGTAGATGTACGGGTCGCGCTGCCCGTCATCGCCGACGAGGATCCATTTCATCTGCGGGAATTCCTCGGCGAGGCGGCGCAGGGACTCGACCTTGTGGTTGGTTCCGGAGCGGAACCAGCGGTCGGGGGTGGGGCCCCAGTCGGTGAGCAGGAACGTGCCGCGCGGGTAGCCGTTGCGGCTGAGGAAGCGGCGCAGGGTCGGGGTGATGTTCCAGGCGCCGGTGGACAGGTACATGAACGGCGCATCCGGGTGGCTGCGGCGGATACGGTCGGTCATGACCGCCATGCCGGGGGTGGGGATGCGTGCGTGCTCGTCGAGAATGAAGGAGTTCCAGGCCGCGACGAGGGGGCGCGGCAGCATGGTGACCATGACGGTGTCGTCGACGTCCATGATGACGCCGAGCTTCTGGCTTTCGGGAACGATGTAGACGCTGGTTGCTACGGCGCGGGAGCCGGGCACGTACATGATGACTTCGTGCATGCCGGGTTCCAGGTCGATGCTGAGTTTGACGTCGAGCACGCCGCCGCGGTCGGTGTACGCCTCGTACTTGGTGCCGTCGATGACGATGGTGACGGGCGCATCGGACATTGCGGTTGCGGTGAAGGAGCGCCAGCCACGCATGGGGTTGGCGGTGTCTTGGGTGCCTTCTACGACCTGCAGGAGACGTTCGAGATTGACCGTCTTGTAGAGTGCGCGGGCGATGATGCGGACCCAGCCGGGGTTTCCTTCGGAGGGGGCGCGGCCGTAGCCTTCGGTGGGCACGAGGATAGGTTCGCGACCGGCGGTGATGGCGCGTTTTTCACGCCACCTGTGCAGCCGGTCTGCAACACGGTAGCCGATGTTGACTGCCTCGTCGGCAGCATCGTTCACAAGGTTGCGCAATTCGTGAGTGCCCAAATTCTCCATCCCACTAGTGTAGCGGAGCGTTACCGGCTTGCGGCTTTAGGATTTTGTGTTCTTATACCTAGTTTTTATACCTATTAATACTGTGGTGCTGAGCGCGGGGTGTGATGTGCACATTATTTAGGGTGTATTCGCTGTTCAGATTCGTTCCTTGCAGGTGGGGGCGTTATCCTGGAGAGTATGACCCACTCACAGCCTAACCGCCGACTTTTTGTGCTCGGCACTGCTATGCTTCCGCTGATTGCTGCCTGCTCGAAGAAGTCGAATGACTACGACGGCACCAGCGGTAATTTCACTCCGTATCAGGCTGGCGGCGAGACCTCTGCTGCTGCTACTCGCCCCGCACCCACGAATTCGCCGACGGTTGCCGCTGCTGGCAACCCGGTTGATAAGCCGCGCGAATGGCCCGGCATCGGTAACTCCCTCGTTGGTGACGGCAAGTATGTTGCGTGGACTGTTGATGACGGCGCAAGCCCGGAGGCGATTCGCGGCTACGCTGAGTTCTCGAAGCGTACGAATACTCGCCTGACCTTCTTCATTAACGCTTCTTACACCGGTTTTAAGGAGCATGTGTCGTTGTTGCGTCCGCTGGTTCAGAGTGGCCAGATTCAGGTTGCGAACCACACGTACAGCCACGCTGACCTGACCACCCTGGACGCTGAGGGCGTGAAGGAAGAGCTGCAGCGTAACGAAGACGAGATTATGAGCATGTTCGGTGTCTCGTCGAAGCCGTACTTCCGCCCGCCCTACGGCCGCTATAACGATGCGGTGCTGAAGGCTGCCGGTGAGATTGGTTTTACCCGCCCGGTCATGTGGAACGGCACTACCGGTGACGAGGCGAAGACTAGCTCCCGCGTGATTTACATGCGTTGCATCCGCTACATGCTGCCGCAGCAGATTGTGCTGGGTCACCTGAACTACGAGACGATCATCCCGATTCTGGATAAGGTGAAGGGTCTGATTGATGACCGCGGCCTGACTGCGGTGACGGTTCGTGACTACTACGGTGACGCATCCGAGGAAGAGATTAAGGCGGCGGCTCCTTCGCCGACCCCCACCCCGGAGGAGAACACCCCCTCCCCCGAGGCTACTACGGAGGCGCCGGCCCCTACCCCGGAGCCGACTACTGAGGCTCCGACTCAGGCACCGACTACCCGCTATGAGGATGAGGCAGCGGCAAACCAGCAGGCGACGACCGCCCCGGCGGCAACGACTGCTCCGGCTGCTCGTGCGACCGCCGCACCTGCGGCTACGACTGCTCCCGCGGCTACTGCCACGACCGCACCGGCGGCTGCCCGCCGATAGGGTCGCGTATTTCGCGTGTGCTAAGCCCCCTTGACCCGGTTCCTGTACGGATATTCCTGTACAGAAGATTCTGTACGAACCGGCGCGAGGGGGCTTTGCCGTACCCGGTGGGAATAAACTCTGGGGAACACCCGCTGGGGAATAGCCGGGAATAAACACGGCAGCCGGGGCGTTAGGTGAGCATACAGGCGGCAACGTGCCGCATCCGAGTATGAGAGGAATAGATAACATGCGTATTGATATTTGGTCCGATATTGTGTGCCCCTTCTGCTACGTGGGCAAGCGTAACCTGGAGCAGGCGCTCGCCGAGTTTGAGCACCGTGACGAGGTTGAGGTGGTGTGGCATAGTTTTGAGCTGGACCCGTCGGCTACGGAGCATCCTGCCGGTTCTCTGCCTGAGATGATTGCCGGTAAGTATCAGATGTCGTTGGAGCAGGCGATTGCGAGCCAGGAGTCGTTGGCGGAGCGTGCCCGCGAGGTGGGTTTGGATTTCAATTGGCGTCAGGCGCGTTACGGTAACACGTTTGATGCGCACCGTGTGATTCATTATGCGGCGGAGCAGGGTTTGGCGTCGGCAGCGCAGGAGGCGTTTAAGCTGGCGTACTTTACGCAGGGCCGTTCGGTGCAGGATCACGAGTCAATTCTGGATATTGCTTCTGAGATTGGCCTGGATACCGCCGAGGTTGAGGCGGTGTTGAAGAGCGACCGTTACGCGGCGGATGTGCGTGCTGATGAGCAGTTGGCGCGCCAGCTGGGCATTAATGGTGTGCCGTTCTTCTTGATTGAGTCGAAGTGGGCGGTCAGTGGTGCGCAGCCTGCGAAGATGCTGGTGCAGGCGCTGCGTCAGGTGTGGGAGGAGACTCACCGTGTTGAGTTTTTGAACCCTCTGGCGGGCGCGGCTGGTGACGCTGCGGGTGACGGCGATGCGGAGGCGGGTCCGTCCTGCGATATGAACGGCAACTGCTCCTAGTAGCCGCTGGAAGTGCGCGGCGGGGGTGCTACTCCCCTAGCCCCCCCTGGCTAGCACCCCTGGCTAATGCAGCCTCAGATATAGCGATGCCCCCTCGTACTATTTCTAGTACGAGGGGGCTTCGCTATGCCCGCACGTTGCCTCTTCCCTTGTCAGAAATGTTTGGGGGCTCAATATTACCTGCGGATGAGGCCGTTTTCATTTACACTTGAGTGTGTGTTCTACGGTGAACACACTTGTCCACTCACTTTATAAAGGAATATTGTGTTGAAAATTCACACCGCGACCGCTGGTGTTCTTGCGGGTGCTCTGCTGCTGACTGGTTGCTCTTCGTCTGTTCGCGCTCCGAAGCCTGCGCCTTCTGCGTCATCGTCGACGTCTGTTTCTGCTAGCCCTTCGGTTTCAGCTACCCCTAGTTCTTCTCCGAGTGCGTCTGCGACTCCTTCGGAGTCTCCTACCCCGACGGTAACCCCGTCTGCGGTTCCGACGACTGAGGCTCCCGTACAGGCTCCGTCCCAGGCACCGGCGGCTGAGGCGCCTTCTGTGGCGGCGCCGGCGGCTCCGGTTTCTGAGGCGCCCGCGCAGCAGGCACCGGTTCAGGAAGCTCCTGCTCAGGTTGCTACGGAGGTGCCGGTTCAGCAGGCGCCCGCGCAGGCTCCGGCGGCTGAGGCTCCTGTACAGCAGGCTCCCGCTCAGCCGGTGCAGCAGGCCCCGGCGCAGTCGAGTGTTTACTACGAAACATGCGCTGATGCTCGTGCGGCTGGTGCGGCGCCCCTGCATCGTGGCGAGCCGGGTTACCGCCCGGGTCTAGATAAAGACGGTGACGGCGTGGCGTGCGAGCCGAAGAAGAAGCACTAAGCTTCTACCCCCAGATATGACGAAGCCCCCTCGTACTATTTGAACTGCGCCCCGAAACTTGGACGCATTAAATACCAGCCGCTATGCAGCTTCCCTCAGGGCCTGATCCCGGTACTCTACCGGAGTCAGGCCCTTAAGCTTTACCTGACGCCTTGCTGTATTCCAATGCGTAATATACGCATCAAGGTCAGCTTTAAAACTCTCAAAAGTCAGCCAATCCTGCCCACGGAAAAACCCATCCTTAAGATGCCCAAAGACTTGCTCGGTGGCACCGTTATCAATGCAGTTGCCTTTACGCGACATACTCTGGATAAAACCATTCTCAGCGAGCATACTGATATAGGTCTCGTGCTGATACTGCCACCCCATATCCGAATGCAAAATCGGTTCAACCCCTTCAGGCTTGGCATCCATGAGTACCTGAAGCATCTCTTGCTGCTGGGCAAGATTAGGGCACATCGAGATGGAGTGGGCAACAATCTCTTTGCTGGCAAAGTCGTAGACCGGAGCGAGGTAGGCCTTACCGAAGGAGAGCTTAAACTCGGTAACATCGGTACCCAACTTCTGCCAGGGACCAGTCGCCGTGAAGTTGCGACCGATGATGTTGGCGAAGCTTTGCCCCACCTCCCCCTTGTAGGAGTTGTACCTGTGGTAGGCCCTCTCACGGCGTATACCGCAGCGCAGCCCCATCTGGCGCATCATCTTCAAGACCGTCTTATCGGCGATGCGCACCCCTTCCTCAGCGCGCAGGCACATAGCTACCTGCCTGTGACCGCACCCGTTGGGGGTTCGCGAAAAGATTTGGGCGACCTTGGGACGTAGCTGCGCTCTGGTTGGCTGCTGGGGGTGAGCCAACGCGTAGTAGTAGCTCGACCTGGCAAGGCCTGCCGCCTCAAGGAGGTCGTACAGCTTGTGTCCATGCCCTGAAAGCTCAGCGACCACTAGGGCTTTGTCCCGGTTTGGGAGCGCTTCTGCGCCTTCAGGGCAATCGATTTTTTTAGGTACGCCACCTGTGCCTCAAGCTTGCGCACACGCTCGGCGAGTTCCTCCTCACGCGTTGGTGGCACCGCCCGTACCGACCCCTTCGGCCTGCCCTTGGGCTTAGGCTTAAGCGCCTGCGCGCCGCCCTGGCGGTATAGCCTGCACCACTGCTTCAACGGTGTCACGCTTGCAATACCGAAGCGCGCCATTGCTTCAGGCTTACTTATCCCACCGTCAACCACGGCCTTCGCTGCGGCAACCTTGGTCTCATAGTCGTATCTGGTCCGCTTTACTCCCATGGTAAGAAGCCCGTCCTTCCCGATGACGTGGTACATTTTCTGCCACTCTCTCACAGTCGCGGCAGACACACCAAGCTTCCTGGCGGTCAGACCATAGCCACATCCCTTCTCAAACATCTGCGCTGCCTGTTCCCGAAGCAAACGGTCATGCCTTAATCCCAGATTTATAGACATAAAAAGCCTCCCATTTCCTGGACTTTAATTTTGTTGTCCAAGAAACGGGAGGCAGTTCATTTCTAGTACGAGGGGGCTTCGTCGTATCAGCTTCGTTCTGTCAGCTCAGCCGGTGAGGTTAGCGCGGCTGGTAAGCGCGGGCACGCTCAGCACGAGCACGGCGCGCCTCCGCATCCTGCAAGACCGGCACCAGCATACGAACCAGCTGGCCCATACCGCGCAGCACCAAATTCAGCCACAAACCAACAGACCACACCGCCGCCACACGCGGATGCCCCGTGCGCATCCACCGCACACCCAGAAAAGACAGCGAGTAATACAGCAGAAGCAGCAGCGACTCACGGAAGCGGTGCACCTGCCGAAGGAGAGGGTTCTGAGGAAGCTTCATCATGCCTCCCAGTATACCCACCGGAACCCCCGCCAGGGTTCCCCCGCACTACCCGTAATAGTCGCGAATCGTCACCGTCTTCAAACCGCGCCGATCCAACAACGCCCGAATACGGTCCAGCTCAGACACCACACCCCGATAATTCAAATGCCCAATCACAATATGCTGAGCCAATGCATACTTCTCCGCATAGGCATACACCTCAGCCGAAGAAATATTAGACGAATCCGCCAACGACCCGTACCACAGAACCGGGCGCGTAAAACCACACGACGCCGCAGCCGCCAACACGCGCGCATCATAATACCCGTACGGCGGGCGGAAATACGGCTTCGAAGACACCCCAAAAAGCCGCCTAATCTCCTCATCATTACGGGTCAGCTCCTGAACAATCTGCTCATCCGTCAGGCTCGTCAACGCCGCATGACTATACGTATGGTTCGCAATCTGCAACTGACCACTCTTCACCAGCGGCAACAACAGGTCACGATGCTGTCTAAACGCCGGGTACTGACCGTTGATAAAGAAGGTGAGGCGCGTGCCGGTACGGCGGGAAAACTCCGCGTAGGCGCGTACCACCTCCGGGTCGGCGCCGTCATCGACCGTCCACGCAATATACTTGCCCTCACCGGGCAGGCCGGTCTGCGGGCCAGTCCAGGCACGAGCTTCTGGAACCGGGTTCGACGAGGTCGCAGTCGCAGAATCGGTCTTAGATGCCGCGGCGGTCGGGGATGGGGTACCCGTTGCGGAGCCAGATGCGGAAGGGGTCGAAGAAGGGCTCGCCGAGGCGCTACCCGACGCACTACCGGACGGGGTGTTCGACGGGGTACTGCCCGAGGCAGACCCACTAGCCGTTACCTCGTGAGCGTCATCCGCCGCGGACGTGGTGCAACCGGTGAGGCCAAGACCCAGCACGCCGAAGCCCACCGCGCCCAGACCAAAGGTACCAACGTGTTGTAAGAGTTCCCGTCGCCCCATGGAGGCGCGGGCAGAAGCACCCGCCACCGCCCGGTCAGCGGTGGGATCAGTAATAGCGGATTGACGAGGAGCGATAGGTGTTTCTGGGTGTGGAACAGTGTTCATATTACGAGTGTATGATGAGACCACTGTTAGCTATCGAAAAATTCAAAATATTACTTAATGATTAACAACTGCGCTATTAAAGAACCTCTACGTACTTTCAGTCCCCTCACTCACCGAAGACCACGCTCAGTACGCTAAGCTACCCGCACGCCAGATAATCCAGGTACAGATTCAAGTACAGCCCCAGCTACAGCGCAAGGTGCAATTCTAAGTACAGCAAGACCCCTCCCCCAGAACACGCTCACAACGCGCCCGGGAAAGGGGCCTCAATATATAAGTTCACACAATCGTACAACCAAGTACGCGGAGAAAAACCTACTCGGACTCCGAAGCTTCCGGCTGCTCCGACTTAGCGGATTCCAACGCATTCAGTGCCTCCAGAGCCGCAGCCTCCGCAGCTTCTTCGGCGTCCGCCTCAGCCACACGCTCAGCATCCGACTCAGCAGAAGTCACCGCCGCCGGGTTCGTCAGAACCTTCACGCCCATGCTGCGCAGCGCATCCGTATTCGTGATCGTCTCGTCATTATCAATCAGGTACACCTTGTACCCGTCATTCCGCAGGCGACGCATCAGCTCCAGGAGCATGCTCTGAGCGACCTCATCCACCGCGTACACGCGCGTCACATCCAGGGCAACCTTGGAACCCTCCATCGGGGATTCCACAATCTCACGAATCACGCGCTCCACACCCGCAAAACGGATGCGGCCCTGCAACTGAATCAGACGCATAGACTCATCACCCGAACCGATCTGGTAGTTCGCGCGCAACGCCGAACGAGCCACGGTCGGCACGTTCATCACGTGCATGCCCATGTCATCCGAGAACTGCTCGAACAGCTCCACACCGCGCACACTGTTACCGTGACCGTCAAGGCGCGGCGAGAACGTTGCCACACCCAGCTGACCGGGCACCGCACCAATGATGCCGCCGCCCACGCCGCTCTTCGCCGGAACACCCACCTGGGTCGCCCAGTCACCCGCAGAGTTATACATGCCGCACGTGAACATGACGCTCAGCACCTGACGCACCACAGTCTTAGGAACCACCTGCTCACCCGTCACCGGATGCACACCATAGTTCGCCAAAGTCGCCGCCATCAACGCCAAATCCTTGACCGTCACCATCAGCGAGCACTGGCGGGTATAACCCTGCACCGCCACAGTCGGGTCACCGGTCAGGATGCCGTGGCCGCGCAGCATGTGCGCAATCGCGTAGTTGCGGTGCGCGTGCTCTAGCTCGGATTCGTACACGCGCTCATTCACCGACAGTCGGCGGCCCGCAAAGGCCGACAGACCCGAAATGACGCGCTCCATGCGCTCGCCCTGAGTCGCACCGGGAGGGCCCACCAGCGAATGGGTGGTAATAGCGCCGGCGTTAATCATGGGGTTCAGCGGCTTGCCCGAGCCGTCCTCCAGGGACAGCTCGTTGAAGGGCTCGCCCGAGGGCTCAACGCCGACCTTCGCCAGCACATCGTCAAAGCCGCGGTCAGCCAGGGCCAGCGCGTACACGAAGGGCTTGGAAATCGACTGGATCGTGAACTCCACGTCGCTGTCACCGGCGGCGTACTGCTCGCCGTCCACCATCACGATGGATGCGGCCAGCTTATCCGGGTCCACGGCGGCCAGCTCGGGAATGTAGTTCGCCAGCTCCCCGGAGGTATCGGAGACGACCGTCGTCAGGGACTCAGTGAGGTACGTGGCGATGGGTGAATGCATGGTCTCCTCCGTGATGCTGATTCGGTGTTCGGGGTACGTTCCCGGATGCGCCGGAGAACCCGGGCATACCCCATCTACGAGTGTATCTTTTGCCGCCAAAAGCTACCAACTACTGCCGAGAATGACGACGGAGTGGACAGCGTGGGCTAACGCGCGGCGCCCGCGCGCACGACCGGGTTCTGGGTGCCGGGGACGTAAAGCCGGCTAGGGGTGGCGGACCGACTGCGGCTCCTGGCCACCCAACTCGGCGGTCTCCAGCTGGAAGGTCGAGTGCTCCACCGACACCTCAAAATGGCTCGCCACGCAGGAGCGAATACGATCCAGAATCGCCACCGCAGACCCGTCGCGGAAGCAAGAATCCGCAACCACCACGTGCGCGGTCACGACCGGCAAACCCGTCGCCACCATCGAGGCGTGCACATCGTGCACTTCCACCACACCGTCGACGCGCAGCATGTGCTCACGCATCGCGTCCAAATCCAGGCCGTCCGGGGTGAACTCCATGAGCACCGCAGTCGTCTGCTTCATCAGGCGCATCGCACGCGGCACAATCAGCGCCGCAATGAACAGACCCGCCAGGGCGTCCGCCTGGTAGAAGCCGGTCAGCCAAATCACGATAGCCGCCACAATCACACCCAGCGAACCCAGGGCGTCATTGAGCACCTCCAGGAACGCGGCACGCATATTGAAGTTCGCGTTCCTCGCCGTAGCCAGCACCGCAATACCAATAGCGTTCGCCACCAGGCCAACCACACCAAAAATCAGCAGTTCGGTGCCGGGCACCTCCGGCGGGGCGAACAGGCGATGCACGCCCTCCACCGCCGTGTAGATACCCACCGCCAACAGCAGCACCGACTGCCCGAGGGCGGCAAGCACCTCAATGCGGCGGAAACCCCACGTGCGGCGAGAAGTTGCCGGGCGCGTCATTAGCGAAGCCGCCGTGAGCGCTACCAGCAGTCCGGACGCGTCCGTAATGGCATGCGCCGTATCGGTCAGCAGCGCAAGACTTCCCGTGACCAACGAACCAATCGCCTGCGCCAACACAATAACGACCGCCAAGCTGAACGCAATCAGCAGGCGCGGACGCATGGAGGCGGCGTCCTCCGGGCTCGGGGCATGCGAATGATCGTGCCCATGATGATGCCCGTGGTGGCCGTGGTGGCCGTGGTGTGCGTGCGCTCCCATACGCTTCTCCTCAACTATGAATGCGTTGTTGACTATCGAGAGTTATCGGCAGATAGCAAAATCGCCCGATTCACAAGAACCGGGCGAAAAGCTCCTCAACCGAGGAAAACGTGGAGATAAGGGGACTCGAACCCCTGACCCCCTGCATGCCATGCAGGTGCGCTACCAGCTGCGCCATATCCCCATATTCTGTTAGTGACCTCAACGAGGCAACATGAATATATTACACACACCACGGACAGCGATGCAAACCAGCGCACCCAAAAATCCAAAAAGTTCCCGGCGGCTAAGCAAGAAGGGCGGACCCCGCGGCACCATACAGCGCCAGCAGAGCCCACCCCTCATCAGCTAAAAATCAAGCAGAAGCCTACGCCTCATCCTGAGCGGGAATGATGCGTGCAGCATCTTCCTCAGTCTCACCCTCAATGTCGAAGGGAGCCTCGTTCTCAACGCCCAGCTCAATACGCGGGGCCTCAGCCCACAGACGATCCAGAGCGTAGAACTCGCGGTCCTCCTCATGCTGAACATGCACGACAATATCGCCGAAGTCCAGCAGAATCCAACGACCCGAGGAACGACCCTCACGGCGGACCGGCTTCAGGTCAGCCTGCTCACGCAGAGCGTCCTCAACCTCATCCGCAACAGCGTTCACGAGGCGCTCATTGTGGGCAGAAACCACCAGGAAGCCATCAATCAGACCCATCGCGTCGGATGCATCCACAGCGAACAGGTTCGTTCCCTGCTTCTCCTCCGCAGCGCGGGCGGCAATGCGCAGAGCCTCAACCGAGGACTGTGCAGCAGTCATATTTTCCTTCCTTGCCGACAGAACACCCGCCGGCAGCACCCGCAACAGGGGTGCATTGTTCACGGCCTACTTAGGGCCAAAAATCATAATCAGACCAACAACGACCAGGGCGAGCAGCAGCACAATCCACAGCCACGCCAGGGAGGCCTTCTGCGCAGGCTGCAGAACCTCTTCAGCCTTCTCAACAGCGCTCTCAGAAGCAGACTCATCAGCTTCCTTCGAAGCCTCAGCAGAAGGCACCGGAGCAGACTTGGACTCAGCCGACTTCGACTCAGCAGACTTGGACTCTTCATCCTCAGAATCCTCTTCGGACTCTTCAGCAGTCTCCTCGCCGAGCGACTCTTCGGGATCCTGACGATCCACCATGCGCTGCAGCAGCTCCTCAACCTCATCCGGGCTCAGAGCAACGGTCGGGTCGCCGTCCACCGAATCCACGGTGTCACCAGCGGAGGCGCTATCCAGCACGCTCAGGTCAAGACCCTGCGCGTTCACTGCACTCACGCGGGTGGGCAGCTCGTCAGCAGACTCTTCAACCTCAGCAACCTCAACGGTCTCTTCCTCAACGGAAGCAACCTCGGTCTCCTCGACCTCAGCGACGGAGCTGTCCAGCTCCTCAACCTTCGGCTCATCGCGCACCAGGTACTGGTGCAGCTCGGGTTCCGGCTTCTCCTCCTTGACCACGGCAATGACCGGGATCGAAGAAGTCATCGGGTTATCCACCGCGGAGGGGCTGGTCGCATCCACACGGTTCTGCGCGATCTCTTCGGGGCGCAGAACACGCAGGCTACTGGTCAGAGGAGCAGGCTCGTGCAGCTTCTCCTCATCGTTCGCCTCAGTGTCAATCTTGCCCTGCGCCGCCAGCGCCGCAAAACGACGCTGAACAGCCAGAACCTGCGGGTCAATAGCGTCCGCATGAATCACGGAGCCCATATTCGCAACAGGTTTCGCGGGCTCACCGCGGCGGGCTGCACGCAGGTACTCGGCAACTTCTTCACGGTAGCGGGCAAGACGGCGCGGACCCATCACCTTAGTAGGCGGCGGCACCTCAATGCCGTCCTCGGTCACGTACGTCTCGTAGAGGTACGCTTCGTCCTCGCTATAGGGCTTCGAACCCGTAGCTTCACTCATGTGTTCCCTCATTATTCGTAGATTGGGGTGCCTGCCCAGACTCATCTTTCACGTGAGGCAAGCCGTCACGGTACGCCGTCAAAGCGTCCTTCTTGTACAGGCCGTACTTAGCAATGTACTGCACCACACCATCCGGCACCAGGTACCAGATGGGGGCATCTTCAGCTGCGCGGCGACGAATATCGGTCGAAGAAATCGCCATCGCAGGAATCTTCAGAGTCGTAATATGACGACCCTCTGCCAGCGGCGGATCCAGATCGTGATCGGGGCGGGTCACGCCCACAAAAGTCGCCAAATCCCACAGCTTATGGGCATTACGCCAGGTCATAATCTGGCTAATCGCGTCCGCGCCGGTAATGAAGAACAGGTCAGCATCCGGGCGCAGGGCGCGCAGCTCGTTAAGCGTATCAAAGGTGTAGGTGGCGCCGCCACGGTCAATATCAATACGGCTCACCGTAAAACGCGGGTTCGACGCGGTCGCAATCACCGTCATCAGGTAGCGATGCTCAGCGTCACTCACGTGCCGCTCCCCCACCTTCTGCCAGGGCTGACCGGTCGGAACGAACACGACCTCATCCAGGTCGAACACGGCAGCAACTTCACTAGCTGCCACCAGGTGTCCGTGGTGAATCGGGTCGAAGGTTCCACCCATCACGCCCAGACGCACCCGACCGGGAGTGCGCGGGGGAATCGACTCGGTGCTCGGAGCACCAAAATCAAGGTGAACAGGCTGGTCAGTCACAAATGCCGTCCTTGCTGGGGACAGAGACCGCACCACGGCAGCTAAAAAGCCACTACAGGCGCGGATGCGGGCAGGTACACAGAAGGTACGCAACACCGAAAAAGGTGCCCGCGTACATTCCCCTCTATGCTACCTGCTTACGGTCAAAAAAACCGAAATGACGGGGGTGAGCTAAGCCGCCAGTGGAATACCCAGCCAGCACGCCCGACCACAGGCTCACCCGCGTGTTCCGACACGCACATCCGGCACGAGCGGCAACCACAGAACCTACAAGAAAGCACCGCGCACAAGAAAGCGCCGCGCACCGGAGCCAAACCCCGGTACGCGGCACCATTCACTGTCTATGAAACAGCTGTCTAGGCAACAGCTACGCTGAGCTATTAGTCGTCGACGTTCGGCATGTCGATATTCTCGTCGACCTTGCCTTCCTTCAACTTCTTGCGGTACTCAACCGACTCGGTCCACACGCCGGCAGCGCGCTCGGACTCCAGCTCGGCACGAGCCTCCGCCTTCGCGTCCATACGCTCCTTGTACTCCACACGCTTCTGCGCACGAGTCGGGCGAATGATCTCTTCCAGACGAGCGTCCGTACCACGCGGGGAGGACAGCAACTCAGCGCCACCGACCATGGTCGGCTCCCAATCGAAGATCACCGAGTTGTCGTTCTCACCAATCACCACGGCGTCACCGGCACGAGCACCAGCCTTGAACAGCTCATCCTCAACGCCCAGGCGCGCCAGGCGGTCCGCCAGGTAGCCGACAGCCTCATCATTATTGAAGTCAGTCTGCTGAATCCAACGCTCAGGCTTCTCACCAATCACGCGGAACAGCGGCTCAAGGTTACGCTCCTCGCGGCGAATAGTGAACTCCTGCTTCTTCTTACCGCGGAAGCCCTTCGGGCGAACCACAGGAGCCTCAACAACCACGCGCTCCGCTTCCTTCTCGGCAGCGGCACGAGCCACGCGGTCCTCCTCCACGAGCTTTGCCATCGCAAAGATCAGGGACTTCAGACCCTCATGGGAAGCAGTCGAAATCTCGAAGACCTTGAAGCCCATCTCCTCAAACTCGGGGCGAACAAACTCAGCCAGCTCACGAGCCTCAGGAACGTCAATCTTATTGAGCACCACAATCTGCGGACGCTCATGCAGCGGCACGGTCACACCCGCAGTCGGGTCAACCTCATAGTTCTGCAGCTCGCCGCGGATTACCTCAAAGTCACTGATCGGGTCGCGGCCCGGCTCCAAAGTAGCGCAGTCAATCACGTGCACCAGAGCCGAAGAACGCTCCACATGGCGCAGGAAGCGGTGGCCCAGACCGCGGCCCTCCGAAGCGCCCTCAATCAGACCGGGAACATCCGCGACGGTGTAGCGAACATCGCCCGCCTGCACCACACCCAGGTTCGGGATCAAAGTGGTGAACGGGTAGTCAGCAATCTTCGGACGCGCCGCAGAAATCGCAGCAATCAACGAAGACTTACCCGCCGACGGGTAACCTACCAGAGCCACATCCGCAATGGACTTGAGCTCCAGAACAATATCAGCCTCTTCGCCGGGGGTGCCCAGCAGAGCAAAACCGGGAGCCTTACGCTTAGCCGAAGCCAACGCAGCGTTACCCAGACCGCCCATACCGCCACGGGCAGCAACATACTCGTCGCCCACACGCAGCAGGTCAGCCAAAACATTACCCTCGCGGTCCTTCACCACAGTACCCTGCGGCACGGTCAGAACCAGGTCCTCACCGTTAAAGCCGTGGTGCATATCGCCACGACCAATATCGCCATTCGGGGCGTGCTGGTGCGGGCTGTGGTGGTACTCCAGCAGGGTCGTGGTCTGGTTATCCACGCGCAGAATCACCGCGCCACCATTACCACCGTTACCGCCGTTAGGGCCGCCCAGGGGCTTAAACTTTTCACGTCGCACGGAGACGCAGCCGTTACCTCCGCGACCGCCAGATACATGCAAGACCACGCGGTCCACGAATTCTGCCACGGGTTCTCCTTATCTTGGAAAATCTTCACTTCGCCACCGCACGGCACACACCAATCATGCTGCGGATGCGGCGGCAGGCGCGACCGGGTTGGGGTGCGCGCCTCATCGTGGAGCCCAGCACGGGCGTCCACGGCATTCGAGGTCATAGCGAGAGGGGGTAGACTAACGCCTACCCCCTCTGCCCTAGCGGTGAGTATTACTCAGCTGCTGCCAGGATGTTAACGACCTTGCGGCCCTTGCGGGTACCGAATTCGACGGTGCCTGCTGCCAGAGCGAACAGGGTGTCGTCGCCACCGCGGCCAACGTTCAGGCCGGGGTGGAAGTGGGTGCCGCGCTGGCGAACGAGAATCTCGCCTGCGTTGACGGACTGGCCGCCGTAGCGCTTAACACCGAGGTACTGGGGGTTCGAGTCACGGCCGTTACGGGTGGAGCTTGCGCCCTTCTTGTGTGCCATTCTGTATTCCTACCTTAGGGTTGAATTCCGGTCGTCTTAATTACGCGTTGATAGCGGTAATCTTGACGGTGGTCAGCTCGGCGCGGAAGCCCTGACGCTTCTTGTAACCGGTCTTGTTCTTGTACTTCTGAATAACGATCTTCGGACCGCGCAGGTCCTCAACCTTCTCAGCAACAACCTTGGCGGAAGCCAGGGACTTTGCGTCAGCGGTGACCTTGTCACCGTCGACGAGCAGCAGCACGGGCAGCTCGATGGTGTTGCCGGGCTCGCCTGCAACACGGTCAAGGGTAACGAGGTCGCCTACGGAAACCTTCTCCTGGCGGCCGCCAGCGCGTACAATCGCGTATGCCACTATGGGACTCACTTTTCTCGACAACTTGCTTCTTGAATCTCACACGAATGAGCAGCCTGCGCTTTCATTGCTGTGCGCCCTCCCCCGCCAGTCGAATGACCGCGAATAAGGAGGAACGGCCCGTGCGTTCCGGCGGGATTGCCCGCCGAAGCCAACACGCGAGGCTCACCGGTGGTGTCTCTCTCCCGTACGTTTCGACTCAGCCGAATACTCGACCGCGCCGAAGACGATGCGGGTGGGAGCGGTGTCTCCCGCTGGCCCTGCGTCGATAGGGCTTCACTGAGATAAACACCAGTCCTTAAGGATACGGCATGATCTACGCGCCGCGCAATAGATAATTTTGCGGAACACTCGAAGTCGGCACGTGATGCTCCTCTAATACTGCACCGCACTCTTAGTAGCGCCTTTAAAATGACGCAGCACACGCACAGAAAAAATAGCCTCGGTAGGGAAGTTCCGGCTCGCCCTACCGAGGCTATCTCATATACACACACCATCGGAATTCCGATGATCGGAAGCTAAAGACTAATCGTCCTTACCTTCACGCTTAATGTCGGCAGCGGCAACGCCAATGCCGAACAAGACAGGAGCCGAAGCGTCATCAGCCACCGGAGCCACATCCGCAACAGAAGCGGAAGCAACCACGGAACCCTCAGCACGCTCGGAAGCGTCCACGGTCACGACCTGAGCACCGGCACCGGCGCTCGAAGCCGCACGGCGAGTGCGACGCTTACGCGGGGTCGAACCGGGCACCTGAGCGGCAGGCTTCTGAGCCTCCTCAACCGGAGTCTCAACCGCTGCGGGAGCTGCGCCCACCACACCGGTCACAGCCGGAGCACCAATCACGCCGGTCACGACCGTGCGAGGCTCAGACTTCTCAACCTTATCAGCCTTTGCGGGTGCCTGCTCGGATGCCACGCTCTGCTCAGCAGCCTTCTCGGCGCGCTTCTCATCAGCGGCACGACGAGCACGGCGGCGGGACGCACGCGGAGTCTCACGAACATCCTCAATGCGCAGGTCCTCACGCTCAACACGCTTGGACTCCTGAGCCTTCTGCACACCCGAGTTTACCTCAGCGGAGGTTGCCTCAGCGTTCTGCTGCTCACGGTCCTGACGCTTGGACGAACGACGCTCCTCCGAACGATCCTCACGGCCCGAACGGAACGACTCACCCTCAGCGCGGGCAAGACGGCCAGCCTTCTGAGAAGCACGAGCCTTCGCCTCACCGGCGCGAATCGCCTCAAAACGATCCGAGGAGCGGCTAAAGCGCGGGTCGAGCTCCGGGTCAACGTGGTGCTCGTCCTCCAGCGCACCCGCGCCGGAATCCTCCACAGCAGCGATATCCGCATCGGTCAGCTCGCGGCGCTTACGGTTACGAGAAGACTTCTTCTCGCCACGCTTGGACGAACGACGCTCCTCAGAACGATCCTGGTCAGAACGCTCCTCAGCAGAGTCCTGCGAGGACTCCTCCACGCGGTCGAACGCGCTCGCCAGCTGCTCCAGGGAGAAACCGCCCTGCTCGCCAATCCAGTTGCCCTCGGTGACCTCAGCGACCTTGTCCTCACGCTGAGCAACCTCCGCGTGAGCCTGCTCGCTGGCGGCCTCGGCAATACCCTGAATCTCCTGCTCAAGCGAAAGCTCAGCGGTCTCCGCGCGGCGCGAACGCTTACGGCGCTTACGCTTCTTGCGGGTCGAAGCAGTCTCCTCCGAAACGTCCTCGCTCTGAGCGGATGCGGCAGCCACCGCAGCCATAGCGTTACGGCGCTCAGCCTTCTTCGACTCCAGAGCATCCTGCTTCTGCTGGTCACGAGAATCCTCGCGGGCAGCGGCACGGCTACGCTTACGGTCATTACGCTCATGGCGGTGGATGTAATCCGAAGCGCCACCGCTACGACCGCTCAGCGGCTGATCGTGAACCACCAGGCCACGGCCGGCACACTGCTCACAGGGCTCCGAGAAGACCTCAAGCAGACCGGTACCCAGACGCTTACGGGTCATCTGAACCAGACCCAACGAAGTCACCTCAGCCACCTGATGCTTGGTACGGTCACGGCCCAGGCACTCAATCAGGCGACGCAGAACCAGGTCACGGTTCGACTCAAGCACCATGTCAATGAAGTCAATGACGATAATGCCGCCGATATCGCGCAGACGCAGCTGACGGACAATCTCCTCAGCAGCTTCCAGGTTGTTCTTGGTGACAGTCTCTTCCAGGTTGCCGCCGCTACCGGTGAACTTACCGGTGTTCACGTCCACCACGGTCATGGCTTCGGTACGGTCAATCACCAGCGAACCACCCGAAGGCAGGTACACCTTACGGTCCAGTGCCTTCGCCAGCTGCTCGTTAATGCGGTAGTGATCGAAGAGGTCATCCGCGGAATCCCACTGCTGCAGGCGGGAGACCAGGTCCGGCGCCACATACGTCACGTACGCCTCGATGGAATCCCACGCGTTCTCGCCCTGAACGATCATCGCGGTGAAGTCCTCGTTGAAGACGTCACGCACAGTCTTAATCATCAGGTCGGGCTCCTGGTAGAGCATCTCCGGAGCCAGCACCTTGCGGGAGTTAGCCTTCTCCTGGATCTCTTCCCACTGCGCACGCAGACGGTTAATGTCGTGGGTCAGCTCCTCCTCAGAAGCACCCTCCGCCGCGGTACGAACAATCACGCCAGCACCCTCGGGCAGCTTGTCCTTCAGAATCTTCTTCAGGCGAGCACGCTCGGTGTCGGGCAACTTACGGGAAATACCGGTCATCGAACCACCCGGCACGTACACCAGGAAGCGGCCGGGCAGGGAAACCTGGCTGGTCAGGCGGGCACCCTTGTGACCAATCGGGTCCTTGGTGACCTGCACCAGAACCGAATCGCCGGGCTTCAGGGCGTTCTCGATCTTGCGGGGCGCACCGTCCAGACCGGTGACATCCCAGTTGACCTCACCCGCGTACAGCACAGCGTTGCGGCCGCGTCCAATATCAACGAACGCAGCTTCCATGGAGGGCAGAACGTTCTGAACCTTACCAAGGTACACGTTGCCAATCAGGGAATCCTGCTGGGTCTTGGACACGAAGTGCTCAGCCAGCACGCCGTCCTCAAGCACACCAATCTGGATGCGGCCGTCCTTCTGACGAACCAGCATCTGACGGTCCACAGACTCGCGGCGAGCCAAGAACTCAGCCTCAGTCACGATGTGGCGGCGGCGACCCAGGGAGCGGGACTCGCGGCGGCGCACACGCTTCGCCTCCAGGCGGGTAGAACCGCGCACACCGGTCACAGTGTTGGATGCGTGAGAGTCAGCCAGACGCGGCGCACGCACCTTGGTGACGGTCTCAACGTCGTCATCAACGCCGCCCTCAATCTCAATATCTTCGGTACCGCGGCGACGGCGACGGCGACGGTGGCTCGTCACCTCAGCCTCAGCGGCAGCCTCCTCACGGCGGCGCTCCATGCGCTCCTTACGCTTCTGCTCCTCGGCAGCGGCGCGGCGTGCCTCACGCTCCAGTTTGGCGGCAACAGCGAGCTCGCTCAGCTCCTCCGGCTCGGGTGCCATGAACAGCGGCATCGCACCCATGGGGGTACGCGAGCGCAGCTCCTGCAGCTTTTCGCGCTGCAGGTCGCTAATGGTCTTTACGGGCTCGGGAGCTTCTGCGGGCTCCTCGGCGGCAGGTTCCTCAAATGCAGGTGCTTCAGCTACGGACTCTGCCTCTGCGGAGTCAGCCTCAGTGTTCTCAGCCTGCTTCTCGGCAGTCTCAGTCTCCTCTGCCTCGGATTCAACCTCGGCTTCCGCTGCGGCCTCGCCCTCAACGAATTCAGCTTCGGCAGTCTCTTCTGCGGCTTCTTCGGTCTTTTCTGCCTTGGTCACCTTCTCGACCTTGGCAATCTCTTCGACCTTGGCGGTCTTCTCCACGGTCTCAGTCTTAGCAACCTTCTCAACCTTGGCGATCTCTTCAACCTTCGCGGTCTTCTCCACAGCAGGCTCCACCTCAGCAACAGGCTCAGCCGCCTTCTTTTCAGCAGCCTCAAACAGGCTATCGAGGGTAGAAGCAACCTCGGTCTCAGACGCAGCGGGAGCGGCAACCTTCGGTGCCGGCGCGTGCTTAGCCTTAGCGTTACGCAGGTTGGTCAGGCCAGCTGCAATCGCCTCATCCAGGGGAGCCTCAGGAGCCTTCTCCTTCTTCGGGCGACCCGGACGGCGGCGCTCAGTACCCTGCTGGGCGTCAGAGCTCTCACGAACATTCTTACGCAGAGTTTCACGGGTCTCTGCAGAGGCGTTCTTCTCCTCCGCGAGGGCGTTCAGCGCCTCAAAAACCCCAAGTTCGACGTTCTTCTCGTCAGACATTAATCTTCTTTCGTTACACCCTGCTCCGCACCGCAAGGATTTTAACAGCGCGCATACAGCGCAAAGCCTAGTTGCTGTCACCGCGGCTCAAGCCTCACCCTACGGCGCGCGTTCATTGGCGCTACCGGGCACTATCTTGTTCAGTGCTTCTGCCGTAGGGGGGCGAGCGGGCGGAACGCAGAGCGCGCCGCGACGGTCACAGCCACCTCGCTCTCGAGCACGGCACGCTCACACCCTTCCTGGGTGCCCTGCCGGTCTTCGGGTTTCTTCGCCGAGGCGGGCGGCCCGCGCGGTGCGACAGTTATGCTCCGCGGCTTATAGCCGGCGCTCTTCGGGTACTCTCCCTCGATGCGTTGGTGGGGATCTTTATGCGCGTGCGGGGCGCACAAGACACCGTGTTCCATTATACCCGGTAGAGGGTACCTCTAAGCCACCCCGGCGCCCTATCCGGGCATCACTCCCCCACAGCCAGATGCACAAACCAGCACGCGGGTACAGCAAAGCCGGGCGTGCCACTACGCACCACCCGGCTTCAAAAAGTTCTTACGAGGAGGGGCTAGTCCAGACCCAGCTCCGCATCGCGCGCCTCACGAGCCTGCTGAGCAAGCTTCGGGTCGGTCGGCAGGTACTCCGGACCGGAACCGGTCGCAAACGGAACGCCCAGAATGAAAACAAACGGAGAAACAACCAGCAGAATCACCCACAGCAGCGAGAAGTGACCGGCAGTCAGCAACAGCAGGGCAGTCAGAAAAATAACGGCAGCAACGCCCATTGCGGCAATTCCGGCAGTCTTCACGGTTCTCCTCGAAGGGGTATCAAGAATCTAGTGTCCAGCAGAACGGCAGGCAGTCAACGCCGCAGGCAAAACCCGCGGACGGCTCCAGCTGACGCCGCTCAAGAATATACCTGACCATTATACGCACCCGCGCCGCCTCCCCGCTGACCGCCGCCGGCAAAGTCACCGGCGCCTCCCCCGCTACCCGGCGCCCCAGCCCGGCGTATTCTGCCCGACACAATCAGCCCGGCATATTCTGCGCAGCCTCACCCGCCCGCAGACGCAACAACGCCCCAGTACCAACAGGCACCGGGGCATTGCATGTTCGGGGCATCAGCCCTCAACTGCTTAGCGCATCATATTCACAATGACCTCAAAGAAGCGGATCACGATGATGCCGAAAATCAGAATCAGCCACAGGCTAATCGCAAACCACGACCAGCCGCGAGCGCTCTCGCGCATCGACTGCGACGCCGGAATAACACCCGCCGAAATATTGCGGACCGTGGTCTTCACAAAAAGCGTGATGGTCATAACCCACACGATCATGCAGAACAGGCACAGGGCGTTAATCTGGAACGTCGTCTGGTACCACAGCCACATAATGAATGCGGTCGCCGCCGCCAAACCAATGTTCATGCACACCCAGAACCACTTCTTGAAGCGTGCGCCCGCCATGATCGCAGCACCGATAGTCACCACAATCGAGAAGCCCACCAGACCAATGAACGGGTTCGGGAAGCCGAACGCCTCCGCCTGAGGGGTGCGCATCACCGTGCCGCAGCTGAGCAGAGCGTTGATATCGCAGACCGTAGAATGGCCGGCATCAATGTAAATCTGCAGGCGCTCATACACCAGAATCGCTGAAGAAATGAGTGCGATCAGGCCGGCGCCAACCAGCCAGAATCCGAGCTGTCGGTCTGAGTAGCTGCCCGGGGTTCCCGCGTGCCCGTGCTGCGCTTCTTTTGCAGCGCGGGTGGGCTCGGTAGTACTCGATGCGGCGGTACTCATACGACTCCTTTAGATAGTGTTTTACGGTGGTACTGTCCCAGCAGCACCGTCTTAAGCTCTGTAGTGTTGAGGGGCGCATGCAACCGTCAACGCGGCAGACGCCGGGGACGGTTGAGGAGGTGCCGGTTAGGTTCCTCAAGGGTGCGCCTCACCTCGTGCAGTAGCGGGTACGTACCGGCGCGGCATAGCCAGCACCCCGGAAGCGGTACCCCATTTATCCTAGCCTCTCACACCGCCAAATGGCACGCCATCAGCCTATATGTTCCGTTTTATGACGTGCTATTTTACACAGGTGGGCGCGTTTTCTGGACACTTTTGGGGCACTTTCAGGGCTCGTTCCGGGCACTTTCGGGGCGTCTTGAGCACGCGAAAACCCCCGGGAGGCGCCCGCAATTCAGCGGCGGGCGGAACCTTCCGAGGGTTTCAACGGGATATTTCTAGGGCTTTATCCGGGGCATCACTTAGGGCGGTATTACCTAGGGCAGCGGGTGGGTGTACGACTCGTCAAAGAACAGCTGCTCCAGCTCCACCGCGCGGCTAAAGAACTCGCGGGCACGCTGCGCATCCGACGGGCCCACACGGTCCAGTTCGCGGCGCAGGAAATCAACCAGCTCACGGAACTCCGGGTAGTCGTGCAGGGTAATCCACTCGTGGTGCACAAACGATTCGGGACGCTTGGCGGGAGCCTTCGACGCCCAATCCAGGTACAGGCCCTCGCAAACCACCAGCACCGACAGGATCGCCGCGTAGCTGCCGCTAGCCGCCGCGTCGAGGAAGAGACGCTTGAAGCCGGTGGTCGCCTCCGTATCGGGCATGGAATCACGCTGATGCTCAGTCACGCCGAGAGTTTCAAAACAACGCAGGAAGTAGGTGTTCTCATCGCCCGCAATCTCGCCGGCAAACTGCGCCAAGCGCAGGCGACCCGCGAGAGTATCAGCGTTAGCAATCGCGCCACCAATCAGGGCGAGGAAGGTATCGAGGAAACGGTAGTCCTGCACCAGGTACCCCGCCATGACCTGCGGGGCGATCGAGCCGTCAAAAAGCTCAGCAACAAAGCGGTGATTCGTGGCGGAAAGCCAGGTGTCGAGGTTCTCCTGGCGCAGCGTCTCCGTGAACGAATCGGTGCCAATCAAATCGGTGAAGGGTGCGGGCATGATGGGTGCCTTTCACTATGTGGCATACCGTCGCTGGTATGCGTATGTGTGCGGGTGTGTTGGTGCGGCCTCAGGCGTTGGGGCCGGCGCCTCAGCGAATATAGCACCGTGACGCCAAGGCGTGCCCGGTTTTGCGCCCCGGTGCCCGCAAATTTTCGTTCTTTTCGATTTTTTGGGTGGGTGAGGGCGGATGATGCCGGTCAAATTCGGGCGATTGGGGTTAGGTGAGAGCCCATGGGAACACGTGAGAAATCATGCGTTCGAGTGGGGGCATGAGGGCAGAGGCATAAAAAGCGGGGGCACGAAAAAACGGGGTGCCACTCCCCCAGCCAGTAAATACTAGAAATACTAGCCGGAGGGCGGCACCCCGCCTTCTCATCAATAACCTCAGTGGGCTTTATTCGTCTTCGGAGTCATCGTCACCGAAGAAATCATCGGTGTACGAATCGCCCAGCGGCAGACCCAGCGAATCCTCCAGCGAAGAACCCGCCGCTGACTCGCCACCCAGCTCAGCCATGATGCCGTCCAGCAGCTCATCCGGCTCAGCAGAGGCAGCCGCAGCCGCCGCGGCAGCCAGGGTCGAAGCCGACGCCGCACCCGCAGAACCCGCATAGGCACCCTCGGCGCCCAGCTCATCCGGCAGCTCTTCAGCCTCACCGCCGGGGGTCTTCGCCTGCTCATGCGCCGCCAGCAGGGTACGTGCCTCACCAATGACAGTAATCGAACCGGTAATCAGCACACCCGCCGACTCCTGCTCAAAGAGGGCGTTCTCCATGGCGGTGGCAATCGCCTCGTCCAGGTGCTCAAACACCTCAATCGAGTCTTCGTCCAGGCCCGCATCCAGCGCCAACTCGTGCAGACGCTCCGGCGCAATCGCACGCGGCGAATCCGACGCCGCCAGGTACAGGCGGAAGGTACCGTCAGAAGCGTCCACGTACTCTTCGCGCATGGTCTCAAACATGCCCAGAGCATCCTTCTCACCCAAAATACCGACCACGGAATGCAGGTGGGACAGCTTGAACGCCTCAGTCAGCGCAGCCGCGGACGCACGCACACCGTGCGGGTTGTGGCCCGCATCCAGGATGGTCAGCGGCTCGGTGCGCACAACCTCCAGACGGCCCGGCGAGCGTACCGTCTCAAACGCGGTACGCACCACGTCCTCGGGCAGCTGACGCTGACCGCCGAAGAACGCCTCCACGGCGGCGAGAGCCACCACGGCGTTCTGCGCCTGATGCGCACCGTGCAGGGACAGCGGCACATCCGGGTACTCGCCCGCCAGGCCACGCAGGGTCAGCAGCTGACCGCCAACCGCAAGCTCACGGGAGACAACCCCGAACTCCACGCCCTCAAAGGCGAAGGATGCTTCCTTCTCGCGGGCGGAGGCGAGCAGCACGTCCGCCGCTTCCGGGTCCTGTGCGGCAGAAATCAGGAAGCCGCCGGGCTTGATAATGCCGGACTTTTCGGTCGCAATCTCGGCGAGGGTTTCGCCGAGCATGTCGGTGTGGTCCAGACCGATCGGGGTGACCACGGAAACCACACCGTCGGCAACGTTCGTGGAGTCCCAGGTGCCGCCGATACCGACCTCGAGCACCACCACGTCCACCGGCTCATCCGCGAAAATCGCGAAGGCGAGTACGGTAATGGACTCGAAGAAGGTCAGGGCGGGCTCGCCGCGGGAGGTCATCTCCGCGTCCACGATCTGCAGGTAGGGGGCGATTTCCTCCCAAATGCGCACGAAGGTGGCGTCCGGTACGGGCGCGCCGTTAATGCAGATACGTTCGGTGACGCTTTCGAGGTGCGGGCTGGTAAAGCGGCCCACGCGCAGGTCGTGGCCGAGCAGCAGCGCCTCAATCATGCGGGCGGTGCTGGTCTTGCCGTTCGTGCCGGTGATGTGGATGACCGGCGCGGCACGGTGCACGTCGCCGAGGATTTCGACGGCGCGCGCCACAGCGTCCAGGCGCGGCGCCATCTTGTTTTCGGGTGCTCGCGCCAGCAGTTCACCGTAGACCCGCTCCACGCCCTCGGGGTCGGGAATTGCGGGGTAATTCTTCTCGCTCATTGTTCTCCTCACTGGGATAGCCGGTCGGTTCCGGCAGGGGCCCACCGTGCGGCGGGATAACCGTGCGGCGGGATAGACAACGGGCCGCCCCGCCCAATCAAGGGGGCGGGACGGCCGTACGGTTCAGGCGTTTTATGCCTTGGCTACGCTAATGCTCAGCTCGGCTGCTTCGCTCAGCAGCAGGGACACGGCGAGGGTTTCGCCGGTCACCAGTGCTTCGTTGGCGCGCAGAGCGGCCAGAGTTTCCTCCGGTGCCGCGATGCTCAGGTTGATGCGGTCCGCAACGTTCAGGTCGGCGTCCTTACGTGCCTGCTGAATAGCGCGGATGGTGTCGCGGGCGATACCCTCGGCAACCAGCTCGTCGGTCAGCTCAATGTTGAGGACCAGGAAGCCGCCGGGCAGAACCGCAGCCGCGGTATGCTCAGCACCCTCAGCGTCAGCGGCAACCACGGTTGCCAGCTCGTATTCGCCCTCTTCCAGAGCCAGGCCACCGTCCAGAGCTGCCACGCCGACCAGGACGGTACCGTCCTCGGTCACGGTCCAGTCACCGGACTTGGATGCCTTAATGGCAACCTGCACCTGCTTGCCCAGGCGCGGACCTGCCGCACGTGCGTTGACCTTCAGCTGCTGGGAGATGCCGTAGTCGGCGGGGTCGACGGTGTCGGCGCTGACCAGCTCCACCTGGCGCAGGTTCAGCTCGTCCTCGACGATGTTCGCGAAGTACTCCGCGCCCTTCTCGCCGAAAGCGGTGCCCAGGGCTGCGAACTGCTCGGGTGCGATTGCCACGGTCATCTTCTGCAGCGGCTGGCGCACGCGGATCTTCTTTTCCTTGCGCAGTGCCGAACCGGCGGAGCAGACCTCACGCACGGTCTGCATGAGAGCCAGCAGGTCGGACTCGTCAGCGAAAGCGGATGCCTCGGGCCAGTCAGCCAGGTGCACGGAGCGTTCACCGGTGAGGCCGCGGTAGATTTCCTCGCTGCTGAGCGGCAGCAGGGATGCGGCGACCTTCGACACGGTCACCAGTGCGGTGTAGAGGGTGTCGAATGCGTCGGTGTCTTCGTTGAAGAAGCGCTCGCGGGAGCGACGCACGTACCAGTTGGTCAGTGCGTCGGCGTACTGGCGCAGGGATTCGCAGGCGTTCCAGATGTCGTAGGAGTCCATCGCTGCGGTGACCTGCTCGATGAGTTCGCGGGTCTTGCCGAGGATGAAACGGTCCATCACGTGCTGCGAGTCGTACTTGAGCTTTGCGCTGTAGCCTTCGCCGTTGTTGGCGGCGTTAGCGTACAGGGCGAAGAAGTGGTAGACGTTCCACAGCGGCAGCATGACCTGGCGAACACCCTCGCGGATGCCCTGCTCGGTCACAATCAGGTTGCCGCCGCGCAGGATCGGGGAGGACATCAGGAACCAGCGCATCGCGTCGGAGCCGTCGCGGTCGAGGACCTCGGAGACGTCCGGGTAGTTACGCAGGGACTTGGACATCTTCTGGCCGTCCGAGCCGAGCACAATACCGTGGCTGATGACGTTCTTGAACGCGGGGCGGTCGAAGAGTGCGGTGGCCAGTACGTGCAGCACGTAGAACCAGCCGCGGGTCTGACCGATGTACTCGACGATGAAGTCTGCCGGGTAGTGGTTCTCGAACCATTCCTGGTTCTCGAAGGGGTAGTGCACCTGTGCGTAGGGCATGGAGCCGGAGTCGAACCAGACGTCGAGCACGTCTTCCACGCGGCGCATGGTGGACTTGCCGGTCGGGTCGTCCGGGTTCGGGCGGGTCAGCTCGTCAATGTACGGGCGGTGCAGGTCGGGTTCGCCGTCCTTGTTCAGGGGCAGGCGGCCGAAGTCTGCCTTGAGCTCTTCGAGGGAGCCGTACACGTCCATGCGCGGGTAGTTCGGGTCGTCCGAAACCCACACGGGGATCGGGGAGCCCCAGAAGCGGTTACGGGAGATGGACCAGTCGCGTGCGTTCTCAACCCACTTGCCGAACTGGCCGTACTTCACGTTTTCCGGGATCCAGTTGATCTGCTTGTTCAGCTCGTACATGCGGTCCTTGAAGTCGGTGACCTTCACGTACCAGGAGGTGATTGCACGGTAGATGAGCGGGGTGCGGCAGCGCCAGCAGTGCGGGTAGGAGTGCACGTAGGACTTCTCGCGGATCAGCACATCGTCTGCCTTGAGGGCGTTGATGATGGTGCGGTTCGCGTCGAATGCCTGCACGCCTGCAATCTCAGCCAGAGCGGTAGAGCCGGAGGCGGTGGGCTCGGCGAAGAGGTTCAGGAACTTTGCGCCTTCGTCGAGGGAGAGGATCACGGGGATGCCGTAGCCTTCACAGACCTTCTGGTCGTCTTCACCGTAGGCGGGTGCCTGGTGGACGATGCCGGTACCGTCACCGGTGGTGACGTAGTCGGCGACGAGGATCTGCCAGGAGGTTTCGGTACCCCACTTTTCGGTGTCTGCGAAGTAGTCCCAGAGCGGGGTGTAGCGCACGTGCTCGAGCTGGGAGCCGGTGTAGCGTGCGGTGACGGCTGCGTCTGCGTCCTTTTCGGGCTGGTCGCCTTCGTAGCCGAGGTCCTTGGCGTAGGAGCCGAGTAGCTCGGAGGCGATCAGGAAGGAGCGGCCCTCGAACTTGCCTGCGCCGGGTACGACGGAGTATTCAATCTCGGGTCCGACTGCGAGCGCCTGGTTGGTGGGCAGGGTCCAGGGGGTGGTGGTCCATGCGAGTGCTTCGACGCCGTCGAGTTCTGCGGCGACCTTCTCGTCAGCACCGAGGGCGGTGTCTGCGGTGAGGCGGAATGCAACGGTGACGGTCTGGTCCTGGCGGTCCTTGTACACATCGTCGTCCATGCGCAGCTCGTGGTTGGAGAGGGGGGTCTCGTCCTTCCAGCAGTAGGGCAGCACGCGGAAGCCCTGGTAGGTCAGGCCCTTGTCGTAGAGGCGCTTGAACGCCCAGATGACGGACTCCATGTACTCGACGTTCAGGGTCTTGTAGTCGTTTTCGAAGTCGACCCAGCGTGCCTGGCGGGTGACGTACTTTTCCCACTCGTTGGTGTACTTGAGCACGGATGCGCGGGCAGCGTCGTTGAAGTTGTCGATGCCCATTTCGAGGATTTCGCGCTTGTCGGTCATACCGAGCTGCTTCATTGCCTCGAGTTCTGCGGGCAGGCCGTGGGTGTCCCAGCCGAAGCGGCGTTCTACCTTGTGGCCGCGCTGGGTCTGGTAGCGTGCGACGAGGTCCTTGGCGTAGCCGGTGAGCAGGTGGCCGTAGTGGGGCAGGCCGTTAGCGAAGGGAGGGCCGTCGTAGAAGACGAATTCGTTTTCACCGTTTTCGCCTGCGGGGCGGTTCTCGACGGATGCGGAGAAGGTGTTGTCCTTCTTCCAGTAGTCGAGGACTGCCTCTTCGAGTGCGGGGAACTTGGGCGATGCGGTGACGCCGCTTCCTGCGGCTTCGAAGGCGCTCGCCTTGGGGTAAACATGGGACATGTGTTTGTGCGCCCTTATCTGTTGTTCTCAACGCTGAGAGGTTGGGGCGACAGGGTACGTAGCACTCGCCGTCCCACTGTTTCAGCGGGTGAGGATTGACATGACGGGTGCAAGGACGCCTGGGCATCGCTGACTTGCCCGGGTTGTGCCGGGGTCGGGATGCGGCGCGGTACCACCTTGCTTACTGATTTAACAGCTCAACGCACCGAACCCTCCCGGGGCTAGCGGGGTGTCGCGTGTCCGCGATACCTAGCCACCGGAAGAGCGGCGCGTTGGGCGGGTATCAGTCGCTTATTACAGCTATATCGGGCTTAACCGTCCGGTTCTACTGGGACTACATCTCTTCCGCTAAGACACCCTCGCCGCAGCGATTGGCGGGTGCCCGCAGGTGCGGTCCGTTCTTCCGAATTGCTCGCCGGTGATGGCCGGGTCGTTGCAAACACTAATAGTTTATGTGGCTTTTGTGTCTGTATGCAACCCCGCGGGGTGTGGGTTTGAACAGTACTTTTCAGATGTGCCGATGCCGGGGGCGTAAAACAGAATGGTTCTTCGTTCGGCGATATTTAGAGCGAGTAGGGGGTTTAAGGGGTCTTGCCTCACCCTGCACTCGGGCGTGTTTAAGGATGTATGTTTTTACATTCCCCCAGTGTTGCTTTAAGTGGGTTTCGATTTTTTTGAGGGAACCTGCGGGATTAATGCCGATACAACCACAAGATATGGGGTGAACACCAATGTAATTCCACTAGATATTCACCCCTGCACGCTTTCACCCCCTCAATATTCCGTGTGGGAACCGGTTTTTCTGAATGATCCAGCAATGCATAGCGGGTGAATAGAGTGCATATTTGGGGACTATAGAGCGGGTTTCCCCTTATTGAATCGGGTATTTCTTCTGGGCTTTTGAAGACTTTCTTACGACCAGAAGGTTGAGCCAACCGCTCTCCCCTCCCCTATCTTTCGCAAATACCGGGACGAGGCTCTTTCATTTTTCAGGCCATATATATGATTGAAATCACTTAATTTAACGTGCGCGCCACCTCTCACCGAAGCACCCATCTCCATCAAATAGCTCCCTGCCAACAGAGCATGGTCATAATACTTTACGGTGATTGAGATCTTGAGTGCCCCATAGGCTCTCAGGGATTACTAAGGTGTATTTTCGTGCATTTTGAGTTCAAAATAGTCTAAAATGAATCGTGCAACACATCAATGATGATTCGATAGCATCTACCCTCTCACCGGGGTGTGAACACAGCAGTCCCAGTACAGCAATCTCAAAGATGAGTTCACCAGTACCCCTCGCCCACGGCGTGAGGTACACCCGAGGTTACTTCCGGATGTGGACTGAAACCGCGGCATTCGCCTGCAGTTTTCACCCTTTCACGACCTCACCCAACATGCCATACAACCACGCACCCGCCGCCGGGTGCCCCGAGCCCGCCTCGGAAAAAATCAAGGAGTTCACCGATGCTCTCACCCTCTTCGAGCACCCGTTCCGCCGCTTCCCGTCTAATGAGCCGCCGTACCCTGCTGCTCGGTGGCGC
Organism: Rothia sp. HMSC066H02; assembly: GCF_001814995.1. Lineage (NCBI taxonomy): Bacteria > Bacillati > Actinomycetota > Actinomycetes > Micrococcales > Micrococcaceae > Rothia > Rothia sp. HMSC066H02. The sequence goes on along the minus strand of NZ_KV818684.1, from coordinate 225,586 downwards.
GGTTTCCCTCATGGCCGGTTGCGCCTCCGATATTCGCCCGCTGAGCGAAGAAGCAAAAGCTAAGGTAGGCTCCCCCACCCCTTCCGCGAGCGCTTCCGCTTCTGCATCTAGTTCACCGTCTGCTTCACAGTCTGCTTCGGCGACCGCATCAGCAAGCGCTAAGAGCAGCTCATCCAGCGCGGCACGCGTACCCGTATCTGAGGATGCACTCGTTGAGGGTTGGGAAAAGTACCCCGGTCCCCTGAAGCTGACCGGCGAATACATGGGCGAGTACCAGCCCGCAACGGATTCTTCCCCCGCGAAGAACGTACCCAAGCCCCTCAAGACCGTTCCGCACCGTGAAGAACCGACCTTCCAGGGCGCCTACGAGACGTTGCGTGCCTACTACAGTGCTCAGATCACCGCACTCAAGGATGGCCACTACGCGGATCAGGCGATTGAGCTGACCTACCCGGCAGACAAGAGCGCCATCGACGAGGTTAAAGCAGTCAAGGAACTGTATGAGCAGAACGGCTGGTACATGGACTTCACGTGCAGCATTTCCATGCGGAATACGGAGCCTCGAACCGCTCTGAAGAACGGTGACGGCTACGTAGAAATCATGATGGACGCCAAGTATTCTGCCACCGCCATCCATCAGCCGGATGGCACCGAGCGCAAGATACCGGCGATTACTCAGGTAGCCATTCCGCACGTGATGCTCTACACCGAGGGTAAGTGGTGGCGAATCGGCAACGATTATCTGAACGAGCGTCTGAATGGCGGCAAGGGCTCTTCCGACTCTTCTGGCTCCGGAGGTTCCAGTTCTGCCGGTTCTAGCGGTTCTTCGTCCTCGGGTCGCGGCTCCACTAAGGTCTAAATCCGCAGGGGTCTAATACCCTAGTCGAGAGCAGCCCGTCTCATCAATTCCATATGCACTAGCCCAAAGTCGAGGAGGCGCACCCCCCTGCACCTCACCGACTTTGGGTTATTGCGTCTTAAAGACAATGTCCAGGGTTTTTTGACGAAGTTTTAAAACCAGTCTTCTATAGTAAGAAGTGGATACTTCATACCGCCGCAGTTCACGCTCCGGCACACCCGTATCCCGGTACCCCCCTGTACCGCGCACCATACAAAAAACGATGAGGCGGATCCTTTCGTACGCATCACAGCGTTGTGAAGCGAGCTACCTCAATCAACCACTTTCAGGAGATACCATGTCCTTCCGGCCGAGTGCACACGCCAGCTTCTCTGCTAACGACCGAAACGGATTGACCCGCCGCGCCGTTCTTTTTGGCGGTCTGACCGCCGGTGCTTTGGCTCTAGCCGGATGCGCTTTCAACAAGGATATTCGCCCCACCGGTACCGGCGATACTTTCTCCGGTTCCCCGAGCGCCTCCGCCTCCCCCTCGGCTTCAGCTTCGGCTTCGCCTTCTGAGTCTGCCTCGGCTTCGGCATCCGCTTCGTCTTCGTCAAGCCGTAACAGCGCGAAGATTATTCCGTCCGACGAGTTCTTGAAGGACTATAAGAAGTACATTGGCGACGTCAAGTACGAGTACAAGCCCGCCATTGCGCACTATGTTGAGCCGACCGACACCTCCCCCGCGAAGAACGTTCCGATTCCGGTCATTGATACGGTGGCTCAGCGTACCGTCAGTCTCGAGGGCGCCTACAAGACCCTGGCCGCTTACCAGAGCGCGTACATTGCCGCGATGTACAGCGGCGATCTGCAGTACCTCAAGGGTCTGGTCCACGGCGCTGACAGCGGTCTGGTCAACAATCTGAAGGCTATTGCTAAGCTCTACGCTGCGGGCGGTTGGACTAAGGACTACGAGAGCAAGCTGAGCATCCGTGACGATAAGGACGGGAAGGCTCTTGCCTCTACCGATTTGGCTGTTGTGGCGTTCCCCTGCCGGGATGTCGTCAAGGAATACACCATCTACCAGAAGGGCACCGGTGAGGTTCAGAAGGCAAGCACCCTGGATGTCGTTATCTATGTGGTGTATGCCGAGGGCAAGTGGCGCGTGACCAGCCGCGAGTACTTCGTGTCCCAGTACAGCGACCAATTCCGCAAGGTCTTTGAGGGTCCCTCCTCATCGGCTTCGGCAAGCAAGTCTAGCGGTGGCGGCTCTGGCAGCTCCGGTGGCTCTAGCTCCGGTAGCAGCAGCGATTTCAAGGTCTAGGCTCTGAGGCTCTAGGATTTGAGACTCTAAGCTCCAAGACTAGAATCTGAGAGCAATACCCCTGACGAAAGCGGGGCGGGTATCAACTGATACCCGCCCCGCTTTCGTATGTTTTTGTGCCGCTGTTTTTGCTCCGCGGCGCTCCCGGCGCGGCAATATGACCCGGCACAGCAACAGCCCCGCTCCTTGGCAACTAGGAAAACCAAGGATGCGGGGCTGCGCAATACTATCTAGCGCACCGCCTCTAGGAGGTGGAACGCTCACGCAGACGCTCGTGAACCTCGCTCACAAAGCGGTTCTGATTATCGCGAGCATAATGCACGACCTCACCGATGACGGTAATAGCCGGCGCCTTGACCGATGCGCAATCCGCCTGAGCGTTCTCAAGGGTCGTGACAGTCACGCGCTCCTTCTCAGAGAAACCGTTCTCAATGGTTGCCAGCGGCGTGTCAGCCTCAATCCCACGAGAGAGCAGAGACGCCACCGTATCGGGCAGGGTACGAACGCCCATCAGCAGCACCACGGTGCCCTGGGCGCGCAGGGTCGCCTCAAGAGCCGACACTTCGGTCTCCGACAGGCCAGAGTGACCAGAAATGACGGTGAAAATCGAGGACACCTTACGCAGGGTCACCGGAATCGCTGCACGCGCAGGAACCGCGATGGCGCTGGTAATGCCGGGGATAACCTCAGCCTCCAGGCCTGCGGCGATGCACGCATCCAGCTCTTCAGCACCGCGACCGTACACGTACGGGTCGCCACCCTTCAAACGCACCACGGTCTTACCCGAAAGCGCGTAATCAATCATGAGCTGCTGAATGCGGGACTGCGGAACAGCGTGCTTACCGGGAACCTTGCCCACATCAACAATGAGGGCGTTCGGTGCGTACTCGCCGTACTCCTGCGGGGCGAGGTGATCCAGAAGAACCACGTCCGCCTCACTCAGGGCACGTGCCGCACGCAGGGTCAGCAGGTCAGCGGCACCGGGGCCGCCACCCACAATGTAGACCTTGCCGGGGTTCTCAGCAGGCTCGCCGGGCAGAAGAATGCCGCGTTCCGTCACGCTATCGTCCAGGGTGTGCCCGGGCGCCCCGCCCGCGAGCACCTCGTCAATAGTGGCGAACTCGCGGGGCGGGAACGGAGGAATCTTCGGGCACATACTACGCTGCCGGGACCGGGTTGAGGTCACTGGGCTTGCCCACGGGAATCTTGGTGCCGGTCAGCAGGACGGTGTTGGACTCGCCAGCTTCTGCCGCCGCAATTTCCTCGGGGGTTGCGGGGCGAATCTGCTCGCGCTCCAGCACGTACAGGTGCGAACCCTCGTCGCTACCGTTGGGCTCGTTGATGAAGGCACGGAAGCGGCGCAGGCGGCGCTCGTCGCGCAGGGTTGCTGCCCACTCGTCCTCGTAGGAGTCAACGTGACGCTGCATGTCGCGCTCCAGGTCCTCGCACACGCCCAGGGAGTCCTCAATGAGGACGGACTGCAGGTGTGCCAGACCGTCGCCGTGCTCCTCATCCAGATCCTCAAGCCAGCGAGCGGTACGCTGCAGCTTGTCTGCGGTACGGATGTAGTACATCAGGTAGCGGTCAATGTAGCGGATGATGTCTTCGCTGGAAGCATCCTTGACGAAGAGGCGACCGTGAGCGGGGTTTGCACCACCGTTACCACCCAGGTACAGGTTCCAGCCGTTGGTGGTTGCGATCAGACCAACGTCCTTACCCTGCGCCTCAGCACATTCACGGTTACAGCCGGAAACACCGAACTTGAACTTGTGCGGGGAACGCAGACCACGGTAACGGTTCTCCAGCTGAATTGCCATACCGGTGGAGTCCTGAACGCCGAAGCGGCACCAGGTCGAACCCATGCAGGACTTCACGTTACGCAGGGACTTACCGTATGCCTGACCGGACTCGAAGCCGGCATCCACCAGGCGCTCCCAAATGTAGGGCAGCTGCTCCAGGCGAGCACCGAACATACCGATACGCTGCGCACCGGTAATCTTCACGTACAGGCCGAACTCTTCGGCGACCTCTGCGATGACGCCCAGCTTCTTAGCGGGAATCTCACCTGCGGGAATACGCGGAACGACGGAGTAGGTACCGTTCTTCTGCATGTTCGCCAATGCACGGTCGTTGGTCTCCTGCAGGCCACCGCGACCAGCGTCCAGGACGTAGGAGTTGCGGAAGGAGGAGAGAATCGACGCAACGGTCGGCTTACAGATAGCACAGCCGTCGCCACCGCGGCCGAAGCGTGCCAGCACGGAGTCGAAGTCATCCAGGCTGGTCAGGCGCACAGCCTCAGCCAGCTCAGCACGGGAGAAGTCGAAGTGCTCACACAGTGCCTTGGAGACGGTCAGACCCATCTTCTTCATCTGCTGTTCCAGAGTCTTCTGCAGCATCGGAACACAGGAACCACACTGGGTACCCGCGGTGGTGCAGGACTTCAGGGATGCAACATCGTGGTTGCCGTCAACGATAGCCTCGCGGACAGCACCGAAGCTGATGTTGTTGCAGGAACACAGGATTGCGTCGTCGGGCAGTTCGGTGTCGGGGATGCCGTCGCCGCCGCCAGCTGCGGTCAGGTAGACGTTCGGCTCAGCGGGCAGTTCGCGGCCGAGCAGGGGCTTGAGGGAGTCGAAGGGAGCGGTGTCACCGACGAACACGCCACCGAGCAGGGTCTTTGCGTCGCCGCTGGTCACGATCTTCTGGTACATGCCGCGGGCGGGATCTGCGAACAGAACCTCGAGGCAGCCCTCGGTGGTGCCGCGGCGGTCACCGAAGCCAGCGACCTGAACGCCGGAGAACTTCAGCTTGGTTGCGATGTCGAACTCTTCAACCTGAGCTTCTTCGTTGTCGTTGAGCAGGTTAGCTGCCACAGCGTCAGCCATAGCGTTAGCCGGTGCGACCAGACCCCAGGTGCGGCCCAGCACGCAGGCGACCTCACCGATAGCCCAAATGTGCTCGTCGGAGGAGTGGCATGCGTCGTTGACGAGAATACCGCCGCGCTCACCCAGTGCCAGGTCGGCGTCGCGTGCCAGCTCGTCGTTGGGGCGAATACCGGCACCGAAGACCACCATGTCGGCGGGCAGGGTGCGGATTTCTGCATCCTCAGAGGGAGAATCTGCGATGGAGACAGAGACGACGTTGCCGTCAGCATCCTTGTTGATGCCGGAGATGTACACGCCGGTCTCAATCTCAATGCCGGTTGCCTTAATCTGGGCGTTCACGGCGTAACCGCCGCCCTGGTCAACCTCAACGGAAAGCAGCCAGGGAGCCACGTCCAGGATGGTGGGCTCTGCGCCCAGGTCCTTCAGACCCTCAGCTGCTTCGAGGCCGAGCAGACCGCCACCGACGACGATACCGCGGGGTGCGCGGCCCAGGGTGTCCTGCAGGCGCTTGACCTCGGAGACCATGTTCTTCACGTCGTCAATGGTGCGGAAGACGTGTGCGGCGTCCGAGTTAAGAATGGGGATACGAACCGCGCGGGAACCGGTTGCGAAGACCAGTACGTCGTAGGGGTACTCGTTGCCCTCGGTGTCGGTGACGACGCGGCGGGTGCGGTCAAGCTTCTCTGCGTGGCAGTTGTTGACCAGGTTGATGTTCTCTGCATTCCAGAGTTCGGGGTCACCGAGGGTCAGGTCCTTCTCGGTGTCCTTGAAAATCTTCTCGATAGCAACGCGGTCGTAGGGGATGTAGGGCTCATCGTTGAGGACGGTGATGGTGTCCGCTGCGCGACCGGCAGCTTCAGCACCTTCGTGGTACGCGCGTACAAAACGCCACGCAGCGGGGCCTGCGCCGACAACGAGAATGTTGCGGGGGGTGTGCGACATGGATTTTCCTTCCTAGTTGTAATGCAGGTAGTTCATGGCACCTATCTACCCTCAGTGTGCGACCGAATCATGCCCGGCGCTGGAACTCCTAGTTTCCGTGCCGTTGAGCTCGTATCTGATGCGTACCGAGTAGTTGGAGCGCCCGCTTCTTTAGAATGCATCTGAAAATTACGAAACATTTTTATGTGGGATTATGTTGTTTTCTTCAGGCAGTCAAAAGGCGTTTTAAACTACGACTTTTATCGTACACTCTAGCACGGGGTTGAGGCGTCGAAAATCCGCATTTTTTGGGAAAATTTTCCAAAAAATCCGCGGAATACCGGGCTAGAATAGGGCATTCTTACCTTATCTAAACTTAATTTAGGTAAGGCTAATCTATAAAATTCAAGGTCATCTTTTAGGGTGAAAATAACCTTTAGCACCCTCCGCGTGCCCCATTTCCAAATGTGGGTTTCATAAGGTAAACTCCAAACAAAGAACACACGAACCGCTATTGTGTCCTGCACCCCGCGCGGCGCAGACCACCACTTCGAAAGGAAACCCCCATGGCTGAGAACTGGGTACGCATCTGCGCCGAATCTGACCTCGAAGAAAACTGGGGCGAAGTCGCCCTGGTCGACGGCTACCAGTACGCCATCTACAAGACCAAGCACGGCATCTTCGCCGGCGATCACCTCGACCCGCACAGCCAGGCACTGGTCCTCGCACGCGGCATCGTCGGTGAGAAGAACGGCAACCCCACCATCACCTCCCCCCTCTACAAGGAGGTCTACGACCTGACCACCGGCGAGTGCGTCTCTGACCCCTCCTACTCCATCAAGGTCTACCCCGTAGAGGTCCGCGACGGCGACGTCTACCTCAAGACTGCCTAAGCACTCAGCTACTTCAGCTACATACAAAAAACCTCGGGAGAATCACCTCCCGAGGTTTTTGTATGTGCTTTTAGAAGCCCCAAACTAAATTGGGCGAACAGCTAGGCGGCGTCCAGCTGGGCGATAGCCGCATCCATACGGTCAATAAAGCACTCAGCCACAACAGCAGCAGCGGCAGAATCCTGCGCGTTGACCAGCGGTGCAGCAACCTTTACCGGCAGACCGGTCGAAGCAGCGTCACGGCGCATCTTACCGGCAAAGAAACCCTCCGCCAGCAGGTAGGTCGCGGCAAACTCCGGCTTGTGCTCGGCAACGACCTCGTGGAACTTCGGATCGATAGCGGCAATAAAGCCGTGATGTACCGGAGCGTTCAGCTCGTCAGCCAGCAGCTCAGCGGCACGCTCCATATCGGCACGACCATCGGCGCGGGAAGAACCAGCGGCACCCTGCACCACAGGGCCGTCGCCGGGAGTCCAACCAGCCTCCTCCAGTCGGGCGCGGGTCAGAGCGGCAAGACGTGCATCCGGGCCCAGAGACTCACCAATGCTGATGCGCTCAATACCGCTATTGCGTGCGGCGCGGCGCAAATCCACCTGAGTATGGAAGCCGGTCGACAGCAGAATCGGCACGATAACGCAGGGCTCATCCTTAGGCAGGGAGGCTGCGGCGTCATCAACGCTGGGAGATTCCACATCCACGTATGCGGCGTGGACACGGTACTCCACGCCGTCGTTACGCTGGGCAAGCAGGAACTTAATCTGCTCACGAATCAGCGTGATAGCCTCGCGACCGGCGACCGAGTCGGTGCCGTGCGAGGTTGCGATTACATTCAGAATAGTCATATTTCCATTGTATGAAAGGAAGACCCCGCTTCCCCACTCATGAACACGAGTGGCGAAGCGGGGTGTTGCACGAAGGCTAAATCTTAGCTCTTGCGGCGGCGAGCCACAACCAGTGCGGCACCTGCAGCCAGGGTGATAGCACCAGCTGCGGCAGCGAACATAGCGCCGGATGCGCCGGTCTGCGCCAGCTTCGAGGAGGAGCTACCGGAGGTCGAGGAACCACCTGCGGAAGAACCACCGTTAGAGGAGCCGCCATTGGAGCCGCTCACACCCAAGTTGTCGGAGGCACCAGAGCCAGCATCAGAACCGCCGTTGGAGCCGCCCTTGTGGCCGGCTGCGTTCTGGTCAGCGGTGTTGCTCTCAGAAGCAGAAGCGCTCGCGGATGCAGACTCGCTTGCGGACGCACTCGCGGACGCATTCGAAGAAGCCGAGGCGCTAGCCGATGCAGTCGCCGATGCGCTGCTGGAGCTGCTTGCGGAGCTCGATGCGCTCGCAGAAGCAGACGCGCTAGCGGATGCGGACTCGCTCGCCGAGGGGGTCACGGCGGGAACGCTCGGAACCGCGGTCGGGGATGCGCTCACCGATGCGCTCGGAGTTGCAGAAGCACTCGGGGCAGCAGAAGGCGCCACGGACGCGGTCGGCAGAGACGGCGAGGTGGGCTCCTCCGAAGGAACTGCGGTGGGTTCTGCAGTCTTGGTGGGCTCAGCAGTCGGTTCTGCAGTCTTGGTGGGCTCAGCCGTTGCCGAAGGCGCTACGGTGGGTTCTGCGGTCTTAGTGGGTTCTGCGGTCTTAGTGGGTTCTGCAGTAGCAGAAGGCTCCACAGTCGGCTCAGCGGTGGGCGCGACGGTAGGCTCAGCAGAGGGTGCCTCGGTGGGCGCGACGGTCGGCTCAGCAGACTTAGTGGGCTCTGCGGTCGGTGCCTCGGTCGGAGCAACAGTCGGCTCCGCAGTCACGGTAGGCTCAGCAGAAGGCGCGACAGTCGGCTCAGCAGTCGGTGCCACGGTAGGCTCAGCAGACTTAGTGGGCTCGGGTGCCGGGGTCTGTTCCGGTGCCGAGTTCGCTGCCAGGCGGTTCAGCCACAGCTGATCCTCGTAGGTGTTCGGGTTCTCGAAGCTGGTCGGGTAGATAATATCGCCGTTGGGCAGTTCGAGAGCGTTGTAGCCGCCGCTCTTGTCGGTCTTGCGCATCGAGGAGAGCACCACCTCGTTCACCTTGTTCAGGGTCTCGTCCATGAACACCAGGCGGGAGCCGGATGCGTCCACCACAACCACGTTACCCGCGCGGGTCAGGAACATGGTGGCAACCTCGGTCTTCTCGAAGCCCTCAAGAGTTGCGGACTCGCGGACCACGCTGAAAGTGCCGTTCTCGTACTTGAGGATCTGCACCTTACCGCCGTACCAGTTGTTCCAACGGTAAATGTAGCCCTTGGGGCTGACCAGGGTCGAGGGCAGGGCGGTGTCATAGCCTGCGGGTGAAGAGTTCGGCACCAGGGACACGCCGTTGCTGCTCATGTGCAGCAGGTGACCCTTCTGAACCACCTTTTCGCCGGCCGCATCGTAGATGGAAGTCGACGGCGCGTACACGAAGCTGCCGTCGGGTAGCGGTGCGAGGGTCACGGTGTTGTTGGAGAACGAGTCACCGTAGTACTCGTCGAGCGAGTAGGCGTTCACAACCTGCGGGTCGATAGAGTCGGGCTTCGGCAGAGCCTGCGAGGTTGCCTTGCCGGATGCGTCAATGATGGTCAGCTTACCGCCGCCCTGGCCGTCAATGCTGACGATGCCCCAGGTGTTGTTGGCGGGGTTGTAGCCGATTGCCTTGACGGTGTTGGCGCCGAGCTCTGCGTCGGAGTAGGTACCGGAGGAGACGAGCTTACCCTCAGCGGTCACGGTGTACAGCTCGGGCTTGTTGGTCTCGCTGCCGATGACGAGCATGCGGTTGCCGTCAGCATCCACCGCGAAAACGCCCTTGATTGCCTTCAGAACGCCGGTGTCGGTCATCTTCAGGTTGGAGCTGGTCAGCACGGTGTAGGTGGTGTTGCCGCCGAAGCTCGGGGGTGCCACGTGCACGATGTGGTTCTGACCCAGACGTGCGGTGTTCTGGGGCAGGCTCACGCCCGCGCCGGTGTTGTAGGACTCGGCGACGCTGTAGGCGCTCTTGGGGGTGTTAGCTGCGCTACCGTTGTAGGAGATGCTCAGCGGGTCGAGGCTGGCGCCTTCGTTGTAGAAGTCAGAGAAGGCGTGGTTACCGTCGGCGGTCAGGTTCGCGGAGATGCCGCTGATGCTGACCACGCCGTCCTTCTCGCTCTGCTTGGCGGTGCCGGTGCTCAGGGTCGCCATCTTGACTTCCATGGGGCCCTCGAACTTGCCGGAGGCGTAGTTCTTGGTGCGCACGGTCATGTAGAGGGAGCCGGTGCCGTCAGCGAGGTTCAGTTCCACGCGGGGGTTGGAGAAGGTGAGGTTCAGGGCGCAACCAGTTTCGGGGTCCTGACCTTCGGCGCAGTGGCCGGTGAACCAGAGGCGGCCGGCAGCCTGCAGGGTGACCTGCTTGCCGTCTTCAGAGACGGTGGTGGAGGTCGGGGTGAAGGTGAACTGCTTTGCGGTTGCGTCCCAGGCTGCGCCGTCGGTCATTTCGCGGGGCATACCGTTGTAGGACAGGAAGGAGGCGCGCACGCCCCAGCCGAAGGACGCGCCTGCAGTTGCCTGGTCGCCTGCAGCGACGTTCTGTGCGGCAACGTTCTGGGCAGCGATATTAATGTTCTCGGCGAGAACGGGTGCCAGGGGCAGGGCAACAGCGCCAGCAACGGCGAGGGCGCAGGCTCCCTTGGAGAGGCGGGTGCCAGATGTGAAAATCTTCATTGGTGTGCATCCATACTATCGACATTGTTAGGACAGGCTTACTATATCGACAGTGTGTACATTTCTCAAGATATACACCAAATGAGCCATTTTATGACAAAACATCTCACAGCACACCGACAGGGCAATAAACCCACCCCGCACCAGCACACCTCAACAGGCAACAGGGGCCGCTACTCCCCCACCCCCTACGCGACTAATCCTTCTTCGAAGCGTGCATACGTGACATACCCAAAGCACCCAGAATCAGACCGCCGCCCAGGGTCACCAAAATCGGCAGAAGCGGCGAGCTCTTATCCATGTTGCGGGTAATCTGCGCCTCCGTTGCCTTCACACCGTTCGGCGATCCGGGATCAGTACGAACCTGAGAGGAAGAACCGTTCAGAATCGCGGCACGGCGAGACTGAGCCGCCGAATCGGTACCCGAAGGTAGGTTAGACTCGGGGGTCACCACCTCAACAGGCTGCGCCTCCCCGGTGCGGTACCCCAGCGCCGAGGAAGACGCGGTGGCAGGGCTACCGGCAGCGCGCGGAACAGAAATCGTGGCGTCATTAGTACCCGGAGCCATGGCGGTATCAGCCTGAATACCGCGGGTCTTAGACTTAGAACCCGCAGCGGGTGCATTCGCGCCGGATGCGTCCGCAGCCTCAGAGGCAGACGCGGAAGGTACAGCAACCGGCTTCTCCTCGTTCATAGACGAAGAACCGGACGATACTCCCCCACTCTCAGAGGATGCCTGAGTCACCGTAAAACGCACCGTATTGAGCTGAAGGTTACCGTCACCGGCAGCATCAAAAGCCGCCACCAGGTACGTCTTACCGATCTGTAGGGACGCACCGGGCACACCAATCACAGCCTCGAACGCACCCGCAGAAATAGATTCCGGGCCAACGTGCACAATGGCGAGCGCATCGCCCACGGTGTTGCCATTGGAGTCGACTTCCATGACGATCAGGTCGTAGCCCTTGTCATTCTGGGGGAAGTTCGTGGCACGGACCGTGACGGGCTTCGTGTCATCCTGAGAGTCGCCCTGCGAGTCCTGAATGGACAGGTGCGCTTTGCCATCCCTCTGGTTCATCGGATCGTACACGCTGTTGTCTTCGGAGATAACGTACTGGCCAGATTCATGGTTCTGCGGGTTGTCTACGGTACGGCGAACCGCGTCACCATTCTCAGCGGTGGGCGACGTAGCGGTCGGCGAAGGCAGGTTTACCGCCTCGGGACTTGGGGTAACAGTTGCGTCAGCGGTTTCTGCTTCTTCACGCTCAATATCGACCGGAGGTTCGGTGGGCTTTGCTTTGCCGTTGCGCGGGTCAGCAGCCTCTACCAGGCGGTTCCCCCGCTCGGTCACAAAAAATTCGTAGGAGACACCGTGCGCGGTATCCTCCAGAACGATTACGTACACGACATTAGAGTCCGTCGCCGGGCTCATCAGGAGGCGAAACTCCCCCTCCTTGGTCCCCTCAGTTAGGGCGGGGCTTTCCAGGACGGAGCCGCCGTACTCACCGGAAGGGGTGTAGAAGTTCACGTCAACCAGAACGCTGGAGGCCTCCAGATCTTTAGGGAAGCCCGTCCAACGTAGAAGATAGCCGCCATCCTTGAGCTGCGCCTTCATGGTGATGGTGGAGGCGGCGCCCTGTGCCTCCTGATTGTCTTCAGCCTGGTTCGTGTTCAAGGTCGCGGTTTTTTGCACGGCAGAGTGGGTCGTGACGGGTGCTTCCGTTGCGACAGAGGGTACAACAAGCCCGCACTGAAGCCCCGCAACCAAAACAGTTGCGGTGACAATACGGTGCTTCGCTGAATAAATACTCATGCAATGCGTCTTTTCATGATGGAATTGTGCGTGCTACTGCCCATTCTTCATGCGCCTCAGGGAGCCTTTCGGGAGCGCCATACACCCGGATTCGTCGTACCATACTCCGCTTCATATTTCAGGTGAAGAAGACCTGACAACAGCTCGCATCTATTTATCGGTTATTTCAACCCTATCACGAACCTTAAGGTTTATTCACGCGAGGGTAGAGTTTTTTTGAACACCCTGAACGCACGACTCGCCCCCGCGATCTGCGCCAACAGATAGCGGGGGCGAGCATTCCTCATGAAACAACGAACATACTATGCGATGCCGTCAAAAAGCACGGATTAGGGGCGTTAGCCGCCGAGGACTCCCCTGCGGTGAGCCATCCATGCGGCACCAACCACCAGCGCCAAACCGGCGCCTCCAAGAGCCCAGAAAGCTACACCGTGCTGCGCAACCTCTTCACTAGCGGGAGACGCCGCCGAAGCTACAGCCTTCACGCCATCCTGACGATCAGCATTCGCGTTGGAGTGCACCTGGGTGGTATTCGAGTTCACCGTAGCGGAACGATTATTAGATTCCGAATGAACCACGGGGGTGAAACCCTTATTGCCATTACCAGAAGCTGCCGACGCCGCCTTTTCTTCATCCGTCAAAGCAGCCGAGTTCGCGGCAGCAGCGATAGATGCCGGGTCAGAACCCGAACTGTACGCCGAAATCTGATTGGTGCGGGTCGGTTCAAAAGCCGAACGCGGAGCTATCGTACGTGCCTGAGCCAAAGCCTGCAGAGCCTGACGCTGACGCTCAGCCTTCGCTTCCTTTGCCTTGGACATGGCGCTCACCGCATCCAGAGTGGAGCGGGGTGCGCTCGCGGCAGACTGACCCGAGCCCGACTGGGTATCATCAGAACGAGTCGAGACGGCGCTAGTAGCAGCGGAGGGGCTACCCTGAGTGGCACCGGTCGCCTCGGCTGTATTGGCGCTGGGCGTGAGCGATGCGCTGGCATCCTGGCGGGGTGACTCATCCTCCGTCAAGGAGGTTGAGTTGCCGGTCGCCTCGCCACTGACCTTGAATCGCACCGAGACAACTTCTTCCGCATACTCAGTATCGTCCGCACGCACCAGGTAGGCGGTGTACACCGAGCCGGTCTTCAACAGAGAGCCGGGCATGCCAACCTCTTCCTTGAACGCGCCATTCACGATGCGATCAGAGCTGATGCGTGTAATGGACAGCGCATCACCCTTATGGTTGCCACTCATATCGGTTTCAACCACGATCAGGTCGTAGCCAGCCGCATTCGCGGCCAGACGCTCTGCACTGATAGTCACCGGCTTGGTTTCCTTATCGGAGCGAACCTCAGCATAGGCGACCTTCAGTTCCGTAGCACTCAGGGTCTGAGTATCGCGAGAAGAGGTCGATCCACCGGGAATCTGCTCCAGCTTCTGCGTGTGGGTTTCGAGGTTCGGGTTTTCAGCAGACTCGGAAGGCACCTCAGTCTTAACCTTATCCTTGCTACCCTTCTGATCTGCATCCTGCTGGTTCTTCTGCTCCTCTTCACGGAGCTTTTCCATCGTCTTCAGCTCGTCAATGGTCGGCACCTGGTGGGCGTTTTCCTTCTTGTCCACCATAACCTCGTCAGGGTCATCCTCAATCGGGATAACGTGCGGAACGAGGGAACCTTCAGAAATCATGAATTCGCCATAGCCCGCGTCGGAGGTCGTCAGGTCCATGACGCTCATGGAGTAGTAGCCCTCCTGGGGCATCTGCGGCATCTCAAAGGTGACGAGCATCGAACCGTCATCAGCACGCTCAACCTGCATTGCGGAGGGCTCGTAAGTGTCAGACCCAAGCAACGTGCCAGTGGCGTCGTAGTACTGCATTACCAGGTACACCCTAGAGGCATCGCCCACGTAGCCGCCCTCATAGAGGGGCACGAGCTTAATGGTTGCCTGACCGTCCTTGATGGACTGAATCTGAATCTCAATGGTGTCGACCTCAATTTCGAGGTCTTCGTAGGGGCAGCTCGAATTAAATTCGCTATTAACCAGAGCCGTCAGGCAATCATTCACGTTAATTGCTTCAGCCTCTACTGCGGAGGCGCCAGGAAGCACAAAAGCGCTTGCACCTAAAGCGGCTGCAAGCGAAAGAGCATGAATGCGTTTCGGAAGTCGAGTGATAGTCATGTGCGCCATTTCGATCGATGTAGGCGCAAAGCGTGGACTAGGGAAGGCTCACCACAAGCCGGTGTTTCTATCCAAGTATTTGCGCACCAGTACGTCGGTTACACCCTAGCCTAACACGGATATTGCACTTAATGTTGCATTGCATTCACGTGCTAAAACTTTATGTCGCGATAATTACCGAAATAAAAGGGAATTAATTACTTTACTGAGATATATATAACGCAAAATTCGAATGTCAAAATATATTCCCCAGAGTGCACCAAAAAGAATTTTTTACACCACCCCAAAGCGCACCAGACCACCGTGCAATCCAGACCACCGCGCAATAGAGTCAAACATCCGGGCACACAGAAGGCGCCCCGCCAAACACGCACCCACACGGCACGCACCCGACAGAGCGCCTCCCACTCAACAAACTCCCCTACAGAGAGCCACGCCTCACAGCGCTAAGCAACAAATAGCTGAACTACTCAGCACCCAGCTCCTCAGCACCCTCAAGGCGGCGACGATACACATTAACCGCAACAGCAGTACCCACAAAGGCAACCGAACCCAGCAGAGCAATACTCAGCGGCAAGGTACCCTCCGGCAGCGGGCCATTATCCTGAGCGCTCGCCTCCAGCTTCGAACCGGCAGAATCACCGCGCGACTTCGAGCTACGCGTATAGAAACTACCCGAACCTGCAGCACCCGCATTCTCCTGAGGCGAAGCAACAGTCACCGTTTCAGACTCCGAAGACTGATAACCCAGCAGGTTCACCACAGTACGACCAGGCAGTAGCGTCGCATAACCAGACATCACCATCGTCGAAGGAACCACTGCAGTCTCAGCCACAGAACTACGAGCCTGCGCGGTAATCGCACGCGCCGACTGCTGCGCCTGCACAATATAGCCCAGAGCGCTATCCACCGAGGGAATCTTAGCAACAGAATCAGTCACCAAATCTTGAGCATCCGCAGAGGCACCTGAAGAATCCACAGCGCTCACGCGCCCCGAAGGGGCCGAAGGGCTCACACGCTGATTCGCATCAGAAATCATCGGGATCTGCGGGTGAACAACAGTATTCGTAGGCTTCGGATCCGGATCAATAGGAACCGCACGCTGAATCACGCTCACACCAAAAGCACTGGTCGCCATGAGCTGCAGCTCCTCAGTGGAGTTACCACCCACCACAACCACACGGTAGCGCTTACCCGCATTCAAAGAGGTGCCAGGAACCTTCAAATCAGCAGAGAAAGAATCATCAGTCACCTGCTGAGGGCTCACATGCGTGGTCGCCAGCGGCGAACCCACGGCACCGCCGTCAGCAGGCATTTCAAAGACCATCACGTCATAACCCAGGCCACTCTCCGCAACGTTCCTAGCGCGCACGCTAATCGGCTGCAGCTCATCCGATCCGCGCAGCTCTGCGGTGGAAATTTCCAGGGTCGCCTCACGGGTCTCCGAGGGAGCCCGATCGGAGCGGGAGTGCACCAGCAGACGATCCTCGGTCACCTCAGCGGGCGCCGCATCATCGGTAGAAGAACTCGCCGAAGCAGACTCACTCGCGGACGCACTCACCGAGGTGCTAGCAGATGCACTCGCAGAAGGACGAGCCGAAACTTTCTGCGATGCAGACGGCGCTTCAGATGGTACCGGGGCGACCGTCGGACGCGGGCTATCCTTCGCGGCGCTCGGGGATGCGCTGGGGCTCAGGGACACCTCGGGGGCAGGATTCGCCTCCACGCGGTTAGCACGGGGAACGCCAGGGGTGTCAGGGAAGAAAATGTTCTGGCGGCTCGCCAGAATCTCGTCAACGGTCGCACCCTGTTCGGGCATGAACTCAACCGAGACGGTGTCATTGGTGCGCAGGTTCAGCACCTCAACCATGTACGGCTGCTCAATGTTCAGGCGCTGGTGAATGCTAACTTCCAGGGCGCCCTCATCGTTCAGAGAGGCAGTCATCTGGGAGGCGGGCACGGTCATTGCCGCCACGGGACCGTCATCAACGGAAATAGCGATCAGGCGAACCTTCAGGTTGTCCAGGGAAGTCACGCCAGTCATCGACAGCAGGGTGTAGTCCTTGCTCTGAGCTACCAGATCCAGGGTGGTATCGTGGCTGACTACGTCGGTGGCGACAGCGATGGGAAGTTCAGGCTTCGGGGGCTGCTGAGTCTGCGCGTGAGCGGCAGATGCAAAGGTTGCGGGGGCCAGAGTTGCAGGCGCGACGGAGCCGCCCAAACCGAGGGCGGCAGACGCTACTAGCGCCGCGCCGCGAGCAGTTCGCTGCGTGGAAAACATGGTCACCTATTTTCGTGAGTGAGTGTGATGAATCGTCGTGTGACTCCTGCGCCCAAAGGTCGGAAGTAGGCGCAGAATAACGGTTCTCTCATATCGGTGACCGGAGGCGCTTCACAGCGACTCCTCACCCCGGGTGAACGAGGTGATAAAGAGTGATAGTACCGTCTATAACAGCACTCTAAATTATAGGTATAACCTTAGAAAAAGTTAAAGATGTAGGGATGCCCGAATCTTGCATTTCGGACATCCCTACATCTATATGAATATTTTGCCTAGTGGGGCAATAATTACCCCGTTTTAGTGGCGAGAACTGAGCCGCATCTCACTACGGCGACGGCGACTCAAACGCATACCGGCAAGCAGTGACAGCGATCCAGCGGCACTAATGACCAGCATATTGGAGGCGCCAGTAGCCGCCAACTGCTCGCGCTTCTGCTGGGTGCCAGAGGCAACCTTCTGGGAGCCAGATGCCTGCGCTTCAACCTTCTGCGGGTTGCCCTTCTGCGCTTCAGTCTTCTGCACAGAGGTATTCTGTGCAGGGACATTCTGCGCGGGAGCACCCTGAGCACTAGCCGGAGCGTCCTTCTTCTGCTCGGCACTACCCTCCCCCGCCTTCTGCTCGGCGGCGGAAGCCTGATCAGCCACCGGTGCAGATTCAGCGGGCTCAGCGGGCACCGAAGCATCAGCTGCGGGAGCCTCGGCAGCAGGTGCATCCTGCTCAGGGGTTGCGGGCGTGTTATCCACGCTATCGCGCTCGACAGTGAAGCCACCGTTGACCATGCGCACAGTGCCCTGCTCATCCTCCGCCACAGCACTCACGCGGTAGGTGGTGCCGGGCTTGAGCGCCGAGCCAGGAATCTGCACCTGAGCACTAAATGCGCCGGATGCATCAATTTCAGAAACATCAGCCGACGCAATCACGCCGCCGGTTGCCGCACCGTATTCGTCGACAGCACTGACCATCAGGTGCACCGAACCAACGCCGGTGAAGCCCTCGCCACGCACGGTCAGAGTCTTCTCGGAGTCGTTTTCGGGAACTACGGTTTCTTCTACGTGCAGGCGGGCGGTCATCACGGGGTTAGAGGCCTGTTCTTCAGTGGTGTCGTGGACGCGGTCAAAGACGGTATTGCGCGGCAGACTGTAGTGGCGGCGCGGATCATCCTCGGGCAATACGTGGTCGAACTGCTCGGCAGTATTTGAGGGGGCCACCTGCTCAGACTGAACACCCTGAGTCGGCTGGGTAGCCTGCTCAGCCGGCACCTCCTCACTGACCTGCTTCTTCTCAGACAGTTCTTGCTCCGCCATTGCACGCTCGGCGGTAGCAACCGGAGCGGAGCCGTGCTGTACATTCCAACCATTCATGAAGGGAACCTCAACTTCCTGGGCGGTATAACCATTAGCTGCAGAGGGAGCCACCTCAACGCTCAGCACGTAACGCAGATTCTCGTGGACGTTCTGAACTTCTTCCAGCATGGATCCGGGCACCTCAATGCCATCCAGGAGGGTACCGTTCACAACGTCGGCGCGCGCGGGAGAAACAGCCAGCAGCATGCGGTTACCCTGGCTATCCAAGGCGTAGACGTAGGTCATCACTTCAAATGCCTGCGCTTCACCCAGGCCGGTGACCTTGTAAACCACCAGGTTCTTCTCCTGTGGAATTTCCATCTGGCCCGAAAGAATCTGAGCATTCAGCGGCTCATCCTGAGTATTTGCGGGCAGCAGCTCCAGCGGTGCAGAGGAGTTGTAGGAGGGATCCTCCGTCGCGTAGCCCTTGGCAGGATCAACCACGGCAGTTGCGACGACGTACTGCTGGTTGGGGTCGAGGGTACCTGCGGGCAGGGTCAACTGGGTGCTGAAGCGGCCACCGTCCACATCGAGTTCGGGTACGAGGGTCATCGTCACTGCGGAGCCGCGGCCCAGTGCGTAGAGGGGGTACTGGCGGTATTCGCTCACGTAGACTGCCACGCCGTAACGTTCAACGGCACCGCCGGTAAAGCCTTCACCGGTGACGGTGATGCTCTGGGGGCGTGCGGGGTTAATGACAACCCCCTGCTCCACATACACCTGCGGGGAAGTCTGGGTGGCAACGTTTTCGACGGGGGTTGCGTTTGCTGCGGAGGGGGGATTGTCGGGTTCTACCGCAGTCGATGAAGCAATTCCGCCAGTATTTTGCACCTGCACATCTGCGTGCGCAGCACCAACACCGGTAACGGACAGGACGGATGCAGCAATAGCGGCTGTTGCTCGGGTTTTTGAGTGAGCGGGTTCGGGCATGGAACACACCTTTTCTGTGAGTGTGAACGATACCCTCCGGAGGGTGCCACGGAGTGAAGATGGTTGGGTACTTCTTCAGGAATGAACGCTATAACGCACGGACTAGTCATAACATTCCTGTAATGGTGGAAGTTACCGCGAAGGGAATCGCTCTATTTATCGGTAATTCCACACTAACAATACTTTTTAGATTATTGCTGTAAATACGCTTTACGTCCTGACTATTTTCTTGTGCAATAACCCACATGGAATATTTTTTACCCTCCAGAACAGTATCAAGAGCACTCAAATTGCATGGACTAGGCGAAATTTTTCAACTCTCCCTTGAGGTTCAGGGTTTTATTGCATGCATATGCAGTTTTAATGGATTTGAGATAAAAATATTCTGCACATTCATGCATTTAATTTATTTCTTTTAAGTGAAAAAATGCAGGTCACAGCGCCTTTCCCCGCACATTGATTAAAAGCGTGCGTACCAATAACCACACACAAAATAAGTCGACAATATCATTCCATTACGCCTGCCTGCACCCCCAATACGGAAGAGCCACCCCTCTCACCCCGCTTACCGCACACACCTTGCCACACACAACTACCCCCAGATCCAAAGAACAGCTCAATAAAAACTGCTGGCATGCAAAAGTGCCGCCAATACCCTTTCAGAGTATTGGCGGCACTTGAATCACTCACCTTGCGGCGAGTATCAGATATTCAGAGCCTAGCCTATAGGGGCTGAGCTATTAGAGGCTGCGGCGGCGCAGGAGCATCAGTGCGGCACCAGCAATCAGAGCTGCGGCGCCAACACCTGCGATACCTGCAACACCCTCAGCACCAGTGTGAGCCAGCTGCTGCTTCGAAGAGGACGAAGACGAACCCTGATAACCGGAGGTGCTCAGGCCGTGACCCTTCGACGAGGTAGTAGCGGATGCACTGCCAACCTTAGCCTTCGGTGCCTGCGAAGAAGGCACGCGAGTCTCACTCACCACAACCGAGCCATCTTCGCGCATTTCAGCGGTGAAGACGCTGGTGGTGCCGTCGCCGTTGTCGCGAACGGTAGTGTTGTCACCCTCGGTAGCCGCCGGCAGGGTCGGTGCCGGGTGGTCCGCGTCGCTCACAACAGCGGTGGTGACTGCCACCTGGTGTACCAGACCGTTCGGGTCACTGGTTGCCACCATTGCGTAAGCAAAACCGGGCTGCAGGCGCTCAGACAGGATGCTGACCTTCGCACGGAAGGTGCCCTCCATAATTTCGGAAGCGGGCACATCGTAGGTTGCCAGAGCCTCACCGGTAATGTTGCCGTTAGCATCCAGACGGTAGACATTAATCTGAACGCCACGAGCAACAGACTCGTGAGTGAAACCGGAACCGTTAATGGTCAGAACGTTGTACTGGTCGTTCGGGTTCAGGGAAGCATCCTCGGTGGTGAGGGTTGCGTTCTCGGGTGCTGCGGGAGCCTCAGGAGCGGGGGTCTCGTCAGCCTTGGGGGTCTCAGCCTTGGGGGCTTCCGGAGCAGGAGTTTCTTCCTTGGGAGTCTCAGTCTTGGGAGCCTCGGGTGCCGGGGTCTCGTCAGCCTTCGGGGTCTCGGGTGCCGGGGTTACGGGAGCGGGAGTCTCGTCAGCCTTGGGGGTCTCAGCCTTGGGAGAGGTGGACTCAGTGACACTGAAGGAGGAGAGAGCTACGAGCTTCTGATCGGGCTGACCCTGCGGGTTGCTGACAGCAACCAGAGCGTAGGATGCGCCTGCGGGCAGCTTGCTTGCCTCAACGGTGAAGGCGGTCTTGAAGGAGCCGTCCTGAATCTGGTCTGCAGACACGGAAACGGTTGCGATAGCATCGCCGGTGACCTGCTTGTTTGCATCCAGTGCGTAGATGCTGACCTGAACGCCGGGGCCAACCTTCTCGCCGTAGAAGCCGGTTGCAACAACGCTCACGGTGTTGAACTGTGCGTCACCGGGGAAGTGAGCGTTCTCAATAACGACGGAGGGGTCAGCCTGCTTCACCTCGGGAGCCGGGGTGGAGGGAGTGGTGGGCTCGGGGGTTGCCGGAGTGGTGGGCTCGGGGGTTGCCGGAGCAGTGGGGGCAGGGGTCTCTGCCTTGGGGGTCTCGGTTGCGTCTGCCTTAGGAGTCTCAGCCTTAGGAGTCTCAGCCTTAGGAGTCTCAGCCTTAGGAGCCTCGGTTGCCTCAGCCTTGGGAGTCTCCGCCTTGGGGGTTTCAGCCTTAGGAGCCTCGGTAGCCGGGGCAGTGGGGGCAGGAGTCTCTGCCTTGGGAGCTTCGGTTGCCTCAGCCTTGGGGGTTTCAGCCTTAGGAGCCTCGGTTGCCTCAGCCTTGGGGGTTTCAGCCTTGGGTACCTCGGTTGCAGGAGCGGTGGGGGCAGGGGTCTCAGCCTTGGGAGCTTCGGTTGCCTCAGCCTTAGGAGCCTCAGCCTTGGGGGTTTCAGCCTTAGGAGCCTGGGTTGCCTCAGCCTTGGGGGTCTCGGTTGCGTTGCCGCCAGGCAGGGAAGAAGTCTGAGCAGTTGCCTTCTGGTCGACAACCTGCTGCTGCTGATCAGCGGGTGCTTCTGCCGCAAAAGTTGCCGGGATTGCTGCCACGGAACCGGCAGTAAAGGCTGCCGCTGCTGCGATCTTGTAAACGCGACGGGTAGTCTTCGACATTTTTCCTCGATCTCTGATTATCGGTGTTGAGCCTACCGTAGTGCGCCCCCGTCTTTGAAGGTGCAGTAGGCCCATACATGGGTGTGACTGCTAAAAGGCTAGCATTTGCCCCTGGACGTTTAGCATGCTTACCGTCATCTTTGCCCAACTGTAACGAAATCGTTATAAAACAACCCCTTAACTTGAGGGTTAATACAGACCAATCCGGGGATTTTGCGCCCATCTACTGACATACGAGGACATATAACCCTATCTTTTGATTGCATTTGAAGAAAATATAGGGTGTTCCATAGGTGATTTCAGCTCGCCATTTTCACCTTAGTGAACCTTAAAGTCTCACGTACCACTTCACAGTTCCCTCAAGTTCTCCTTCATGCCTCTCCCCCGCCTCTCAACATCCCACGGGCACCTTCATGTATGCCTTCTCTACGCGCCGAGAACACAGAGAAACACCCCGCCCACATCCAGATAGGGATGCGGGCGGGGCTACCAAAGTCGATGCCTCACTGAGGCTCAAGCGTCACGGCGCGCCGCGAGCTTAGCTCTCCTTGCGAATCACCTTGAACTGGCTCGGCTGCGCCACCGGGCGAATAGTAATACGGTCAAGGTTCACGTGGTGCGGAACGTTCAGCGCAAAGGTCACGGTCTGCGCCACGTCCTCTGCGGTCAGCGGCTTCTCAACACCCGCGTAGACGCGCTCGGCGGCTTCCTTGGACCCCAGGCGGTTTAGAGAGAACTCTTCGGTGTGCACCATGCCCGGGCAAATCTCAATCACGCGAACGTTATGTTCCGCTTCTTCCAGGCGGAGCGCCTCCGTCAGGCCGCGAGCGCCGAACTTCGCCGCATTGTATCCGGCACCGCCCTCGTAACCGTGCTCGGCCGCAGTGGAGGTCAGGTTCAGGATCGTGCCGTGACCGTTCAGGCGCAACGCCTCCGCGAAGGCACGCACCATGTGCAGAATACCGAGCACATTCATCTGGTACATCTTCAAATAATCGGTAGGCTTGCCGTCGGCAACCTTATCCACGCCAATAGCACCACCGGCAATATTGACCAGGGCGTCAATGGTGCCCTGCTCCTCCAGAATCTGCTCGGCGACAAAGCGCACGGAATGCTCGTCGGTCACGTCGCAGGTCACCGGGTGAGCGCCGGTCTCCGCATAAAGGGTGTAAAGACGGTCGGTGCGACGAGCCAGAGCATAGACGGTCCAGCCACTTGCTACTAGCTGCTGTACGGTGGCTCGACCAATACCGCTGGATGCGCCGGTCACCACGGCAACTTTGCCGTCGCCGGTATGAGGCAGGAAAGGAGATGCAGGAATGTGGGTGTTCTCAGTCATACTTTAATCCTATGAGAAGGATGCCCGCGAGTGCTCTGTTCGAGCAGGCTCGCGGGCATATATTTTGAAATTTTCGATAGTGAGATAGATGCCGGTGCCACAACCGCCCGGCGCTCTGTCAGGCTACTACTTGCGGCGGCGAGGCAGACCCCAACGACTCCTACCGCCGTCACGGAAACCGAGACGGTGCTCAAAGTACACGGGCGAGCTACTACCAGTCTTGATCGTGTCCGGAGGGACCGCACCCTCACGCGCCGACAACAGGTAAAGAGCCGCGGCGCCGGGCATGAACACAAGCAGGGGTAGCACGAACCGCATGCGCGCCTCGCCGTAGCCGCTACGCACCGTCAAATGCCAGAGGCACAACGCCACCAGCGTCAGGTGCAGTATCAGCAGAACGGTTTCAGGCGTACCCAAACCAAAAATACTCAGAGAACTCATTGGCAACTCCTCAAAGGTCGTGTATCTTCAGTCTACGCCGCGCCCGCTCTGCTGAGAAGGATTCGTGGGCATTGATACTGCAGATTTTCGCGCATACACTGCAGGTAACCGAGGGCAGTATATTAGGGGGTCTCTCCCCCATTACCGTTTCCACCGAGTTTGCCGCTGAACCGCCAATTACTCCTCATATAGGGAACCTCCACATGACAGCAACACCGCACCAGCACATCACCGACCTTAAAGAGCGGCGCCGCACCCTCCAACAGAGGGCGCGCACTATCCGTGCCGCCACCGGAACCCCCTACAGTTCTGAGGTGCACCTGCTGCTGGGGCAGAGCTACCTCGACCCCGCCAGCTGGCAAGAGCTCACCGCCTCTACCGGGGTACGCGCCGCAGTACGCAGGGCACAATTTGCGCGCCGATACCGGCACCTCCTGGCGCGTCTAGAAGCCGCCATCGAGCGGTACGAACAGCACGGCGCGGCGCAGAATTCCCCTGGAGCTGAGAGAATGCCGTGAATATGAGAAAATAGCCGTTATGGCTGAAAACATTTTGGGCTCAGACTCGCCCGTACAGATTAACGTTCCCGACCGCCCCGCCCTCGAAGGCCTCGAAGAGAAGCTCTCGCAGCGCTGGGCCGACGAGAAGACCTACGCATTCGACGAGAACACCACTCGCGAACAGGTCTACTCCATTGACACCCCGCCGCCGACCGCATCCGGCTCCCTGCACGTGGGTCACATGTTCTCCTACACCCAGACCGACGTCATTGCACGCTACCAGCGCATGACCGGCAAGAACGTGTTCTACCCCCTCGGCTGGGATGACAACGGCCTGCCCACCGAACGCCGCGTTCAGAACTACTACGGCGTTCTCTGCGACCCCTCCGTGGCAGACAACGACTCCTTCCGTGACCTGATCACCTGGAAGGCAGACGGTACCCCCAAGCCCGACCGCAGCCAGGCAAAGTGGCCGCGTATCTCCCGCAACAACTTCATTGAACTCTGTGAAGAGCTCGCGGTTGAAGATGAGAAGGTCTTCGAAAACCTCTTCACCACCCTGGGTCTGTCCGTTGACTGGTCGCGCACCTACCGCACCATCGACGCGCACTCCCGCAAGGTCTCCCAGCTCGCCTTCCTGAAGGACCTGGAAGCAGGCAACGCCTACATGGCAGAAGCACCGACCATGTGGGACGTCACCTTCCGCACCGCAGTGGCACAGGCTGAGCTGGAAGACAAGGAACGCCCCGGCGCGTACCACCGCATCAGCTTCCACCGCCCCAACGGCGAGAAGGTCTGGATTGAGACCACCCGCCCCGAGCTGCTGCCCTCCTGCGTGGCTCTCGTGGCGCATCCGGACGACGAGCGTTACAAGCCGCTGTTCGGCACCACCGTCACCTCCCCGCTGTTCGGCGTTGAGGTCGAAATCAAGGCGCACCCGCTGGCACAGCCCGACAAGGGTGCCGGTATCGCCATGATCTGTACCTTCGGTGACACCACCGACGTCACCTGGTGGCGTGAACTGCAGCTGGACACCCGCGCCCTCATCGGTCGCGACGGCCGTTTCTCCCGCGAAACCCCCGAGTGGATCACCTCTGCTGAGGGTCGCGAGCGCTACGAGCGCATGGCAGGCACCACCGTCTTCACCGCACAGAAGACCGTCGTGGAGATGCTGGTTGAGGCCGGCGAAATGGACGGCGACCCCAAGCCGATTACCCACCCCGTGAAGTTCTACGAGAAGGGCGACAAGCCCCTCGAAATCGTTGCTTCCCGCCAGTGGTACATCCGCAACGGTGGCCGTGACGCTGCACGCCGCGAGAAGCTCATCGAGCGCGGCCGTGAGATGAACTGGTACCCCTCCTTCATGCGTAGCCGCTACGAGAACTGGGTTGAGGGCCTGAACGGCGACTGGCTGATTTCTCGCCAGCGTTTCTTCGGCGTTCCCTTCCCCGTCTGGTACCCGCTGGACGCTGAGGGTGAGCCGGACTACGAGAACCCGATTCTGCCGACCGAAGAGATGCTGCCGGTTGACCCCGCTTCTCAGGCTGCTCCCGGTTACACCGAGGATCAGCGCGGCGTAGCGGGCGGCTTCATCGCCGACCCGGACGTTCTGGACACCTGGGCTACCTCCTCCCTGACCCCGCAGATTGCGACCGGTTGGGGCGTGAACCCGGACCTGCACGCGAAGACCTTCCCCATGGATCTGCGCCCGCAGGGTCACGACATTATCCGTACCTGGCTGTTCTCCACCGCTGTTCGCGCGGAGACCCTGGCTTCCTCCGTGCCGTGGTACAACACCGCGCTCTCCGGCTGGATTCTTGACCCGGACCGCAAGAAGATGTCCAAGTCTAAGGGCAACGTAGTGGTCCCCAACGAGGTACTGGAGAAGTACGGTTCGGACGCTGTGCGCTACTGGGCTGCTTCGGCTCGCCTGGGTGCTGACACCGCCTACGACGAAGGCCAGATGAAGATTGGCCGCCGCCTTGCCATCAAGCTGCTGAACGCATCCAAGTTCGTACTGAACCTGGGCGCTACCGAGAAGTCCGTCATCACTTCTCAGGCTCAGGGCCGCGTGCTGATCAACGCTCTGGACCGCTCCCTGCTGGCTCGCCTGGCGTACCTGATTGAGGAAGCAACCGCAGCGTTCGAGAAGTACGAGTACGCTCGTGCCCTGCAGATTTGCGAGAGCTTCTTCTGGTCCTTCACCGACGACTTCGTTGAGCTGATTAAGGACCGTGCGTACGGTGCTCGCGGCGAGCAGGAGCAGGCTTCTGTTCTGGCTGCGCTGGCAACCACCCTGGATGCTCTGCTGCGCCTGTTCGCACCCTTCCTGCCGTTCGTGACCGAAGAGATTTGGTCCTGGTGGCGTGCAGGTAGCGTGCACCGCGCCGAGTGGCCGCAGGCACTGCCCATCCTGGAGGGTACCCTGCTGGCTGAGTACTCTGCACAGAACCCGACTGCTGGCATTTCTGCTCAGTGGGTCCTGGCAGACGCTGACCCGGCTCAGATTGAGTCGCTGAAGCAGATTCTGCCGGATGTTGCTGAGGCTCTGGGTGGTCTGCGTAAGGCTAAGAGCGACGCGAAGGTTAAGCAGCGCACCGAGGTTGAGTCCGCAACTATTGCGGCTCCCCAGGCTCAGCTGGATCGCATTGCTGCTGGCATGGCTGATTTGAAGGCTGCCGGTAACGCTCGTGAGCTGTCCCTGGTGGCGGCTGAGGGCGAGCTGGAGGTTCGCGACGTTGTGCTCGTTGTTGAAGAAGCAGCTGAGTAATCACGTCTTAGCGTTTATCGCTTGATTTTATGACGCCGCTCTGGTGTTGGTAACGGGGCGGTACTGGTTTTCAGTACCGCCCCGTTTTCTGTGCCTGCTGTTTGTTGCAGCTCGCCGGGTGTGAGATTCCGACTGCGGACCTATACGGTGCTGACTTTGGGTTTTATTTCTGTGGGGCCCGCAAGTACCTGCGTCTGATTCGAAGAGCTTTCCTTAGCTTCCTTCCCCAACGATGTGGGTTTAGCCTGCTAATCTGTGGGGATTCTGTGGGATTTCCAACCCATTTTTTATATTCATCAATGTGCAAAGAGCATAATCAACCTTATGAGATTGACTGTCACTTTATGTATGATTGTTGATGCGAGGGTTTTACCACCCGGAGCAACCCTCTATTCAACTTCAGCAACGGACAAATCACCGGTACGAGTAACGACATACCCCGACCAACCGCACGACAGTAAACCACCCGTCAGGCGCAGCGATGCGTCCTGACTCTGACCCGCGCCAAAGTAGGCGCACCCATAATTACTATGAATTCACACTCTTCATCTTCCGGATTACCGCAAGAGCCTCAGACGAGGCAGAGCTCAACCCCGAGCACGCCGCCAGGAGCACAAGCCAACATTTCCCCCGACCAGCTTCAGCACTATCACACGAGCCTGAACGAGTACATCAGCCAGGCACGTGAACATGCCCAGGCGCTGCGTGCCAGCTACACCAACGAAGTGTATGAACTCTGGCTTCAGCACATTTCCACCAGCGCCGCCACCGATGAGGCGAGCATCGCCTCCGGTTCGTTGACCGCTCAGCAGCTTGAGGAGCTGACCCGCAAATGGGTGCGCCTCATGCGTGAAAGCCGCGATATGCTGCACCACGAAAGCTCCATTGCCGCCGCACGTGCTGCGGTTGAGGCTAAGCCCCTCCCCGAGTAGGGTCACCCTTTATTTCTTTCGCGCGGCAACGCCAGCACTCCGCGTTGTACCGCGTTTTTCCGCGGCGGGGCTATCGAGCCAAGCGATTAAGCCCTGCCCGGAATGCGTACTTCACACAACCTGCCCCCTTGCTATAGTTATGGATATTCAAAGACCCTAACTATGTTGCAGAAAGGGCGGGAATGTCCCACCAAAAACGCGTCCTGCGGCCTATACGTAGCGATGTCGCTCCCCCAGTTACCTCCCCACCGGTCTACCGTGGTGATATTGACGCGCGCGGCACGGCGCAAGACCTCGTCCCGCGTAGCTTGTGGGTCGATTTCTGGGACACTCTCTTCTTCATCTTCGCCGGTATCGCGGCCCTCGTGCTGACCTTCATGATTCTGGCGAATACGGTTGGCCATTCTTTCTGGGGTTTCCCCATCGCTTTTATTTTCTGGGCGGTCACCGCGTACCTGACGCTACCGCGTTTTCACGCGATCATGACCCGCATCTACGTGCCCGACTACTTTATTGGGCGCACACGCACCCCGGACGGTCTGCTCGGCGACCCGGTCAATATCGGTCTGATTGGTACCGAGGAGCAGATTCACCAGGTCATGCAGGACGCCGGCTGGACCCGCGCTGACAACGTCACCCTCGTCTCTTCCTGGAAGATTATTCTCTCCACCATCACCCGCCGCTCCTACGCGGAGGCGCCCGTCTCCCCGCTGAAAATTTTTGGTAAGACGCAGGCTTTCGCCTACCAGAAGGAAGTGGACGGCAACCCCGAGAAGCGCCACCACGTGCGCTTCTGGAAAACCCCGGACGGCTGGCTTCTGCCGGGGGGCCACCAGGTGGATTGGTTGGCGGCGGGCACGTACGACTCCGGTGTGGGTTTCAGCTTCTTCACTCTGCAGGTCACGCACCGCATTGACGCTGAAACCGACTTTGAACGCGACTACATTGTGGAGTCCATTCAGTACGCCCACCCGGAAACTCACGTTGAGATTCTGCACGATTTTTCCTCCGGCTACCACGCCCGTAACGGCGGTGGCGACGCGATCCGCACGGACGGCGCGCTCCCGGTCATCGTGCTGAACAATGAGGGCTTGGAGCCGCAGAAGCAGGAAGAAATTCACCTCTCCAGCGCGCACGACCTGGCGTACCGCATGCCGCTGAGCCTGCTGGTTGGTTCGGGTATGCTGATCGCCGTGACCCTCGCCGACATTGTCAACAGCGTCATTTTGGCGCTCAGCCGCCCGGCACTTCGCGCCAAGCTGTTGGAGGAAGGCTCCGGCAACGACATTGAGTTGCTGAACCTCTTCGATCAGGTGGATAGCAACGTGCTGCTCACCATTACCGGCACCGTGCTGGTGGGTTTTGTAGCAATTTATTCGGCGGTGCACCTGTTCCTGCTGTGGAGCACGTTGCGCGGCTCGTCGAAGGCTCGTCGTCTGGCTCTGCTGTTGACGGCGCTGAACTTCGCAGCGATTACCGGCGGTGTGCTGTGGGGCCACCAGTCCCTGCCGCTGTCCACGATTTTCTTCCAGCTGGGTGTTGCGGTGTTCGCGATGCTGGCGTTCACCTCGGACGCGGCGGTCCAGTACACGGCAACCCGCACCTTCCATATGCGCGATACGAAGATTGTGCAGCGAGCAACGCACCCGAAGGTTCTGGAGCACAGGGCTCAGCGCAAGGCTCAGAAAGCTCAGAAAGCACAGAAGACGCACAATGCGCAGAAGGCACGCAAGGCTACCTCTGCAAGTAGCGCTCACCGCGCAT
Source organism: Rothia sp. HMSC066H02 (assembly GCF_001814995.1). NCBI lineage: Bacteria > Bacillati > Actinomycetota > Actinomycetes > Micrococcales > Micrococcaceae > Rothia > Rothia sp. HMSC066H02. The sequence goes on along the minus strand of NZ_KV818684.1, from coordinate 196,098 downwards.
AGAATGCAGGCTTCAGGGATTGCACGTTTCAGCGCAACATAGTGAATAGAAAAGTACCGCCCGGTCAGTACATGATCGGGCGGTACTTTTTTGCTCTGCAGCCGCAGACTCTACCGAGCCTGCGCGCATTGTAGGAATCTCAGCACATTGCAGGGTTCTTAGGCTTCGCCCTTTTCGCCGTGGAAAATCGGGCCCACGTTACGGGGGCGCTTGAGCTCAAAGAAGCCGGGGTAGGAAGCCAGCGCCAGGGCGCCGTCGAAGAGCTTACCAGCCTCTTCACCGGCGGGGCTCGGGGAGATGACCGGGCCGAAGAAAGCGGTACCGTTAATGGAAATCAGCGGAACACCCACATCGGTGCCGCCCACGGTCTCCAGTGCCAGATCCAGGGAGGCGCGCATCTGCTCATCGTACTGGTCGGTGAAGGCGACGTCCACCAGCTCAGCGGGCAGGTTTACCTCCTCCAGCGCCTTGACGATTGCGTCGCGGTAGGAATCAGCCTTGTTCTTGTTGTGGTGAATCTGCTCGCCCAGAGCGTCGTAGAGGGGCTTGATGACCTCGTTGCCGTGCAACTCGCGCACAGCGGTAATGAGGCGGGTCGGCGCCCAGGACTGGTCCATCATTGCCTGGTAGTCGGCGGGCAGGTCGCGGCCCTGGTTGTGCATGGACAGGGAGAAGGGACGCCAGGTCACCTCAACGTTGCGGACCTTCTGCACCTCGCCAATCCAGCGGGAGGTAATCCAGCACCAGGGGCAGATCGGGTCGAACCAGAAATCAATCTGTGCGGGTGCGTTCTCAGTCATGAGTGTTCCTCTCTCATACGGTTGCGCCAGCCGCTTCTATGAGCCGGCGCTTATTCTTCGGTACACGCTCTTAGTACACGCTCATCAGGACGTGCCAGCGAGAACGGTACCTGCTAGTGAGCCGTCACCCCGTATAACCGGGGCGACGGCTTCTTTATTCCCTAGCCTATCGGCTGGAAGTATTCGGTTATGCCGCCTGACGGTCCGCTTCCTTCAGGGAGGCGGCCTTCGCCTCCCCCTTCACGGTGCGGGTAGTCTCGGTTTCGGGGTCGGGCGCCTGCAGCACGTAGCGGGGTTCCGTGCCGTTGAGCACGGTGTCCTCACCGATGACGATGGACACCACATCGGTGCGGTCCGGGATGTCGAACATAATCGGCTGCAGAATCTGCTCCATCATGGCGCGCAGGCCGCGGGCACCGGTGCCGCGTTCGGCGGCGAGGCGGGCAATAGCCGCGATCGCAGCGTCGTCGAGGACCAGGTCCACGCCGTCCAGGGCGAAGAGGTGACGGTACTGCTTGAGCAGCGCGTTCTTCGGTTCGGTCAGCACGCGAGCCAGCTCTTCTTCGTTGAGCTCACTCAGGGTCGAGATGACCGGCAGGCGGCCAATCAGCTCGGGGATAATGCCGTAGTGCGCCAGGTCCTCGGGCATGATCTGGTCCAGCAGGTTCTTTACGGAGCTGCCCAGTTCAGCGCCGAAACCGATGCCGCCGGCGCCCACGCGGGCTGCGATGCGGTCGTCGATATTGTCGAAGGCGCCAGCTACGATAAAGAGAATGTTCGAGGTATCAATCTCAATATTCGCGTGTGCCGGGTGCTTGCGTCCGCCCTCCGGCGGTACGGTCGCCACGGTGCCCTCAATAATCTTCAGCAGCGCCTGCTGCACGCCCTCACCGGACACGTCACGGGTGATGGAGAGGTTCTCGCCGCCCTTGCGGGCAATCTTGTCGATCTCGTCAATGTAGATAATGCCGCGCTGAGCCTTGGCAATATCACCGTCAGCGGCGTTGATGAGGCGCAGCAGAATGTTCTCCACGTCATCACCCACGTAGCCCGCCTCGGTGAGGGTGGTTGCGTCGACCAGGGCGAAGGGCACATCCAGCTTCTTCGCCAGGGTTGCCGCCAGGTAGGTTTTACCGCAGCCAGTCGGGCCGAGCATCAGAATATTCGACTTGCCCAGCTCCACCTGCTCCCCCGCGGTCGCCGAAAGAATGCGGGAGGTCAGCACCGGGTTATCAATATCGTGGATGCGCTTGTAGTGGTTGTACACCGCCACCGCCAGGGTGCGCTTCGCCGCGTCCTGACCGATGACGTAGTCGTTGAGGTAGCTGTAAATTTCGCGCGGAGTAGCCAGCTGAGATGCAGGCGCCGCCGCGGAGGATTTCACCTTCAGACGCTCTTCAGCGAGGATCTCTTCGCACAGCTCCACGCATTCGTCGCAGATCGAAACATTCGGGCCGAGCACAATCTTGAAAACCTGCGCGCGAGTCTTCTTGCAGAAGGAGCATCGCATGCTGGCGTTGGGCTGTTCGGGAGGCACAATGATGTCTGTGGCCACGAAGATTCCCTTTCGATCGGCGTGGTGAAATCGGTGCAGAAGGGTCAGTGACCTGATGTCTGCGGTGATTTCTCAGGAGGGGCACCGGCGGGTGGTGGGCGCCGTGGTTTGAGTGAGAAACCGGTATGAAATACTCGAATTTTCTCCCTCTCTAAGGCTACCGGAGTTCACCCCGGAACCAAGAATTACGCACCGCAAATGAACGGACTTACCGGGCATATGACAAAGCGCGTCTTTTATGACGGCGGCGAGGCTGATACTCCGGCATATGACGATAGGTATGTGACGCTAAAGCCCGGCAAGAAAGAGCAGGTCAACGCCACATATCAGCTTGGTTCGCCGCCCCCACCCGGCGGGTGCAAAAAGGGCGGCACCGCACCGCGCACCAGCCCGAAGGCTCGCACACGGAGCGATGCCGCCCCTCCCCCGAAAAATGCTCGGGGATATTCCTCAAAACTAAAGTTTAGGTGTGGGAAATAGCGGTGTTGGTCGCAGGCTTACGCAGCTTACGCGACTCCAGCACCTTATCGACCAGGCCGTACTCCAGGGCAGCAGCCGCAGTCAGAATGTTGTCACGCTCAATGGAGCGGTCAACTTCCTCGTAGGTCTTGCCCGAGTGCAGTGCCAGGGTCTGTGCAGTCCACTCACGCATACGCATAACCTCGTTCGCGTGAATCTCAATGTCAGATGCCTGACCGCCCTGCTGGCCACTCAGCGCGGGCTGGTGAATCAGCACGCGAGCGTTCGGCAGTGCCAGACGCTTGCCGGGAGTACCGGCAGCCAGCAGAACCGCCGCAGCGGATGCCGCCTGGCCCAGGCACACGGTCTGGATCTCGGGGCGGATAAACTGCATGGTGTCGTAGATGGCGGTCATTGCGGTGAAGGAGCCACCGGGCGAGTTAATGTACAGGGTGATGTCACGCTCGGGGTCCTGTGCCTCCAGGACCAGCAACTGAGCCATGATGTCGTCAGCGGATGCGTCGTCCACCTGGGTGCCCAGGAAGATAATGCGGTCCTCGAACAGCTTTGCGTACGGGTCCTGACGCTTGTAACCGTAGGGGGTGCGCTCCTCGAAGCTGGGGAGCACGTAGCGGTTGCTCGGCATAGCCGGCGCCGAGGTGGTGATATCGTTCGGCAGGTAGTTCATGTGCATCTCCCTTATGCGTTCTTCGATTCGGGCAGCTTACCGGCGGTGGTGGCAATGTGGTCGAAGAAGCCGTATTCCAGGCCTTCTTCCGCGTTGAACCAGTTGTCGCGGTCGTTATCCTTCAGGATGGTTTCCAGGCTCTTGCCGGTGCGCTCAGCGGTGATTTCTGCCAGGCGCTTCTTCATGTCCAGAATCAGCTCAGCCTGAGTGCGGATATCCGATGCGGTACCGCCAATACCGCCGAGGGGCTGGTGCATGAGGATGCGGGCGTTCGGGGTTGCGTAGCGCTTGCCGATGGTGCCTGCGGTGAGCAGGAACTGACCCATGGATGCTGCCATACCGGTCACCACGGTCACCACGTCGTTCGGGATGAGCTGCATGGTGTCGTAGATAGCCATGCCGGCGGTGACGGAGCCGCCGGGAGAGTTGATGTACAGGTAGATGTCTGCCTCGGGGTCTTCAGCCGAGAGCAGCAGCATCTGGGAGCAGATGAGGTTGGCATTGGAGTCGCGCACCTCGGAGCCGAGCCAGATAATGCGCTCCTTCAGGAGGCTGTTGTAGACGTAATCTTCCTGGGCACCAACGATGGGGGTTGCCATAGACGGCGCGGGCGCCACGCCGGCTGCCTGGGAGGCGCCGATGGGCAGAGGCATGTAGCTGGACATTCTTCCTCTTCTTCTCTAATGGGTCTTCGCTGCATCTTTGCGCGATTTACGCGCCGGAGCGCACGCGAAAAGTTTCGTTGCTACTACCTTACCGATAGTTGCTCTCCCCCGCTTCCCTTCGGGTTGTTCGTTCGCCAGGGGGTGAAGCAGATGCGAAAACCTCGGTACGGAATAACTTGAGGACGGAATAGTTTGGGGTGAAAAGAGCCTCAGCGGGCACCCAACCGGTAATTCGGTGGATGCCCGCTGAGGCTACACGTTTCAAGCAATCAGCTCACGCCCTCTAGCGGGGTGGCTTTTTGCAGACCGTGGCGGGGATTTAGGCAGCTGCCTCTTCGCCCTCGCCCAGGTACTTGGACAGGTCAACAACGTTGCCCTTGGTGTCCTTGACCACTGCGGTCTTCAGCACTGCTGCCAGAGCCTTGGAGCGGCGAACCTCGCCGACCAGTGCGCCAGCCTGGCCGGAGCCGTCCAGCATCTGTGCGAACTGGTTGGGGTCCATGCCGTACTGGGAGCTCATGGTGATGATGTAGTTAATCATCTCAGCCTGGTCAACGGTCACTTCTTCCTTGTCCGCAACAGCGTCGAGAACCATCTCGTTCTTGAATGCGGTCTCGGTGTTCTCGCGAACCTCGGCGCGGTGCTCCTCGGTGTCGTGGTCTGCTTCAGCGTTGGGGTTGTTGAAGTGCTGCTCGAGCTGGTCCTCGATAACCTTCTCGGGGACGGGGATCTCAACGAGTTCAACGAGCTTTGCGAGGACCTTGTCGCGTGCCTGGGTGCCCTGCTCGGCAACCTTAGCTTCTGCAACCTGCTTCTTGATGTCTTCCTTCAGCTCGTCGATGGTGTCGAACTCGGAAGCCAGCTGTGCGAACTCGTCGTCAGCTGCGGGCAGCTCGCGCTCCTTGACTGCGGTGAGCTTGACCTTGATGGTTGCCTGCTCGCCTGCGTGCTCACCACCGGAGAGCTTGGTCTCGAAGGTTGCGTCCTCGCCAGCGGACAGGCCGGTCAGAGCCTCGTCGATGCCGTCGAGCATGGTGCCGGAACCGATCTGGTAGGACAGGTCGTTTGCTGCGTCTACCTGCTCGCCGTCGATTTCTGCGGCGATGTCGATGGTCACGAAGTCCTTGTCAGCTGCGGGGCGCTCAACGGTCTTCAGGGTGCCGAAGCGCTCACGCAGAGCGTCCAGTGCCTGAACCTCGTCCTCAGCGGTGACCTCTACCTCGTCAACCTCAACCTCGAGGCCCTCGTAGTTGGGCAGCTCGATTTCGGGGCGGACGGTGACGGTGATGGTCAGCTTGACGTCTGCCTCACGGTTCTCGGTGGAGGGCTGGGACTGAACGTCCAGCTCGGGCTGTGCCAGGGGGGAGAGTTCGTTCTCGCCCAGTGCCTGTGCGTAGTAGTCGTTCAGAGCGTCGTTCAGGGATGCCTCGACGATGTAGTCGAAGCCCGCACGCTGCTCGATGAGCTGCTTGGGCAGCTTACCCTTGCGGAAGCCGGGAACGCTGATCTGACCCGAGAGGTTCTTGTAGGTGCGGTCCAGGTAGGGCTTGAATTCTGCGAAGGGAACCTCGACCTCAATCTTTGCGAGGGTCGGGTTGAGCTTCTCGACGGCGGTCTTCACGTCCGTGATCTCCTCATATAGTTTCGGTGCGGCACGAATCGTGTGTGCCGCGGTTGCTTAGTGGAAAGAGCGCCACGACCTTGTAGCGTCGCGGCAACCGTTTCACGTCGGGGCGACAGGATTCGAACCTGCGATCTCCTGCTCCCAAAGCAGGCGCGTTAGCCAAGCTACGCCACGCCCCGTGAAACCGACCGTGTTGCGCACTTGCGTGCTTAACACAGTCAGTGCCCTAGTTTACCTGTTTTCCCTCTAAATGCCCAACACAGCGGCTCGTGCGCGGTTTATTTCCACTGTGCGCGTACTCCCCTAATAAGGATGGGCAGACCGGCACAAAAAGAGGAGGCGAGCGCCCACAAGAACAGGCAAAGGCCACCACGCAAAACCGCGCCAACACGCCAAAGAGTTTGACAGCACAGATGGAACCTCGCTACTATGGTCAAGTTCCATTCCGGGGATGTAGCTTAATGGTAAAGCCTCAGTCTTCCAAACTGATTACGCGGGTTCGATTCCCGTCATCCCCTCGCACAATCCCCCCGACGTTGTCGGGGGGATTTTTTGTGCTCGGGGATGCCGGGAATCGCTTACGGGCGAAAATGCATTCCCTCGCGCGCTCGGGATTTTCGCCCTCCAGCCCGTCATCCCCTCGAGAACTATCCTGAACGAATCGTGGGAACCGCTTCCGCATGCGGATTTGTTTCCTCGCGCGCTCGGAATCCGCACGCTCCAGCCTAACTTACATATACTTCTCAAGCACCTGCTGCGCCGAGACAATCGTGGCGAATTCATCGCGCAACGCCGCAATATTGTAGAGGTGCACCATCTCCGGGGAAAGAAAATCACCGGCACCATCAGAAAGAGCAAAGGTTACGCAGGCATCCTCAACAAGAGTCACCTGAAAACCATAATTTGCCGCCATCCGCACAGTGGTAGACACACAATGCGGCAGCGTACAACCCATCACCGTGAGCCGATCAATCCCGCGTTCACGCAGATAGGCAAGCAGATTTGTACCAATAAATGCGCTATTCACATTTTTTGTAAATACCTTCTCCCCCACACGAGGCTCAAATCCGCTCTGGAACCTAATATTTTCCTCATCGTAAAAGAAGGAGCTCGAATCCGTTCCCCGATGCTGAATATGGATTATTTCGCGCCCTGAACAGCGAAAACCCTCCATAATCTTCTGCATCTTCTCTTCCGCACCGTCATTATTTCTAGCCGGTAGCTGCGGATGCAGAAAACCCCTCTGAACATCCACCACCAATAGAGCCTCAGCCATTGTTCTTCTCCTCCTGTAGCTACTTCTGGCAGCCGGGGCACCAGTAGAGTTTGCGGCCGGCAATTTCTTCCATGCGGATGGTCGTTCCGCAGCGGCGGCAGGGCTCGCCGTGGTGCATGTACACGTAGTTGGCGTGGTCGGGCCATGCTTCGGTTTCGGGTATGCCGGGGCGGTCTTCGGGTTCGGTGGTGATGATGCGCCCCACGCGCACGCCGATGACCAGCAGGTGCTTATTGTCTTCCCAGAGTCGCTCCAGTTCCTCGTCGCTGAGGCTCTTGCCGGGGCGCAGCGGGTCAATTTCCTGGCGGTAGAGCGATTCGGCGCGGAAGATATTGCCCACGCCGGAGATTGCCGCCTGATCCATCAGAATCACACCGATCGGGCGGGAGCTCTTGCGTGCCGCGCGGTAGAACTGTTCGGGGTCGGCATCCGGGTTGAGCGGGTCGGGGCCGAGCTTGGAGCGGACGGTGCGCACCTCCTCCGGGGTGAGGGTGCGGCAGATAGTCGGGCCCACCAGGTCCGCCCAGCCGTGCTCCGAAACAATACGGCAACGCACCGTACTCTTCGGTTCGGGAGGACCGGCGTAAGGCTCCCCCTCCCCCGCCGCGTATTCTTTTTCGCCGATCTTGCGGGGCGCGCCAATGCTCGAAGCACCCGTGAACGTCTCGTCCCCGCCGAAGCTCCAGTTACCGTAAATACCCAGGTGCACGTTCAGGGTCAGGTCGTTCTCGAAGGTCACGAACAGGTGCTTACCGTGCGCGTACGCCCCGGTGATGGTGTGCCCATCCAGCAGGGCGGCACCCTCAGCGTAGCGGCCCTGCGGGGAGGAAACCTGCACGCGCTCGCCGGTGAAGACGTCACTGATTTGGCGGGCGATACGGTGGATGGAGTGGCCTTCGGGCACGGGTTCTCCTCGAAAACTTGTCGGCTAGAAATAGCTGCGGATTATATGGGGTGCAGGGACGACTGAGGCGCATAGCCTGCACTATGCGCCTCAGATTTTAGAGCTTAGGCAGCGTCAATCTGCTTGCCGGCAATGTCGCCGGTCTGCTCGTACTCAGCCAGCTGACCGATACGGCGTGCGTGACGCTCCTCGTTGGTCCAGGGGGTAGCCAGGAAGACCTTGATGATTTCCAGTGCTTCTTCCTTGCTGTGCTGGCGGCCGCCCACAGCTACAACCTGTGCGTTGTTGTGCTCGCGAGCCAGCGCCGCGGTGTCGTGGTTCCATGCCAGAGCCGCGCGGATACCATCAACCTTGTTCGCAGCCATCTGCTCACCGTTGCCGCTACCGCCCAGCACAATACCCAGGGAGTCCAGGCCAGCCTCGCGGTCACGCTTCACGCCAAGGGCTGCGTTAATGCAGAACGAGGGGTAGTCGTCCAGCGGGTCGTAGTCGGCGGGGCCGTGGTCAATCATTTCGTAGCCCTCAGCGGTGAGGGACTCGATCAGGTAGTGGCTCAGTTCGAGGCCAGCGTGGTCGGTTGCGATGTGTACGCGCATGGTACTCTCCTGGTGATTTTGTCTTGGTGTGACGTGCGTTTGTGCGTTCGTGGGAGGCGCCGGTTCTCAGTTCTGAGCGCCGTTGCTAGAGTGCGCCGCGCATCCATCAGGTGGGATACGCTTCCCCGTTTGGGTTTTTTCTGTCTTAACTGTATCGAATTCGCGCGGGTTCGGGTAATGCGGAGCCTTCTAGACCCCCACCTATACGGTAGACTGTGGGATATGGCACTTTTTGGTGTCCCGATTCGCCGCGCCCAAGCTTGAAGGCCTCCAGCGCTACGTATGCAGCGTCGCAGGAGCCGCGCACCTCGGGAACCAGCGCACCATGACAGGGCGTGTCAACACGGCACGCTATTCACATCTAAGGAGAGGGAGCTGTATGCCCGGCCTGAACCTAACCCGCAATGAGGCAACCGAACGCGCATCCATCATTAAGCGCGTGCACTCGTACCGTATTGAACTCGATCTTCCGAAGGACAAAGACGTCTTCTCCTCGAAGGTTGAAATCCGCTTCGACGCTCAGGAAGGTGCCTCCACCTTCATTGACGCCATCACCTCCTCGGTCAAGTCCATTAACCTCAACGGCGAAGAGCTGAGCACCGACCTGGCGGACGGCGAGCGCATCCAGCTGCCGAACCTTGCTGCTGAGAACACCTTGGTCATTGACGCAGAGATGTTCTACACCAACACCGGTGAGGGTCTGCACCGTTTCGTGGACCCCGCCGACGGCGAAGTGTACCTGTACTCCCAGTTTGAGGTGCCGGACTCCCGCCGTGTGTTCCCCGTCTTTGAGCAGCCCGACCTGAAGGCTGAGTTCGAGTTTATTGTGCGCGTTCCCTCCCACTGGGTGGTTGTGTCTAACCAGCCCGAGGTGAAGGTTGAGGAGAAGGAGTGCGGTTGCGGCCGTGCGAAGACCTGGTTCTTCAAGCCGACCCCGCGCATGTCTTCGTACATTACCGCGATTGTGGCTGGCCCCTACGAGAAGGTCACCAGCAAGCTGACCAACTCTGAGGGTCGCGTGATTCCGCTGGGCGTGTACGCTCGTAAGTCCCTCATGCCGTTCGTGGATGCTGAGGACATGTTTGAGCTGACTCGTCAGGGCTTCGAGTTCTACGAGGAGCAGTTCAAGACCCCGTACCCGTTCGAGAAGTACGATCAGCTGTTCGTGCCCGAGTTCAACGCCGGTGCGATGGAGAACGCTGGCTGCGTGACCTACCTGGAGACTTACGTCTTCCGCTCCAAGGTTGCGGAGGCTCTGCGTGAGCGCCGCGCTATCACCGTTCTGCACGAGCTGGCTCACATGTGGTTCGGTGACCTGGTCACCATGAAGTGGTGGAACGACCTGTGGCTGAACGAGTCCTTCGCTGAGTTCATGTCGACCCTGGCTGCTGCGGAGAACACCCGCTACGCGAAGGAGGCGTGGGCCACCTTCGCCGCGTCGGAGAAGACCTGGGCGTACCGTCAGGATCAGCTGTCTTCGACTCACCCGATTGTGGCTGAGATCCGTGACCTTGCCGATGTTCAGGTGAACTTCGACGGCATTACGTACGCGAAGGGTGCTTCGGTGCTGCGTCAGATGGTGGCGTGGGTTGGCCAGGAGAACTTCATGGCTGCCTTGAAGGTGTACTTCGATAAGCACAGCTGGGGCAACACCGTTCTGGATGACCTGCTGGTTGAGCTGGAGCGCACCTCCGGCCGTGACGTGCGTGCGTGGAGCGCTAAGTGGCTTGAGACCGCTGGTGTTAACACTCTCGCCGTTGAGATTGAGAATGACGAGGCTGGCAACATCTCTTCGCTGGGTATCCGCCAGTCCTACGCTGAGGGCTTCGAGACCCTGCGCCCGCACCGTGCGGTGATTGGTTTCTACAACCTGGTGGACGGTAAGCTGACCCGTACCGACCGCATCGAGCTGGACATTGACGGCGAGCTGACCGTGGTTGAGGAGGCTCTCGGCAAGAAGCGCCCCGACCTGCTGCTGCTGAACGATGAGGACCTGGCCTACGCTAAGATTCGCCTGGACGAGCGCTCCATCGAGACCGCTATCAAGCACCTGGGCGACATCGATTCCTCCGTGGCTCGTGGCGTGGTCTGGGGTTCGCTCTGGGACACCGTGCGCGATGCCCAGATGCCGGCGCGTAAGTACGTTGACCTGGTGCTGAACAACATCGGTAAGGAGACCAACTCCACCGCTCTGCGCACCCAGATTAACAACCTGTCCGCTACCCTGCACTCCTTCGTGGCTCCTGAAGCTCGCGAGGAGACCCGTCACCGTGCCGCTGACCGTCTGTGGGAGCTGGCATGCGTTGCAGAGCCCGATTCGGATGCTCAGTTGCAGCTGCTGCAGGCGTTCATCAACCAGACCCGCACCGAGGATCAGTACAACAATGTGCAGCGTCTCTTCGAGGGTGAGCTGACCCTTGAGGGCCTGGATATTGACGCTGACCTGCGTTGGAACCTGGTGTGCCGCCTGGCTACCGGTGGCCGTTTCTCCGCCGAGCAGATCGCTGCGGAGCTGGAGAACGACAACACCGCGAACGGCCAGCAGTACGCCGTTCAGGCATACGCGTCGCTTCCGACTGCCGAGGCAAAGGCTGAGTACTGGAACAAGATCATGGTAACCGGCGAGCTGTCGAACATGATTCAGCGTTACGCCATTTCCGGTTTCAAGTCCGGCAAGCCCGAGCTGATTGCCCAGTACGATGAGCCGTACTTCGAGCAGATTGAGGGTATTTGGCGTTCGCGTTCGCACGAGATTTCCATGCAGATTATTGGTGGCATGTACCCGAGCGAGCCGACCGCTGAGCTGCTGGAGCGTACCGAGGCGTACCTGGCATCTCTGCCTGAGGATGCTGCGGCTCTGTACCGTCAGATTGCGGAGGCACGCGACGGCGTGGCTCGTGCGCTGAAGGTTCAGGCGGCTGACAACTAACAATGCTTGTGAGCTGAGGCGGGTTCACTGCCCGCTCTCATGAGTTTCTGTTCGTCCCCTTCTACCCCATTTGCGGGGTGGGAGGGGACGTTTCTGTATTGGGGTATGCCGGTTCTATTTTGGGTTGCGCCCCAAGTCGCGTACCGGTTTGCGCAGCAGTTTCACACCGAGTTACACCCCAAGTTCAAAATATTGTCACTGCGGTGCATATTTTTCGTCGTTTTCATTTGAATATCCCTCAAAAGCTCTCTACTTGGGGTTGCGCCTATCGTATACTGTTGTGCATGCCTTCTATCAAGTCTCCTATCGCGAAAGCTTCTCTGACCGGCGCAATCGTTGCGGTGGTTGCCGCCGGTTCCTTTGGCGTGTACTCCGCAGGAGGCTTCAACGCGCCCGGTGGCACCGCCGCTACCGCTGCCGCGGGCGCCGAGCCTACCCAGTCGGCGCAGGAAAGCCCCAGCGAGTCCCCCTCCCCCGAGCCGACTCCGGAACCGACTACCCCGGCTCAGAAGATGGAACGCACCGCGCAGAACGCCTTCGGCAAGGAAGGCGCGCAGGCAACCGGTGAGATTCAGGCGCCGTTCTCCACCTCCGCTGATGCCGCCGACATGCTGGTTCAGCAGTTCAAGGGCGGCGTGGTCATGTACACCCCCAAGTACGGCCCGGTCGCGGTGGAAACCGGCGTCTACACGCACTGGTGGAAGCAGCGCGAGTACAGTGACTTTGCTGGCTGGGAGGGTCTGCCGGTGAGCTGGCGTTCCGAGAACGGCGTTCTGTACACCAAGTTCGAGAAGGCTGAACTCTACTGGGATACGGCGAACGGTCTGCCGCGTAACACCAACGTTCTTGGCCCTAAGGACGCCCTAGTGATTGGTGACTCGCAGGTGACCGCAACCTCCTGGGTTGGTTTGGGTCTGAAGCAGGCAGGTTTCGTCCCGTACCTGTTCCGTTGCGGCGGCATCGGTTTTGTGACCGCCCGCGAGGGTGTGTGCCCTTCCTACTATCAGGGGGTGATGGGTGGCCGTTGGGCTCTGCCGAACGGTAACCCCGGCGTGATTTACCTGGACGCCTCCGGCAATGACATTTACATTCACGAGGATGAGACGAAGGCTCGCGAACACGTGAACGCTCACCAGACTCAGGTCATTGAGCAGCTACGACGCATGTACCCGTCGTCGAAGATCGTGTTCGGCGGCGTGGTGTCGATGAGTGAGGATGCGGCGACGGATAAGCAGGTGGCGCATAAGCGTCACGTGGCAAACGAGGTGGCAAGGCAGGGTGCCCGCGAGACCGGCGTGCTGTTCATGGACACCTCGGGCTGGCAGAGCCTCTACCTGGCTGAGGGTGACATGGCTGATGGCGTGCATCTGAAGGATGAGGCGCAGTACAAGCTGGCGGCACCGTTCGAGGCTCGCCTGCGTGAACTGCTCGGCACCGCGTAAACTAACTGTGTAATCAGCCGAGTACATCAGCTTCAATCAACGCATATAGCATTAGAATGAGGCGCCGGAAGGAATTATGTCCTTCCGGCGCCTCATTCGTTTGAGTGGGTTACCCACCGCAGCTCTCAAGTTAGTGTGCGGGTTTTATACCGCGACGCTTGCCTGGCGTTCCTTCGCCTCAGCCTTCTGGTGTGCGAGCACGCCCTCCGCAAGGCGACGCTTCTGACGCTCACGAGCGGCTTCCTTCTCACGCTGCTCGGCAGCCCAGGCGACAGGGTCAATGTCAATCGACTCGTAGTGCCATTCGCCAATGTAGTCGCGAATCGGGGCGACCCAGGTGACAGGAATGCCGCGGCGCAGGTACACCTCGTGGTCAGTGTCTTCAAAAGCGTGGATAATGCGGTTGCCGTCAGCAATCAGGGACTCAATGACGGAGTCCTTCCATGCGGGGCTGTTGGAGCCGTCGTTGCCGGGCTTAGCGAACACGTGCTTGGGTTCCAGACCCGCGCGGGCGATGAACTGGTTCAGTTCCTTCATGTAGGTGCCGTCGCGGCCGGTAATCACTACGACCTCTGCGCCGGTTTCTGCCGCGATTTCGCGAACACGGTCGGCAACTTCAACATTGACCGTGGCGTTGCGGATGGCCTTGAAGAATCGGCGGTTGCTTGCGAAGAAACCGGTCAGGTACTTGTCCATCTGATCTCGGTTGCTGGCAAGGGTACCGTCAATGTCGACTGCAATCAGATCCATATAGGTCTCACTTTCGATCCGTACGGGAAGAATGCGCCTGGTGAGGGCGCGGCGGAAGAGTTCCCGTGCGGTGTGGCTGGTAATCGGTGTGTCAAAGACGCCCCGGTGAAAGGGCGTAGTTTTTCTAGAATACCCTATTTTCGTAAAGTAATGCCCTATCAAGCGTCATATTAAGCTCATCATCTTTATTTCAGTACGCCTAGAAAAACCGCTGGTGGCGCGGGCAAAGAGCCCACACCACCAGCGTAAAAAGTCTAGAAATGTCTCGAGGAAAGTTAGAGTAGCGAACCGGAACCGCGGCGTACCAGCACCATACCGGCGGGCGCCACAATGCGCAGCCACTCCTCCGAACCTACGTGCGCCGCGAACAACGGCAGGTCCCCCGTGAAGCCTTCCGGAATGAAACCGAACACGCGCAGGGCGAATGCCGCACCGGTCGGCACAAGCACGGTATCGAACTCAGGTAGGTACTCCAGCACCATATCGGAGGACCAAATACGCGAGCGCACCGTGGAAAGCACAGCAGCGCCGGGGTTCTCGGGCAGTGCGCGTTCTACCGCCTCCAGGCCCTCTGCGGTGGCGCGGTGGAACTCCTCAACCGGGACGGTGCCGACCTCGTACCAGCCGCTGAGCGGGGCTGACTTGCCAGCCCAGCTGGCGTTGACGGTCACCGGCGGCATGAACAGCACCAGCTGCGGGTTCTCTTCATTGCTCTGTTCTTCTGCCTGCTTTTGCAGACGCGCCAGACGGTCCAGCAGCGACTGCGCCTGTACGGTCATGTCCAGGGTGGAGTCAGCCAGCAGGTGCAGGGCACGCAGACCCATGATGACCGGGGTTTCCGAGGAGGCGTCCTCCGGCTCCAGGGAGCAGGCGAACACCGCCACCACGCGACCGCGCGCAGTCAGGCGGATAGCGGCGTCCGGGTTCACCGCCAGGGCGCGAGAAATGTAGGTAGCAAGATCCTTGACGACTGCGGCACCCTGCGCGCCGCCGGGCAGAATCAGGTAGGGCTCCTCCACGCCTTCGTGGGGGTTGTACTTGAGCTCAATGGGTGCTGCCGCGTTCGATGCGCTGTTCTGGTCGGGAGCGTTCTCCTGCACGGGGGTATTGTCAGGGGTGTTTTCAGACGGCGTAGTCATTTCTGCTCCTTTTCGGCGTTGGCCTGCTCGGTGGCAAGTTGGTGGGTGATATCTGCGGGTGGGTGATATCTGCGATGGTGTGTTAGGCAGACGTTCCGGATCGATATCCGGTGTCATTGTTCCTAGTCAATGCTCCGAATCAACCTGTCGTGGTTGTCTCAGAGTATGCTCTCCCACTCTACGCCAGAAACCGGTTCATTGAAAACGTGCGAGAATAAAACCATGACCAAGCCCACTGTGACCCAAAACCTCATGCGGATGCTGGACCTCTCCCCCGTGGAGGCGGCACCCGCCTCCTTCGGTAGTGATGAAGTGTCTACCGGCGTGACGCTCACCCGCGAGCAGCCGCGTACTTTCGGTGGTCAGGTTCTTGCCCAGTCGATTATTGCCGCCGACCGCACGGTGGAGGGCAAGGACATCCACTCGATTCACGCCTATTTTCTGCGTCCCGGCGATATTGAGCGTGAACTATTCTTCGCCACTCAGCGCCTGAATGATAGCCGTTCCTTCTCGACCCGCCGCGTGCAGGTGTTCCAGGATGAGGCGCCCATGTTCTCGGCAATTATGTCGTTCCAATCCGAAAGCCGCGGCCCGGAGCACACCGCGGTAACCATGCCTGAGGTCCCGGACCCCGAATCCCTGCCGAAGGTCAGCGACTACCTGGGCCAGCTCCCCCACCCCATTGCACAGGCGGTCGCGTGGGAACGCCCGATTGATATGCGACACGTGGATGCACCGCTGTACACTCAGCCGGATTCTTCCTCGACACAGCCGCGTGCCTGCGTGTGGTTCAAGACCTTTGACCGCCTGGTGCACGCTGATGGTTCTGAGGCCTCGGAGGCGGAGCACCGCGCCGCTATCGCCTACGCTTCGGATTATCTGCCGCTGGAGCCGGCTCTGCGCCGTCACGGCAAGTTCTGGCTGGAGCCGGGCCTCAAGAGCGCCTCTCTGGATCACGCGATGTGGTTCCACCGTTCGGCGCGTGCCGACGAGTGGCTGCTGTACGTGCTGGATTCCCCGAGCGCGCAGGGCGGCAGGATGCTCGCGCAGGGTTCGATTTTCAATCGTTCCGGTGAGCTGGTGGCGACCGTGGCGCAGGAAATGATGTTCCGCCTGCCTGAGTACCGCTAAAGCAGAGTACCGATAAAGCCGAGCACCGTTAGGGTTCCGGCGCAAACCGTAAAAGCATACAGAAAGACCGTGTGAGGTGGTTGTCTCACACGGTCTTTCTGTATCTAGTTTATGCGCTCAGCTCCGCTAACGGGTGTTTATCGGGCTTCGACGTCAATCACACCGTCCGGGGAAATGTGCACGGTGCGCTTGGTGCGGCGGGAAACGAAGAAGTCACCCACAAACACCAGACCGGTCACCAGAAGAGCCAGGGCAGCCATCCATACTGCCGCCACACCGAAGAACATGGGCAGATAAATCATTGCCATAGCGAACGCAACGACGCCAATAGCGGAGAACAGCATGTGGCGACCGACACCGGGAATCACAGTCTTCACCATCAGCGCGGCATAAATACGGGCGCCGCCCCAAATCAGCAGGCATGTTCCCATGAAGATTGGCAGAATCTGGGTACTGTCCGTCGAGTTCAGCAGAATCAGACTCCACACGACCATACCGATCGCACCCCAAAGCTCCCATACATTACGGACAGACTTGGGAGCACCAAAGTAGCGAACCAGCTCAAACACGCCGGCGAGCAGAATCACGGCGGCAAAGGTGGAGCCAAGAATAGCCAGCGGCACCTCGGGGTTCGAGAACAGGTAGAGAGCGATGACCACCAGCAGCACGCCGGTAATGAGGGACATCCAGTTATATTTTGAAAGCATGACATCCAATCTTTCGTATTACATGCATGAGGTATACGTGCCCATTAAACCGCATCTGTGAACCGCACCATAATCCGCTCGATACCAGAGAATAGACTATTTCTACCGGTGAACACACGCCCCTCCCCTGGCTGGCACAGCAAGCAGATACAGCAAAGCCCCGCCTCCTGCGCCATAACAGCATCAGGAGGCGGGGCTCACCACCAAACCCTATCGGGTCAGCTTGCGGTGCACCACGCGGTGCGGCTTAGCAGCCTCAGGGCCGAGGCGCTCAATCTTGTTCTTCTCGTAGGACTCGAAGTTACCCTCGAACCAGTACCACTGATCCGGGTTCTCGTCGGTGCCCTCCCACGCCAGGATATGGGTTGCCACGCGGTCCAGGAACCAACGGTCGTGGGAGACGACTACTGCACAGCCGGGGAATTCCAGCAGCGCATTTTCCAGGGATGCGAGGGTCTCAACGTCCAGGTCGTTAGTGGGCTCATCGAGCAGCAGCAGGTTACCGCCCTGCTTGAGGGTCAGCGCCAGGTTCAGACGGTTACGCTCACCACCGGAGAGCACACCCGCCTTCTTCTGCTGATCCGGGCCCTTGAAGCCGAACGCGGAAACGTACGCACGCGAAGGCATTTCAACGTTGCCGACCTGGATGTAGTCCAGACCGTCAGAGACGACCTCCCAGAGGCTCTTCTCCGGGTCGATGTTCGCGCGGTTCTGGTCGACGTACGAGATCTTCACGGTCTCGCCGACCTTCAGCTCGCCGCCGTCCAGGGGCTCCAGGCCAACGATGGTCTTGAACAGGGTGGACTTACCCACACCGTTAGGACCGATCACACCGACAATGCCGTTACGGGGCAGGGAGAAGGACAGACCGTTAATCAGGGAGCGACCGTCGAAGCCCTTCTGCAGGTTCTCAGCCTCAATAACGACGTTACCCAGGCGGGGTCCCGGAGGAATCTGAATCTCTTCGAAGTCAAGCTTGCGGGTCTTCTCAGCCTCCGCAGCCATCTCCTCGTAGCGTGCCAGACGAGCCTTCGACTTAGCCTGGCGGCCCTTAGCGTTGGAGCGGACCCAGTCCAGTTCCTCGCTCAGGCGCTTAGCGAGCTTAGCGTCCTTCTTGCCCTGAACTTCGAGGCGGGAACGCTTCTTCTCCAGGTAGGTGGAGTAGTTACCCTCATAGGGGTACAGGTTACCGCGGTCAACCTCGGCAATCCATTCTGCCACGTGGTCGAGGAAGTAACGGTCGTGGGTAATCGCGATGACGGCACCCTCGTAGGACTGTAGGTGCTGCTCCAGCCAGAGCACGGACTCTGCGTCCAGGTGGTTGGTGGGCTCGTCGAGCAGCAGCAGGTCAGGCTTCTGCAGCAGCAGCTTGCACAGTGCCACGCGGCGGCGCTCACCACCGGAGAGGTGGGTGACGGGCATGTCAGCGGGCGGGCAACGCAGCGCTTCCATTGCCTGCTCCAGCTGGGAGTCGAGGTCCCATGCGTTAGCGGCGTCGATAGCTTCCTGCAGCTGACCCATTTCTTCCATGAGGGCGTCGAAGTCAGCGTCGGGCTCAGCCATGAGGGCGGAGATTTCGTTGAAGCGGTCCAGCTTGGACTTGATTTCGCCCACGCCTTCTTCAACGTTGCCCAGAACGGTCTTCTCTTCGTTCAGCGGCGGCTCCTGCATGAGGATACCCACGGTGTAGCCTGCGGTCAGGCGTGCTTCACCGTTGGAGGGCTGGTCGAGGCCAGCCATGATCTTCAGGATGGTCGACTTACCCGCACCGTTCGGGCCAACCATACCGATCTTGGCGCCGGGGAAGAACGACATCGTCACGTCGTTAAGGATGACCTTGTCGCCCACAGTCTTGCGGGCCTTGATCATCTGATAAATAAATTCAGCCATAGTTACCTATTTTAGCGTGGATTCGGCTGAGGATACGAGAGTTTTGGGTTGCGTGCTAGGCGGGGTACCGTGCGGGGCACTAGACTCGAAGCTATGAGCACAAACCCCTCCCCCAAACTTCTGCGACCCGAGGACCTGGAGCAGACCCTGCACCGCCTCGCGCTCGCCATGCCGCTGGCAACGCGCGATCAGCCGTTCGGGCCCGAGCACACGGTGTACCGGGTGGGCGGCAAGATCTTCGCCATGTACACGGAGGGTATCGGCTACCCCATCGTGAACCTCAAAACCGACCCGGAAGAATCCGAGGTACTGCGGCGCATCTACCCGAGCATCATCCCGGCATGGCACATGAATAAGCGGCACTGGATTTCTGTGGGTGCCGGTGAGGGTGTCACCGAGCGGGTTCTGGAGGAGCTAGTGGAGGATGCGTACCTGCGCGTCATGTACTCGCTACCCAAGGCGAAGCGACCCATTGAGTTCCGCGAGCGCCCGGTACCCGAAAAGCACTAGGCTGAAAAACGTTAGGGACACGTAGAATCCAAGTCTGGGACGTGTAAAAGGCGGTTTTAAACAGCGGAGCGGGCGAGCACCGGTCCGGACCACCGGCTTGCTCACCCGCTTTGCAAAGCACATTCCTATCCGCGGCTGGGAGGGTCATCAACCACGATGAACGCTCGAACCACCAAGCTCCCATCCCATATATTGCGGGGTTCCGTACCATGCACCACTTGTGTGAATACGTGATAGTTGAGTCGGCACCCTTGCCAGACCTCCTATGCAGAGGAGATGCTCACATGGGTGCGCTGAATATTTCCCTTGAGTGACTCAGCCGCGTCATGCGATGCAGCTGAGAGGGGATCGCTGTCTTCGCCCGAACTACCGGCACGGACGAATGTGTGCTCTCGGGACTAATAATAACCTTTTTGCATCATGGTGTCACTTTCGGGTTGAAGGATATAGAGGGTATTTATTGACCATAATTCAGGTGTTTTATAACGCTGAACCCACATATCCAATCACCGCGAAATACCCGCGGATTTTAAGCCCCGAAAAATCAAGGAGGGGCCGCATCAAGCCCTTCTTATATCGCCTCCACATGGGCTAATACCCACTTAAAGCAATATTCAGAAAAGTTAGTGCAGCCCCTCACTATTTGAGATAAATTCTTCGTCTCACATGGGCTTCAGCCATAAATCCGGTCAGACGCAGACAAACACAGATGCTAGTCGGCGAACTCCACCTTCTCGAAGCTCATGGTGCCATCAGCGTGAGAAACAACAGTGTTCGGGTCACGCTCACGACGAGCCGCCGCATACGCATCATGGCTTGCCTCATCAACCCAGCGGGTCACCACGAAATAGTCGCCGCCCTCATCCAGGGGGCGCCACAGCTCAAAACCCTCAAAGCCGGGGAAAGAGTCAGCGATGTGGCGGGCAGCGGCAAAGCGCTTCTCCAGCTCAGCCTGGTTGTCGCCAACGACAGCAAGACGGTGAACCTTAACAACGGACATGTGTCCTCCTTCTGTTGAGTACGTGCTTTCAACGATGAAAGCGTGCTACAACCTCGCACCAGCTATAGATGAGCTATGTTCTTAGCGAGGGTAACCTCAGAATAACGGGTCGCGGGCACAAAAAATAGGGGTTAGCGCCAACTAACAGTTATATGACGCTAACCCCCATTCAGAGAATCACGAGGCACCCACAAGCACCCGTTCGAAGCTTAGGAATCCGGCTGGGTCTGCACGGTATTAGGCTGCACGGTATTAGACTGTGCAGTATCAGGCTGTGCCGCCTGAGCCGCGCTATCAGCCTGCGGTGCGGGGTTCTTCTTCGCCTTCTTCTGAGCCGCCTTCGCCGGGTTCGCAAAATGCACCCCGCGCTCAGCCAAGAAGCGGCGGTCCTTCTTATCCCACTGCTCCACCGGGTACGCCTCCAGCAGATCCGGGCGGCGCTCCAGGGTGCGCTCAATCTGACGGTCACGACGCCAACGCGCAATCGCACCGTGATTACCCGACAGCAGCACCTCCGGCACTTCACGGTCGCGCCACACGGCGGGCTTCGTGTACACCGGGTACTCCAGCAGGCCGCCCGTATGCGACTCTTCCTCCAGGGAGGCGGGGTTACCCATCGCGCCCGGAATCAGGCGGGTGATAGCCTCAATCATCGCCATGACCGCAACCTCGCCACCGTAAAGCACATAATCGCCGAGGGACACGGGCATCACGCGGAAGCTCTCCTGCGCCCAGTCCAGCACACGCTCGTCAATGCCCTCGTAGCGCGCCGGAGCGAAGACAATATGCTTCTCCTCTGCCAGCTCGTACGCCATCGCCTGATCGAAAACGGCACCCGCCGGGGACGGGACAATCAGCAGCGGGCGGGTATCAGCGGCGGGTTCGGCAGCGAGCTCGGTGCCCTCAGACTTGGCACCCTCAGTAGAGTCTTCAGAAGCGTTCAGCGGGGAGGCGGCAAGCACCTCATCCAGCGCCAAACCCCACGGCTCCGCCTTCATCACCATGCCCGCGCCACCGCCATACGGGGTGTCATCCACCGTGCGGTGACGGTCAAAGGTGTACTCACGCAAATCGTGCAGGTGCAAATCCACCAGACCCTTCTCGCGTGCCTTGCCCAGCAGGGACAGCTTCAGCGGCTCTAGGTACTCGGGGAAAATCGTGACCACATCGTAGCGCACGGACTACTCCCCCGCCTGCTCAGTCGCCTGCGCAGCGTCCTCGACCAGGTCAATCAAACCCGCCGGAGGGGTCAGCAACACAAAGCCGGGCTCATCATCGGTCGAGGGAACCACCTCAGGCACAATCTCCTCAACAAAAGGAATCATGATCTCTTCACCCGCGCCGGAGGCAAGACGCGGCGAACGAGCCAGCTTAATCAGCAGCAAATCCTGAACCGGCATGGTCTGCAGACCGGTCACCTTACCCAGCGGCTTGCCCACAGCCGGGTTATCCACGGGGCTCTCACCCTCGGGAACGTCCGCCAGCAGGTACACGGGCAGGTTCACCAGCTCCTGCTCGTAGAAGCCCTCTTCATCGCCCTCATCCTCGGGAACCTCGTAGACCAGGCGGCTACCGCGCAGCTCCTCAGCCTGGTTGCGGGTAGTCACCTCATCAAAACGGACCACCAGAATCTTCTTATTCCAGCGGGCACCGGCAACCGTCAGCTCACCGGTAGGCGCCACAGAAGCGGCAGCAGAGCCGGGCTTGAAATTCTCGATGCCGACCACCTCACCGCGGGCAAAACGCTCCTGCGGGGCATCAGTAAAGAGCTGAACCGTCACCTCACCACGAATACCGTGAGGCTTACCGATACGAGCCACCACAACCTGCATAATTTTCCTCCGCTGGATACAAGCTAAAAACCTACGCCGTGCACGTGCACGGCTCCCACTATTCTACCGGGCACTTAGGACGGGCGCATGCTGCCGCCCGCACTACCACCGGGACCCGGGTACGCGAAAGCCCCCGCCTTCCGGAAAAACTCCGGGAGCGGGGGCTTCAAGCGTTTACGAGCTAGCGTCGCTTTTTGTCGGTGTCGATAATGTCGATACGCATCGGCTCGCCATCAGAAATAGCGTCCATCACCAGACGGATGCTCTTGGCGGTACGACCAGACCTGCCGATAACTCGGCCCAGGTCATCCGGATGCACGCGAACCTCAAGGGTTTCACGGTGACGCTGAGTGCGCAGGCGCACCTTCACGTCCTCCGGACGATCGACAATCCCTCGAACCAGGTGTTCGAGTGCGTCAGCCAACATAATTACTCAGCTGCTTCCTCAGCCTCAGCCTCGGGTGCTGCTTCCTCAGCAGCCTCTTCAGCCTTCTCAGCCTTGGGGGTGATAGCCTCGGGCAGAATCACGGAACCCTTTTCGGGAACAACGAACTCAGCCTTAGCCTCGACGGGCAGAACCTTGGACTCTGCCTTCTCGCCCTTGAATGCAGCCCAGTCGCCCGAGAGCTTCAGCAGAGCCAGAACCTGCTCGGTCGGCTGTGCGCCGACGGAGAGCCAGTACTGAGCACGCTCAGAGTTGATCTCGATACGCGAGGGGTGCTCGGTCGGGTGGTAAATACCGATCTCTTCGATGGTCTTACCGTCGCGCTTGACGCGCGAATCAGCGATCACGACGCGGTAACGAGGATCGCGGATCTTACCCATACGCTTGAGACGAATCTTAACAGCCACTTTAGTGGTTACTCCTGTTTCATAATTTGGTGCGAGGCACACGGTTCAGCACCCGTGGGGCGGGCCATTCACGGCGCCTCTATGGACACAACGGCGCGCGAAGAGAGGGGTCGCGCGTCGCCGGGTACTCAGCTAGGGTATCAGAGCCCAAGATTTTAAGCTAGCGACACGGAAAAATAATTGCCCAAGGCACCGAACATCACTTTTAAACAGCGTTCCGTAACAGTGTTCTGCGCCGGGTGATGCGCCCGGCCACTGGGCTGTTACTCGGCTCAGATAGCTACGCCCGGCGAGCCGCCCTGCAGCCGCCGCTAGGCGAGGTTGTTAGGAGTCGAGGTTGCTCATCTCCAGAGTCTCCCCCGTCTCCAGGGCGCGGTAGCACTCACGCAGACGCTCCACCATCGACGGACGCACATAGCCCTCCAGGTTCTCCGGAGCAACCCACTCATAGGTCACCAGCTCAGCATCCTGCAGGGTAATCTTCGTATCCGCCGCAATCACGCCGCCGTCATACATGTAGTAGGTCGAATCGCCCCACACACCCAGCGACAAGCCGTGGAAAATCAGCAGCACGCGGCCCAGCTTCACATCCAGGCCCAGCTCCTCCACAATCTCACGCTCACAACCGGGCTTGGGCGCCTCGCCAGCCTCCACGGTGCCGCCGGGAAGAATCCAGCCGTCCTTATAGTTCGGCTTCACCAGCAGCATCTCGCCGCGCTCATTACGAATCAGCGCACCCGCCGCCAAACGGCGCGTGGGCAAGGTGGCGATAAAAGCCTTCAGCTCTTCATCGCTCAGATAGGAATCCTTCATGGCTTCTTTCCTTTAGCGGTCGGTTTTCTTCGCAGCACGCTGCCTGATGCTACGCACTATACCCAGGGCACGCTCACGCAGTCCAGAGGGTGCCTGCTCCGTGGACGGGGCGGCATCCTCCACCGTGCGGTAGTGGCCCTCACGCAAATCATCAATCAAAGTACGCTTCTTGGTCGAGGGATGCTCCCCTGCGGTGTCACCCGGATGCACCAGCTCAGCATCCGCCACCGGGCGGGCATGCTTCTTCATCTGAGTCTGTTCAAAAGAACGCAGCACCGTCGGAATCAGTGCCGACTCAACCGTGGCATTCAGCGCAAAGAGTGCCGCGGCCACCGAGAACTTACGGCTCGCCTTACCCTGAGCACGGCGGCGGCGCGCCACATTCGCCAAGGTCAGAGCGATAGCACTCTGAGCCGTCACATCCGCACCCAGGACAAGACCCACACGGCGGGTCTTCGCACGAATCTGCTCAGGAGTCAGGCGCTTCTCCAAGGCAGACTTCTTTGAGGCAAACCCTGCGGAGGGGGCAGCCTGCGTTACCTGCGACGGAGCATCTTCAGCGGATACGTTCTCAGACTGTGCATCATCAGAGCGCGCGGCATCGGATTGTGCATCCTCAGCAGGGGTCACCTCGGACCGCGATGCGGCTGACTGTTCTGTTGCGGACTTGGCAGAGTGCGGTGCCAGGGAAGCCCTCAAATGCGCAAGAGCAGCTTCTTCTTCCTCCGGGGTGAAAACCCTGCGACCCACAGGCTGGTCCGCGTCGTCCCTATCGAAATCGCGGTCCTGCTCATAGGGACCCTCGAAGTCATCAAACGCCTCAGAGTCCAGGAAGTCTTCTTCCTCATCAAGAGCGTCTTCCGTGAAAGACATATGCGTGTACTCGAAGGGAATATGGCCTTCACTGATGGCGTCCATCCACTCGGCGAGGGTCACGCGGCGGCCGGTCGCAACCAGTCGGTAGCTACGCTCCATGGGCGAGGGGAAGTTGCCCGGGTAGGGTTCAATCTCCTCGTCATCCTCGAAGGAATCGTCCTCTACGGGGGTGCTCTCGGAGAAAGTAGCCTCGGCAGCGGAGTCATCCAGCGGGAAGGTAACGTCCAGGGCTTCAGAAGTCTGCGCCTCGTCAGCAGGTTCAGCAGCAGGCTGCGCGAAGCCCTCATCCTCGTTGCCGAAGATGCGAGCTGTGCTAATCGACGCCACATCAAAACCGGTGGTCGGAACCAGCGCCAGCTCCGTGGGAACATCCAGCAGCTGCAGCACCGACTCCAACGCCAGGGTATTGCTCGTATCGCGCAGGTACGCATTCAGGCGGCGGCCGGTAATGGAGTCAGCCTCCACACCAAACATCGCCATGACATTAGCGATGCCCTGCTCGATTTCTTCCTCATCGGAACCGAAAATCTTCGAACCCGACAGCTCCGGGGCGCTACCGGGAAGCTCCGAGAGCAGGTCCTCCAGCACGCCGCCAAAACGTGCAACTTCCTCACGGCTGAGGGCACGGTTCAGGCGCTTAGGCACGCGCTGCCAGGTGAACTCCTCCACGATATTCTCGTAGGGTTCGCCGAACGCCTCCAGGTACCACCCCTCATCCGGGTAGGGTTCGCGGGCGGGCTCTTCATAGACCACCAGGTGCTGTTGGTTCGCGTTGCCCTCAGCAATCAGGGCGTTGCAGTTCAGCAGACCCAGCAGCGCCATCAGGTCCACCGGGTCGGCAGAAATGAGGGTCCACTCCCCCGCCGGCGCGGCAACAACCTGCCGAGTACCGGCAGGAAGGTACGCCAAAAGAAGCCCCGTAATCATGTCAATGGGCAGGTCAACGAGCATCGCGGCGTCACCATCCACCAGGAACTCCAGCTCACCCTGCTCACCGGGCAGATCCTCCCACACGGTAGCCTCGCCCTCAAGGGCGGCACCGGTAACCGGTAGCTGATCCACCAGCTGCGCCACATAATCCTCAACGGGAGTACCCACGTGCAGGTGACCGTCAGCGACCTCCAGCACGTTCATGTAGCCCTCATCATCCACGGCGCACAGCACGTAGAGCTGCACCTGATGCTCACCCATCTCGTAAGCAATCAGCTCCGGGGAGGCGGCGGTCGCCTCAATGAGGGCGGCGATCAGCTCCTCATCGGTGGTGGAACGAGCCATGATGCGGCGGCGCTGAATCTTCTCTTCCAGCTCCATGGTCTGCTCGATGCGCTCATTGCGCTGCTTCTCGGCGGTGCGCTCCTCGTCCTGGGCGCGCAGGTATTCGGGGCTATCCGATTCGCCAGTTCCGGCGGGTGCGGGGGCATCGTCCCACATGCCGGTGAGCTTATCGACGGTCCATTCTTCGCTCTCCAGGGCGGCGGCGAGGCGGTCAACCCTCGTGCGGTCATTCCAGGCGCGCTGCGTATCGGGGTCTTCCGCCTTCACCTCATCGTGCATGCTGCGGGCTTCACGAATGAGGTTCAGGATAGTTGCGGCAACATCGTCGACTGCGGGGTCGTCGCTCTCGCTCGAGTAGACGAGGTCGCCAGCCAGTTCGGCGGAGTGCTCACCGTACTCGAGGGCAATACGCGCCCAGACGGGGGTGTACCCGGGAAGGATACTCGAATCATCGTCGAAGCCGTCCGCAAAGTCGTGTGCGATGCCGTCTTCAAGATCGCCCAAAAGGTCGTCTTCAAGATCCTCTGCGGGAGCATCAGAGAAGCTCAGCGAGCCCTCCTCAACTGCAGAATCGCCTGCAGATTCTCCAGCAGACTCACCAGCAGGGTCCTCTACAGCATCATCAGCGAAGGCGCGCTGAGACCACGGCGTGACCTGCTTATTCAGCTGATCATCCGCGTTCTCTCGATCCCAATTCTGCTCGTTCTGAGCCATTGATACCTTCCCTTCACACCCATTCATGCACCCAAACCGGGCACCATACCGGTACGGGTGCGCCCCGTCACCACGTGCGCACCCGTACCACCCCTCACCGGGGCTCATATTTGCTCTTACTGCAGGAACTTCTCGAAGCCCTTCGGCAGGTTCATGCTGGACAGATCCATCTCCTGGTTCTGAGCCTGCTGACCGAATGCAGCACCGGCGCGAGCCTGCTGCGCCTTAGCTGCTGCCGCCTCCTGCGCCGCACGCTTCTGCGGGTTGCCGGAGCGAGCCTTCTTCTTCTTGTTGTTGTTCTTCGCGTTCTTACGAGCGCCACCCGCCGCAGCCGCCATACCGGGCATCTGCATACCACCGGGCATGCCGGGCATCTTGCCCGAAGCGAGCTTCTTCATCATCTTCTGAGCCTGAGCGAAACGCTCCATCAGCTGGTTCACCTCAGAAACGGTCACGCCCGCACCCTTAGCGATACGGGCACGGCGAGAACCGTTAATGATGCGCGGAGCCACACGCTCGTGCGGGGTCATGGAGCGAACAATCGCCTCCACGCGGTCAATCTCGCGCTCGTCAAAAGCCTCAAGCTGCTGACGCATCTGAGCCGCACCGGGCATCATCATGAGCAGCTTCTTCATGGAACCAAGCTTACGAATCTGCTGCATCTGAGCCAGGAAGTCCTCAAAAGTGAAGTCTTCCTGATCGATGAACTTCTTCGCCATGCGGTCGGCTTCAGCCTTATCCCACTGAGCTTCAGCCTGCTCAATCAGAGTCAGGATGTCACCCATATCCAGGATGCGGCTTGCCATACGGTCCGGGTGGAACTGCTCAAAGTCAGTGACGTTCTCACCGGTGGACGCGAACATAATCGGCTTGCCGGTCACCGAAGCCACCGACAGCGCCGCACCACCGCGGGCGTCACCATCAAGCTTGGACAGGACCACACCGGTGAAGTCCACACCCTCGTTGAAGGCGTTAGCGGTGTTCACGGCGTCCTGACCGATCATCGCATCGATGACGAACAGAACTTCGTGCGGCTCAATAGCGTCACGAATGTTACGTGCCTGCTGCATGAGCTCAGCGTCAACACCCAGACGACCCGCGGTATCGACAATCACCACGTCGTGCAGCTTAGCGCGAGCCTCAGCCACACCGTCACGTGCCACCTGCACGGGATCGCCGGTGGGTACGTCAAACTCGCTGGTCACACCGGGGTGCGGCGCGTACACGGGCACGCCTGCACGCTCACCGACAACCTTCAACTGGGTCACCGCGTTGGGGCGCTGCAGGTCGGATGCAATCAGCATCGGGGTGTGGCCCTGGCCCTTCAGCCAGTGAGCCAGCTTGCCAGCCAGGGTGGTCTTACCGGCACCCTGCAGACCCGCCAGCATAATGATGGTCGGGCCGCTCTTCGCCATGTTGATGCGGCGGGTCGAACCGCCGAGGATGCTCACCAGCTCCTCGTTCACGATCTTGACGATCTGCTGGGAGGGGTTCAGCGCCTCGGAAACTTCCGCGCCGAGAGCGCGTTCCTTCACGTGGGCGGTAAATTCGCGGACCACGGGGACGGCGACGTCAGCGTCGAGCAGGGCGCGGCGGATTTCGCGGACGGTTGCATCAATGTCTGCCTCGGAGAGGCGGCCCTTGCCGCGCAGGTTCTTAAAAGTTGCCGTCAAGCGGTCGGAGAGAGAATTGAACACGAGCCGTGATCACTTTCTTAACGTTGAGGTGGCCCCCAGCCGCGAAGGCGAACGGGGATGGTTAGTCAGTCTTTAAGGATACAGGATGCGCGCTTTCTCCCCCGCCTCCACCTGTGGATAAGTGGCACCGGTTCACCCTGAGCTCAGGATTTACACTCAACATCCCCTCCCGCGCCCCTCAGCAAATGCGCGGCAGGTACCAGACCTACCCCCGTGTAGAGGCGCAACAGAAACCCTCAGCAGATGTTCCGCGCCCCGCCTCAGCCTGCTCAACACGTCAGATAGATTAGATTTTCTAGACAGCCTGGGTTAGAATTCTAAAGGTGTTACGCACAAATGCGTGATACGCCCGAGTGGCGGAATTGGCAGACGCGCCTGACTCAAAATCAGGTTCTTCGGAGTGTGGGTTCGAGTCCCACCTCGGGCACCAACGCAAAAGCGGCGGGAAAGTTTGAAGCTTTCCCGCCGCTTTTCTGTATCCGCTTCTATACCCCTTGTACCCCACCCGCGCATCAGATGGGACAACTACACCAACACGCAAAACCGCCGCCCGGCCGTGAGAGTTCACGACCGGGCGGCGGTTCTATATACCGGGCGTACAGGCGAAGGATTACCCTCAGCTACGCATCGGAAAGATTGGTGAGCGGCTTAGCGCTTGACCTCGTCCTCCTCGTAAGGACGCAGAGCCTCGCGCTCGCCCTCAGCACCGTAGACGCGGTGTACCTGAACCATGTTGGTGGTACCTGCGCGGCCTGCGGGAGCACCGGCAGCAACGACGACCAGGTCGCCAGCTTCTGCCAGACCGTTCTTCAGCAGGTACTCGTCCACGAAATGGAACAGACCTTCCTGATCGGTGATCATCTCAACCTGCTCAGCGTCAACGCCCCACAGCATGGACAGGAAGGAACGAACCTTCGAGCTGGTGGTGAACGCGACAATCGGGGTCTCGGGACGCAGACGTGCCAGACGACGTGCGGAGTCACCGGACTGGGTGAAAGTAACGATGAGCTTTGCATCCAGCTGGTCGGCGATGTTCACTGCTGCGCGGGTAATTGCGCCACCGCGGGTGCGGGGCTTGCGGTCCAGCTCGGGCACGCGGTACAGGCCGCCCTTTTCGGTATCCTGAACGATTGCAGCCATAGCCTGCAGGGTCAGGATCGGGTACTTACCGACCGAGGTCTCACCGGAGAGCATCACAGCGTCTGCACCGTCAAGGATTGCGTTAGCGCAGTCAGAAACCTCTGCACGGGTGGGGACGGGGTTGTCGGTCATGGACTCGAGCACCTGGGTTGCCACGATGACGGGCTTTGCCCAGCGGCGTGCCATGTCGATTGCCTTCTTCTGGACGAGGGGAACCTCGGAGAAGGGCAGCTCAACACCGAGGTCACCACGAGCGACCATGATGCCGTCGAACTTGTCGATGATGTCCTGCAGGTTCTCAACTGCCTGGGGCTTCTCGATCTTGGCGATGACGGGTACGCGGATACCCTCTTCTTCCATGATCTTGTGGACGGGGTCAACGTCTGCACCGGTACGGACGAAGGAGAGCGCAATGATGTCTGCACCCATCTTCAGTGCGAAGCGCAGGTCGTTCGCGTCCTTCTCGGTCAGCGCGGGCAGGGAGACTGCTGCGCCGGGCAGGTTGATGCCCTTGTTGTTGGAGATGGGGCCACCGACGACCACGCGGGTGCGAACACGGGTGGGAGTTACCTCAATGGCTTCAAGGCGAATCTTGCCGTCGTCGAGCAGGAGCTTGTCGCCGAGCTTTACGTCGCCAGGCAGGCCCTTGTAGGTGGTGCCACAGATTTCTGCGGTACCTTCAACGTCTTCGGAGGTGATGGTGAAGTCTGCGCCGGGCTCAAGGTATTCCTTGCCGTTTGCGAAACGCTCGAGGCGAATCTTGGGGCCCTGCAGGTCGGCGAGGATAGCAACGTCCTTACCGAGCTTTGCAGACTGTTCACGGATGGTGTCGTAGCGTGCCTGGTGCTCGGCGTGGTCACCGTGGCTCATGTTCAGACGGGCGACGTTCAGGCCAGCCTTGATTGCCTCGGAGATCTTCTCGGGGGACTCGATTGCCGGACCGATGGTTGCAACGATTTTTGCGCGCCTCATGTACCTAACCTTTGTGTGTTGTTTCATGTGGCCCCTGAGGGCTCACACTGATTTTCCGGGGAAGACTAACGTCAAATTCCCAATTATTCCCACGTGTTCTAACAGGTAACCACATGCCGGATGCGTGGGACTCTTTCTCAATTATAGGGGTTTTAAGCCCACTTGGGTATGCCTCTCCCAACTCTTTCCATCGAAGAATTTGTGTTTCACGTCGCATTTTGAACATCACCCCTTCCCCATCGAGCACACCACAGAAAGCCGGTTTCCACCCCCTCAACCCCCGCCTCACCCAGAAAGTAAATTAGGGTGCTTTTTACCTATAGAAAATGGGCACTGTGCAATATTTAGTCACACTCGAGAACCTTCGGGCGTGTTTCAAAAACATAGAGACACTCAGAGTGGGCTATGAGAAGATAGATAGGGCATCCAAGGGCTGGGCGATTTCACATTTTCGCGCGCCTAGCCTATATTGGAACCCATAATTAGTATTTGAAATGCGAAATATATCTGGAAGGTTCACAGATGACTACTCGCGTGCTGATTATCTTCGGCTCCACCTACGGCTACACCGAACAGTACGCCACCTGGCTGGCAGAAGATCTGCGTGCACTCCCACAGGCTCCCGAAGTTGAGACTGTCCCCGCCTCCAAGGTCACCCCCGAGCAGGCAGAGGCATTCGATGCTTTCGTCATTGCCGGCAGCGACTACGGTGGATTCCTCAACGGCGCACCGGCACTTCGCAAGAAGATCCTGCCGATCATTGCGCCCAAGAAGAACCGCACCGCGTTCTTCACCGTCTCCTTCACCGGTGAGTACTCGAAGAAGCTGCTGGACAAGGCTGTCGCCAAGAGCTACACCCCCGAACTGACCGAAGGTCGCCCCGTCTACCACCTGCGTGGCGGTATCGACTTTGACAAGATTTCGCTGGCTCACAAGACTGCTCTGAAGGGCCCGGTCCGCGCATGGCTCATGGCCAACCCGAACCCCAACGAGGGCATCAAGCAGATGCTCGAATGCTACAAGACCGGCAAGGCTGAGTACATCGACCGCGAGACCCTCAAGCCGCTGGTCGAGGACATCGCCAAGTTCCTCTAAGCCCTCGAAATTTTAAAAAATTCGAGGAAAAATAAACTTTCGCCTCTTCCCTCCCGATCTTTCAGCCGGACACCAGAACCTGAAAGAGCGGGCGGGAAGAGCCGAGAAAAACGTGCCAACAGGCACCATATACGTGGTCGATGACTCTTCATCTCTCCTGCATCGACCATGAAACTCCGGGTGCCGGTGCGAGGCCGCGCCAAATACAGTACCCGGAACATGAGGGGTGGGTCTTTGTGTGTGCGGCCCACCCCTTTCCTTATGCCCGCAAGCCAAAGCCCCTGCAGCGCAACCTCCGACAGAGCAGTCCACAGAATGAAATTCGCAATGCCCCCGGCGTGTCACCCACCTAAAATTTTTCGCAAAAAACTGAGCCCATAAATACACCGACAAGCCGCAAAACTAAACAGGTCCCCCAAAGACCCCAAATTACTGTGCACTCTGCGAAAGATATGCCGCCAGAATGACATGCCAAAGCATTGCGCACAGCGGTGCAGGTACCGTAGGCTGATAGCTGTGCCGGTCGCTTGACGCGGCAACAATCGACACATAAACCTCACTCAACTACCTCACCATTCACTCGTGCCAGAAGCCCCCACACAGGGCCACATCGACACATCCACCTCTCAAACACAGGCAAAATCTATGAAGAAACTCCAGACTGCCGCGCGCTCCGCGGCAGCCCGCTCCATCATGGCGTCCGCAGGTGCGCTCTCCCTGGTCGCCGCATCCCTCACCTCCGTTCCCGCAGCCTTCGCCGCCCCCAGCGCGAGTGCAGACACAGAGGTCAACCCCAACGCATCCTACGAGGAGCTCACCTACGCCCCCGCCCCGGATGCATCCCTGGTCGAACGCTCCAACCCCGCCATGGGTGCGGGCGAACGCGAACGACTGGGCACCGCGAACGCACGCACCGGAGCCACCTCCCCCGCTTCTACCGCAACTCTGAGCGGTATTTCCGCGACCCAGAGCTCCGCGCAGGGTCTGGGAGCTGGTCGAGCTCCGGCAGCCGGTCAGGCACTGGCACAGGGCCGCTCCGCATGGACCCCGAGCGGCGGCACCCTCGGCATGGATGTCTCCTCGCACCAGCAGAACGTGGACTGGGCGAGCGCCTACGCCGCAGGTTCCCGCTTCGCCTACGTGAAGGCAACCGAGGGCGGCTACTACACCAACCCCTACTTCGGTCAGCAGTACAACGGTTCGGCACAGGTCGGCATGGTGCGCGGCGCCTACCACTTCGCAAACCCCCGCACCTCCTCGGGTGCCGATCAGGCACGCTACTTCGTGCAGAATGGTGGCGCGTGGACTGCCGACGGCAAGACCCTGCCCGGCCTGCTGGACATCGAGTTCAACCCCTACCCCGCCTACGGCAACACCTGCTTCAACATGACCCCGGCGCAGCTGACCGCCTGGACCCGCGACTTCGTGGACACTTACCGTTCACTGACCGGGCGCGACCCCATGGTGTACACCGCAACCTCCTGGTGGTCGCACTGCGTGGGTTCACAGCAGTTCGGCACCCTGCCGCTGCACCTGGCGAGCTACTCCACCGTGGTCGGTGCAATTCCGGCGGGATGGAGCGGCTACGACATTTGGCAGTTCACCGATTCGGGCCCGTTCGTGGGTGACTCGAACTTCTTCCCCGGCACCGTGAACGATCTGAAGGTTCTGGCGAAGAACCCGAAGGCCGTGCACCGCAACTGGTCGAACGGCCAGGACCGCGCGGTTGAGGACCGTGCGGCAAAAGACCGTGCGGCACAGGATTCGAATGTGGTGACCACTGCGACCGGTTCCATTGATATTCGCACCGGTATCGGTGGCTACTGGAACGAAAACCGCTCCTTCTACGGCAACCCGATCGGTACCGAGTACACCCTCGGCAACGGCGTGTACGCGCAGAAGTTCACCAACGGCAAGACCATCTACTGGACGAACTCTCACGGTTCGCACTGGCTGGTCACCAACGGCGGTCTGGATCATAAGTTCCGCTCGGACGTGGCACGATTCCGCGGCCTGACCACCAACGAGGAAGCCCGCTCCGACACCATCGCAGTCTCCTTCGCCAACGGTGAGGGTGGCTACTGGTCCAACGCATACGGAACCCACATCATCAATGAGCGCGGCTCCATCTATGCGACCTGGCGTGCAGCTGGCATGAGGGGCGTGCCCACCACCGACGAGCAGAACCTGGGCAACAGCCTCATCAAGCAGGAATTCACCGGCAGCACCACCTACGTGTGGTCTGCTCAGACCGGCACCCACCGCATGCACACCGGCGGCGCGTTCTACCACCGCTTCCTGCAGCACCGCGGCACCTGGGGTGCACCGGTGACCGACGAGACTGTCACCTCCACGGGCGCTCAGATTCAGTTCGCCTCGGGTAAGGTACTGCTCTGGTCGGATGCGTACGGTGCGTACGAGACCAACGGTAACGGCGCAATCTTCAAGCACTGGGAGAAGAATACCGCTCGCTACGGTGCGGCACGCGGCGACGAATCCTACGTGAACGGCGTGTACTACATGGACTTTGAGCGCGGCACGATCCGCTGGACCGCGCAGCGTGGTATCTACTAAACAGCGAGGCAGTTGCTAAACACTGCAACGCGCATATAAAAACGAGGGGCACCTGGCAGAGGTGCCCCTCGTTCTTTTGCTACAGGGCGCATCTTCTGAACAACACAAAAATCAAGATGCGTTCTGCAGCGGGTGGGTTACCGAGTGAGTAGAGAACCCGGCTATGTTACCCGTGCCGGCAGGTAAATTTATAGCGTGGCGGGCGAACCACCACGAAGTCATGCAATGTCCTAAAAGCCCCGGATTAGTGTGGCGGACATAGTCCCCATTGACCATGTCCGTGGGGCCCACACTAATCATTGGTGAGACCTCAATCCGAAGGTGTCTAGAGGGGCGCCTGGCCGGAATTAAGGACTCAACGGTGAATAACGGCACGGTACGAAGATGCTGAAATTCACCCGGGTATGGCGTTCCGGGAGAAGGAATCGATATCTAGGAGGGCCGAAACCTTCACACGTCATATCCCGTTACATCAAGGGTATGTGCAGGGGCGTTCGAAACCTATCTCTTCGGCAAATATTACGCCTCAACCAGTGGTTGAATGTTTACAATGCAAGTATGCATTTTGAGGCCTATAGATGTCAAACAAGATGCTCTATTGAACTGATTTAGTGAGAATTTTGAGATAATCCCCGAATATTTCAAAAATAAATTCCCGCGTATATTACGTTTAGGTGCCTAGTACTCACAGAGGATTTGGGCTCCTCACGATAACGGCTCTCAAAAACCCGGCGCTAAAACATCTAGTTAAAAATACTAGTTAAAAACACTAGGACGCACCCCGCGTCGTATGCACAGCAGAAAGAGTACCCCTACTCCCCCGCCACACGGGATGCGCCCTAGGCGCTATAACCATCGAAACTACCGGCAAGACCCCAGCCGAGTGAGACCTTGAAGCCCTACCGGGCGCCTCGACCCATCCGCTAGCTTAGAGGCTAGCGAAGTCCAGAACCATACGGCCGGTAATCTTACCCGCCGCCATTTCCTCGAAGACAGCCGGTGCCTCGTCAACCTCACGCAGCTGAACCACCGGAACCACGATGCCGTCAGCACCGAACTGGAACGCCTCCGCCAGATCCTGACGGGTACCCACCAGGGAGCCCACCACGCGGATGCCGTCCAGAATAATCTTCACAATGGACAGCTCCATCATCTCCGAGGGCAGACCAACAGCCACCACGGAACCGCCCGCACGAACCGACTCGACAGCCTGGTTGAACGCAACCTTCGACACCGCGGTCACCACAGCAGCATGAGCGCCGCCGCCGGTCAGCTCGCGAATACGAGCCGGAACATCCTCAACCTCACGGCCGTTGATGACGTGATCAGCACCGGTCTCACGAGCCAGAGCCAGCTTGTCATCGTTGATATCAACAGCGATAACCTTGGCGCCGAAAACCTTCTTAGCGTACTGAACAGCCAGGTTACCCAGACCGCCCGCACCGTAAGCAACCAGCCACTCACCGGGACGAACCAGCGACTCCTTGATTGCCTTGTAGGTGGTCACACCAGCGCAGGTAATGGAGCTTGCCTGTGCCGGGTCAAGACCCTCGGGAACCTTCACAGCGTAATCAGCGGTCACCAGGGTGTACTCACTCATGCCGCCATCGACCGAGTAGCCTGCGTTCTTCACCGAACGGCACAGGGTCTCACGGCCCGAGGTGCAGTACTCGCAGTGGCCGCAGCCCTCGAAGAACCAAGCCACCGACACGCGGTCGCCTTCCTTCAGGGACTCAACACCCTCACCGACCTTGACGACACGACCGATGCCCTCGTGGCCCAGAATACGACCCGGAACCTCACCGAAGTCACCGGAAGCCACGTGCAGGTCAGTGTGGCACACGCCCGAGTACTCAATCTTCACGAGCGCCTGGCCGTGACCGACAGCCGGAACGGGAACCTCACGGACAACAACCGAACCGTCAACCTTCTCAGGGACAACAACAGCCTTCATGGTTTCCTTGCACATGATCTAAACTCCTTAGTCATCGGTGGTCGCGCTCAAGCCGCAATCTGCAATCTGCGCTGTGCAACCTAGCGGGGTGGGCGCGCGTATTCTTTACATTTCCACCGTAAAATGATGAGCCGCCAATCTAAAGGACCTTCCCCGAATATGACAGAGGGGTTAGATATAGGCGTTCTCACGAGCAAGGATGATCTTTCGATAAGGTCTATTCTGACCAATGCGCTAAACCGCCAAAGGTTGATATGACGCTATGACGAAGCAACACAGAAGATGAGAATGCCTCCCAAACAAGTGGTTTGGGAGGCACTCAGAAAAAATTTAAATATTAAGTTTGAGGCGCATACCACCCTAAAGAAAGGGTTCAATCTGCACCTATACGATTCCTACAGGCTTATAGGAACTCTTAGCCGATGAGACTTAGCTGCCTAGAAGCAGAAAGCAACCTCAATATAGCCAGCGCCGCGCTCACCCGGACCATTCGGAGCGTTCAACGCCCAACCCAGATCCATGATGCGCACCGTAGAATCCATGAACGTACCGCCGCCAGCGCCACCGCCAGCCAGCTGCACCGAACCCACCGCATAGCGGGCACGAGCCGAATCGTTATTCCACTTCTGCGACACCACACGAGCCGAAACGCTCAACGCAGCACCGGAACCACCGCCGCCATAACCGGCGCCACCACCTCCAGAAACCACCGACTGGTAGCCGTTAAACAGCTCGCCAGCATTCGACGGGCGGTTATCGGTACCCTCCGGAGTCTGATCCCACTGGTACGAATAGCTCGCCACACCATCGGCGCCCTTCGCGCGGAAACCGCTCGCACCCGCCGCACCGGCAGTCGCAGTGCTCACCAGCTTCTGGGTGGAGGTGCTCGAAAAACCAATCACCGAACCATCAACAGTCGGCGGGTTCAGCTTCTCACCGCCGGCACCGCCCACACCACCGGCGGCACCCGAACCCGGGTTCACCGTCAGAATCGGCTCAGACTGCGCCTCATACGAGGTGAAACCAACAAAACCGGGCGAACCGTCGCCGTCACCCGAACCAGCACCACCACCGGTGCTGAACTGGTGCTCGCCACCGGAGCTATCGAGCGAATAGTGCGCGGTCGGGCGCACAGCACCAGCATTCGCGGGGTTCGGCAGAACCGTCGCATACGACGCCAGCACACCGGCACCGCCGCCACCACCGGCAACAATCATCGGCACGCCATCCACCTCAATAGCGGAGGAACCACCGCCGGACGCCGAATACAGCACAGCGCTCATGCCGCCGCGACCGGTCACACCGCCAGAAATGCGGGTCAAATCATTAATCGCAGAAACAACGTTTGCGGGAACCGGCGAAGAAGCCTTCGAGGAGCCACCCACACCGTAGCCGTCGCCGCCCTCAGCGGGCTTCAGCTCACCATTACCAATACCGCCCGAACCGGCCGTCAGAGTAATAGTCTGGCCGCCGCGCACAGCCATAGAACCCTCCACCATGGCACCGGAACCGGCATCAGCCACAGTGTAGTTCGTGCCGCCAGCACCACCCACAGCGGTAAACCGCATACGCTTAGCGCCCGCAGGAACCGTCAGCACGGCAACCTTCTTCACGCCGTCACCGGCAGTGACCATCGTCGAATCTTCGTAAGGTCCGGTGCACTCGCCTTCCTCATCAGAAGCCGCATACGCCGGAATCACCGACGACGCCACAACAACCGGGGTAGCCCACGCCGCACCAGCCACAAGACGACGACGGGTCAGACCCGGACGAGAAGAAGGAGAAGGAGAAATGGGGCGCGAAGAATCGCCGGCAGAAGAGCTCACGATAAAAATCCTGTACGTTGAGTGGGTGTTTCTAAACGCAGACGCGACGGGCACTCAAAGAGCCTCATACTCCTTACGCGGAGCCTCATGCCCCTTACACGGGAACCCGCCACACGCAATACCTCTATTATGCCTTCTCAGCACCCAAATCCGCGCATGGCGCCACCACATGGGACGACCACATGCCACTATAAGAACATCCAGCGGCAAGAAGCAGACAGCAAGCACAAATAGCGGGCACAAAAAACCGCCGGATGGGGGCGCTCCCCCATCCGGCGGTTTTTCTATGAAATTTAGATGGAACTAGAAGACAAAAGCCAGAAGATGAAAGCTAGGAGCCCTTCGTCGAAGACTCAGAAGAGTCAGAATCCTCGGCGGGCTCTGCCTTCTTAGATGCCTTCTCCTCAGCGCCCTCTGCAGGCTCATCTGCGGCAGGCTTCGGAGCGAACTCCGCAGGAGCCGGCTCAATACCCGCAGCAGCCTTCGCCGCCGCACGACGACCAGCCACCACAAAACCAGCAGCACCCAGCAGAACCAGTAGCAGAGCAGTCCACACGTGAATACGAACGCCCCAGAGCATCTCCGAGGTATCAATACGCAAGAACATCTCAATGAAGAGGCGACCCACACCGTAGTAGAACACATACAGCCACAGGGTCTGACCCAGCTTCAGCACTCCCTTACGGCCCAGCCACAGCAGTAGTGCCACACCCAGCAGGTTCCACAGCGACTCGTACAGGAACGTCGGATGGAACAGCGTGCCCGCCGGATACTGGGTCGGGAAATTACCGCTCGACGCGCTAATCTCCAAGCCCCACGGCAGAGTCGTCGGCTTACCGAACAGCTCCTGGTTGAACCAGTTACCCCAGCGGCCAAACGCCTGAGCCAGCAGAATACCCGGCGCTACCGCATCCGCAAAAGCAGGGAAATTCATCCCGTAGCGGCGGCAACCATACCAGGCGCCCAACGCACCAACCGACACGGCACCCATAATGCCGATGCCGCCCTCCCAAATCTTCAGGAAAGCCCACGGATCAGCAACATTCGGACCGAAATAGCTACCCGGGTCAGTAATCAGCACATGGTAGGCGCGGGCACCCACGATGCCGGCCGGAATAGCCCACATCGCCACGTCAAAAACGCGCTCAGGGGTACCACCCGCCGCCTTCCAACGGCGAGAACCCAGCCACAAGCACACCGCCATACCCGCAAGAATACACAGGGCATAGAAATGCACACGGAACGGGCCCAACTGCAGGTACGAAACGCTTGGAGAGGGAATCGAAGCCAGCACGTTAGCTACCGGCACGCTCGCCAGCGACAGCACATCAGACATTAGCCTTCACGCCCCGCCAGCTCACGGGTCAGCTTAGCCACCGCCTCAACACCGCCAGAAGCCAAAGCCTTCACCAGCGCGGTACCGACAATCACGCCGTCCGCGTACTCGCCAATCTCCTCAACGTGGGCACGAGTCGAAACGCCCAGACCCACGCACGCACGAGGCGCACCGGCAGCCTTAATGTCCGCAACCAGGGTGCGAGCCGCCTCCGACACGGAGGTGCGGGCACCGGTCACGCCCATCA
The DNA here is from genome assembly GCF_001814995.1 of Rothia sp. HMSC066H02. Taxonomy (NCBI): domain Bacteria; kingdom Bacillati; phylum Actinomycetota; class Actinomycetes; order Micrococcales; family Micrococcaceae; genus Rothia; species Rothia sp. HMSC066H02. The sequence goes on along the minus strand of NZ_KV818684.1, from coordinate 156,830 downwards.
CCGACACGGCGTACACGAAGCCGCTCGACGCCTTCGCAATAGTCGCCAGACGCTCCGGCGAAGAAGACAGAGCAGCCAAGAAAATACGATCCAGACCGTACTCGTCAGAAGCCTCAAACCACGACGACGCCTCATCAGGCACCAGGTCCGGGGTAATCATGCCCGCGCCACCGGCAGCCGCCAAATCACGCGCAAAATTCTTCACACCGTACGCCAGAACCGGGTTCCAGTAGGTCATCACGACAACCACCGCGTCGGTCGCCTCGGTAATGCGGCGGACCGCCTCAAACAGCTGAGGAAGCTTGAAACCGTTCTCCAGCGCCACGCCGGTCGCCTTCTGAATCACCGGGCCATCCATGACCGGATCAGAATAAGGCACGCCCAGCTCAATAATGTCCGCGCCGTTATTGCCCAGAGCAATCGCCGCGTCAATCGACTCGTCCAGGGTCGGGAAGCCCACCGGCAGGTAGCCAATCAGCGCCGCACGGCCCTGCTTCTCGCATTCAGCCAGACGAGCCGCCAGAGGCGACTGCGCATTCGGAGCGGGGAAAGAACCATCCAGCACCGTAAAAGGTGCCGACTGAGAAATAGCGTCCTGGTAGCTCATTACTTAGCCTCACTTTCAGCCTGTGCGTTCTGTGCAGCGGATGCGGCAGCTTCCTTATTACCGGTCATCAGGGTCGAGGACGGAATCGCCTTACCCAGGCCGAACCACTTCAGAGCGGTCTCCATGTCCTTATCGCCACGACCGGACAGGCAGACAATCATCGTCTTCTCGCGTGCCGCCTCCGGATCCTCAGCAGCCCAACGCTGGCACACGCGCAACGCGCCCGCCAGAGCGTGCGAGGACTCAATCGCCGGAATAATACCCTCGGTGCGGCAGAGCAGACGCAGAGCGTCCATCGCCTCGGTGTCAGTCACCGGCTCGTAGGTCACGCGACCAATATCGGACAGGTAGGAGTGCTCAGGACCCACACCCGGGTAATCCAGACCAGCAGAAATCGAATGGGACTCAATGGTCTGACCGTCCTCATCCTGCATCAGGTAGGTCATCGCGCCGTGCAGCATGCCCGGGCGGCCCAGAGTAATGGTCGCCGCGTGGCGGCCGGTCTCCACGCCGTCACCGCCAGCCTCAAAACCGTAAATCTCAACCGAAGAATCGTCCAAGAACGCGTGGAACAGACCAATCGCGTTCGAACCGCCACCCACGCAGGCAGCAATACCATCGGGCAGGCGGCCGGTCTCAGCCAGAATCTGCTCGCGCGCCTCCTCACCGATAGCGTCGTGGAAGAAACGCACCATCGCCGGGAACGGGTGCGCACCCGCAGCGGTACCCAGCAGGTAGTGGGTGTTCTCAACGTTCGCAACCCAGTCGCGCAGCGCCTCATTAATGGCGTCCTTGAGGGTGCGGGAACCGTTCTGAACCGCAATCACCTTCGCGCCCAGCAGCTGCATACGAGCCACGTTCAGCGACTGACGCTCAGTGTCTTCCTCGCCCATGTAGACCACGCACTCCATGCCGAAGAGCGCAGCCGCGGTCGCAGTCGCAACACCGTGCTGACCCGCACCGGTCTCAGCAATCAGACGGGTCTTACCCATACGCTTAGCCAGCAGAGCCTGACCAATCACGTTATTAATCTTGTGGCTACCCGTGTGGTTCAGGTCCTCACGCTTGAGGAACACACGCGCACCAGCATGCTCAGAGAACTTCGGAACCTCAGTCAGCAGCGACGGACGGTTCGAATACTCAGCAGAAAGCCGCTGGAACTCAGCAATGAACTCGGGATCGTTCTTCGCCTCGTTAAAGGTTGCCTCCAGCTCATCCATGGCGGCAATCAGCGACTCGGGCATCCACCGCCCGCCGTACTCACCAAAATAGGGGCCGGGGGCATTCTTCAACGACTCGCCGTTGAGGAAAGCATCTGCCAGGTTCTCGCTCATCACTATTCCTTCCCTGGATGGTTGCCGCCGGATGCGCACCGCGGGTAGGGCGGGGCATCAGGCCTGATCACAGCGAAACACCACGCCAACCGCGAATAGGTGGGCGGTGTTCGCACATATCCCCCTATAGTACCCGGGTACAGGCGGTGACCTGTACCCCGGGGTGCACATGACCATTCCTAGGACATGTGACGTTCGCCGGGGTGGGTGTGCGGCGGACTACAGCAGCTCGCGCAGCTCCTCCATCTGCTGAGAAAGCACCGTCGACACGCCACCGCGCATCGACACCCCGTACAGGGTCTCCGCAATCTGCATCGTGCGCTTCTGATGCGTCACCACAATCAGCTGCGAACGCTCCCCCAACTCACCAATCACCTGCAGCAGGCGCGAGAGGTTGCGGTCATCCAGCGCCGCCTCAACCTCATCGAGGGCGTAGAACGGCGACGGGCGAGACATATAAATCGCAATCAACAGGGCCAGCGAAGCAAGCGAACGCTCACCGCCAGACAGCAGCGACAGGCGCTTAACCTTCTTACCCGCCGGGCGTGCGTGAATCTCCACACCCGAATTCAGCGGATCGGACGGGTCGTCCAGCTCCAGGTGGCCCTCGCCTCCCGGGAACAGGGTCTCAAAGATGCGGCGGTAGTGGGTGTTAATATCCTCCATCGCGGCGGTGAACACCTCCGCAATGTGGCTGCTGACCTCGTCCATGACCGTGTTCAGGTCGCGGCGGGTCGCCTTCAAATCCTCAATCTGCTGATTCAGGTAGGCATGGCGTTCGGACAGCGCCTCGTACTCCTCCAGCGCCAGCGGGTTAATGGCGCCCAGCGCCTCCAGTTCGGCGCGGGTTGCCTTGAGGCGAGCGCGGACGCTCTCGGTGGAAGCTTCGGTAGTCTCTGATGCCGGTTGGGGCGCGGTTTCGGGTGCGGAATTTTCGGATGCCACATTCTCGGAGGCGGCGTTCTCGGGAGCCTCCTCAGCAGGCACGTCAACCGGCAGCTGCTCGGGGTACTCCTCCTCCAGCTGCTCCAGGGTCAAACCGGTCACCAGGCGAGCACGCTCAGCCAGCGCCTGCACGCGCTCCTGCACGCGCGCCGCCTCCGTCTGGGTGCGCGCCAGCAGGGTCAACGCCGCCGCGTGCGCCGCCTGCAGATCCTGCACCTCATCGTTCGTGCTGGTCAGGCCCTCCTGGGCGTTCTTCAGGGCGGTGCTCAGCTCGTGCAACTGCTGCTCGCGCTCGCTCACCTGCTCGGCAAGAACCTCACCCAGACGCTGGGCGCGGCGCTCAATCTTTGCCGCCGGTGCCTGCTCCCCCGTGCCCGCCAGGTAGGAATCCTCGCGGGTGCGCGCCGATTCGTAGGCGACGCGCGCCTGCGCCACGGATTCCTCCGCGGCGGTGAGGCGCTCGTTCAGGCGGGCGCGCTCAGCCTGGATGTTCTGCGCAGATGCTTCCAGGGACTCCGCCTGGGCGCGGGCGCGGGCATGCTCGGCGCTCGCCACGCCCGCCGCCTTCGCTGCCTCGCGTTCGGCCTCGACTGCCGCCTCTGCCGCGGTCTGCGCCTGCTGAACCGCATGCTCGGCTTCGTCCAGTTCGGCGCGGGTGCGGGTCACGACCTGGGATGCGGCACGGTAGGCGGCGGCAAGTTCCAGGGGGCTGGCGCCCTCAGCCGGGTAGAGCAGGCTGTAGCGGGTGTGCTCGGTGCCCGCGGGGTCAAAAATACGCCACATAGTGCGCTGACCTGCGAGGGTATTCTCTGCGAGCAGCTGCAGGGCGTGCTCTGCGGAGGCGGCATCCGGCGCGAACAGCACGCCCGCCAGGCGCTCACCCAGCGCCGCGGTGACGCGCGCCAGGGCGTGCTCGTCGATGCCGGCGAGCGCGGCGGCATCCTCGCTGAGCGGTTCAATGATCTCGGTTGCGGGGCGGATACCCAGCTCGCGCAGTTCGGCGGCGCAGGATTCGGGCAGGGTGGTTTCGGGCAGTTCTGTTGAAAGTTCCTTCGCGGCAGATTCGCTGCTTTCATCACCCTTATCGCTATCTTTGTCACCACGCAGCTGCGACACCTCGGCGCCCTCAACCGGCACGCTCAACGCCGCGGTCGCCAGCGAGGTCAGCGCAGCAGACGCCGCACGCGCGTACTCGGGGTCAATCTGCACGGCATCCAGCACGCGCAGCAGGCTCGCGCCCTCGCTCGAAGAATCCATGAGCTCGCCGGTCTCAGGGTCGAACACCGCCTCAGCAGATTCAGTGTCCAGTTCGGCGGATGCTTCACCCAGGCTCTGGCCCAGCGCCTCACGCAGGGTTGCGGCACGCTCAGCCGCCGCCGCGTAGGCGCGGGTCGCCTCCACCGCAGCGGCGCGGGCGGCATCCAGCTGGGCCTGCGCGCGGGCACGAGACTGCGCCGCCTCACCCGAGGCGCGCTCAGTCTGCGCCACCTCGGACGCCGCCTTCTCAACGTTCTTCAGCGCCGCATCGTAGCGCTCCTCAAAGCTGGCGTAGCTTTCCACCGCGCGCTCTGCCTCTTCGCGGCGTTCCTCCAGCAGTTCCAGGGCGCGTTCGTATCCGGCGCGGGCGGCGGCGGTCGCCTCGGTCAGCTCCACGCGGTAGGTGCGCACGCGCTCGGCGGCGATGGACTGCACGGTGCGCACGCGCGCGGCGGACTCGCGCAGGGTCGACACGGCCTTCTGACAGGCGGTGACCTCGGCGTTCAGGCGGTTCTGCTCCTGCTGATGCTTCGCGGATGCTGCACGCGCCGCCTCCAGCTGTTCTTTCAGGGTTTCGGCGCGGCGGGTACCTTCCGCCTCGGAGGCGAGAGCCTGCGCCTGCTCAGCCTGCAGAACACCCAGCTGACGAGCCAAAAGCACCGCCTCCAGCTGGCGGATGCGCGCCTGCAGCTGGCGTGCAGTCGCGGCGGATTCTGCCTGCTCGCTCAGCGGCTGCAGCTGCGAATCCAGCTCGGCAACCAGGTCACTCAGGCGGGTAACGTTCGATGCCACAGACTCCAACTTGCGGCTGGTCTTCTCCTGGCGGCGGCGGTACTTGACCACGCCCGCCGCCTGCTCAATCATGTCGCGGCGCTGCTGCGCGGTGGCATGCAGGACCGCATCCAGCTGACCCTGGCCGACGAGCACGTGCATCTGCTGACCCAGACCCGCCTCCGAGAGCAGGTCCTGAATGTCGGCAAGGCGCGCCGGGGAGCCGTTAATCTCGTACTCGCTGCCGCCGGAGCGGAACATGGTGCGCGAAATCTGCACCCGATCAGCGGGAATGCTGAGGGTGCCATCAGAATTATCGAAAGTCAGGGTAACTTTGGCGCGGCCCAGGGGCGCACGCTGGGCACCGTCACCTGAACCGGCCTCGCCGGAGCCCGCGAAGATAACGTCCTTCATGCTGCCGCCGCGCAGGCTCTTAGCGCCCTGCTCGCCCATGACCCAGGCGAGCGCATCCAGCACATTGGATTTGCCGGAGCCGTTGGGTCCGACCACCGCGTTAATGCCGGGGGTGAACTCGAAAGTGGTTGCGGAGGCGAAAGACTTGAACCCGCGCAGGGTCAGCGACATCAGGTGCACAAGGGGCCTTTCTGCAGAAGAACTGGTGTGTGCCGGGCACGTTCTGTGGTGCGTGGCGGCATCCCTCTAGTGTACGCGGTGCGGCGGGCGGGCTGCGGGAAGAGTTGTTGGAAAGGGCGAGCGCGGGGACTCTTATGCACGCACTGAAGTTACCCCAATGATTTTGATGCACACCGTGAAGTAACCGTAAAGTCTCCAAGGGCCACATAACGGCCTCTTCGCGCGACATATTTGCGTAGCTTACGCGCCGGGTGAACGGGGGCGTTCATATTGGGTCTATGGATACGGATTCATCCGACCGGTGCGGTAGATTGGAATGAGCATCACGAATTCTGCGGGGCCGCTATTCGCATCCCCGCGTTTTTCTATGTATCCCACTGACTTCTATTTTCAAGGGCCACACCATTGATGAATGCATCCGCCGATAAGGTCGGCACGAACTCTGACATTCGCCACGCTAATGCAGCTCTGCTGTCTATTACCCATGAGCTGCCTCCGGAGGTCGTCACGAGCGACTACTTCGATGAGCAGCTGGCCCAAACCTATAAGCGTCTGCGTATGCCCAAGGGCCTGCTGGAGCGTCTTGCCGGTATTAGCACTCGCCGCGGTTGGGCTGAGGGCCAGACCTTCGAGGACGGCGTGGTTGCCGCAGCCGAGAAGGCTATCGAACAGGCGGGTATTGACCGTTCCCAGATTGGCCTGCTGATTAACGCTTCGGTGACTCGCGATAACTTTGAGCCCGCCGTTTCGGTGGGTGTGCACGACCGCCTGGAACTACCGCGTCACGCCCTGAACTTCGATATTACGAATGCCTGCCTGGGATTTGTGAACGCGATGACTGTCGCCTCCACCATGATTGATGCGGGCGCTATCGACTACGCCCTGATTGTCGCTGGCGAGGACCCCTCCCCGTGGCACCGTACCGCGGTGCGCATCCTGAACAACCCCGATTCGACCCGCGAGGATGTGCTGGCTCAGTTTGCGACCCTGACCCTCGGTTCGGGTGCGGCGGCGGCTGTGATTGGTCGCGCTGACCGCCATCCGGAGGGTCACCGCATCGTCGGTTCGGTGTCCCGCGCGGGCACTGAGCACCGTAACCTGTGCATCGGTGGCGAGGCGGATCAGGGCATGAACACTGACGCCGAGGGCCTGCTCAAGCACGGTCTGGAGCTGGTGGCGCAGGCATGGGAGCAGGCGCATCAGGACGGCTGGGAGTGGAACGATATGACCTCCTACGTGACCCATCAGATTTCTAACGCCCACACGAACGCCATTATTGAGGCGGTCGGTATTGAGCGTGAGCGCATCCCCATGACCTTCCCGAAGTGGGGCAATGTGGCTGCGGCGGCTCTGCCGATGACTCTCGCCGAGTGCGCCCCGACCTACACGGAAGGCGACCGTATTCTGTGCATGGGTGTAGGTTCTGGCCTGAACACTGCCCTGCTTGAGATTCAGTGGTAACCCGGTAGCCAGCAACCTTTAGCCGGTAACCCGTTAGCTTTTGCGGTAGACATTCACCGATTCGATCCGGAAGGATTCCCAGCATGCGCCATTTGAACTTCCCTAAGGCTCAGCCCCCGTATAACCCGGAGGAATGGGCGGGCGTGAACCCGCGCTACTCCCACCTTCTGGAGGTGCCCACCTCCGCCCCCATTGAGCAGCGGGCGCAGCAGGCTGGCGCGCGCCGCTGGCACTACCTGGATAACCTTCCGGTGCTGGTCGAGCAGGGTTTGGAGCCGATTGGCACGATCCTGTGCGTGCACGGCAACCCGACCTGGTCGTACCTGTGGCGTACTGTGCTGGATGCGGGCGTGAATGAGCGCGCCCCGTGGCGTGTGGTTGCGGTTGATCAGATTGATATGGGTTATTCGGAGCGTACCCACCTGGATTTGGAGGGTGAGCGCCGCTCCCTGACCGACCGTATCGCTGACCTGGGTGATTTCACGAAGGCACTCGGTCTGGATGAGACCGATAAGCCGGTCGTGACCCTCGCTCACGACTGGGGTGGGCTGGTGTCCTTTGGTTGGGCGCTGGAGCATCGTGAGATTCTGTCGGGCGTGATGCTGACGAACACCGCGGTCTACCATGACGGCATTGAGAATATCCCTGCCGCTCTGCGCCTGGCGTTGGGTGTGCACGAGTGGGGTACTCACGATTCGACCGCGTTTATTGATGTGACCTTGGGTTTGGCTCAGAATGAGGGCCGCCTGCCCGCGCCGGGTTCTGCCGGTGCCGGGGCGCTTGATGGTGCCCTGCCGCAGCCGGTGGGTCAGCAGCCTAAGCGCCTGTACCCGAGCCCTCTGAACGAGGCGATTTACCGTACGTACCGTGCGCCGTACGCTCATTCGGCGTGGCGTGAGGGTGTGCGTAATTTTGTGGGCGATATTCCGACCGGCACCGATATTCCTTCCTATACGCCGATGCAACGTATTGCCGAGCAGATCCGTGACCTGGACGTGCCCGCGTTCTTCCAGTGGGGCACGAAGGACCCGGTGTTCCAGCGCCGCTACCTGTTCGACCTGATGGAGCGCATGCCGCAGGCGAAGGTGCACCGCTACGAGAAGGCCTCGCACCTGGTCATTGAGGATTATGATATTGCCTCCCCCATGATTTCGTGGCTTGCGCAGACTTTCGGCACAAGGGAGGATGGTGTGCTGGTTCCGGCGCGTAATGCGGAGGCGGAGCATCGTGCCGCCCGCGCGCGCCGCCACGGTCTGACTACCGGCGAGGGCGCTACCGCTGAGAGCACTGCCGCTGAGGGTGCTGTTCCCGCGGCGTTCCGCCCCATGCTCGCTGCCCTGGCCGAACGCGCCAATGACGCCTCCACCGCCGTGGTGGATATGGACCCCAAGGGTGACGGCACCTCCGTTTCTGTGACCCTGACCTGGGCTGAGCTGAACCAGCAGGTCAACGCCGCCGCAACCCGCCTGCACGCCCTGGGTGTGCGTCCGGGCGACCGCGTGAACCTGATGGTGCCTCCGGGTGCCCGCCTGACCACCCTGATTTACGCCTGCATGAAGCTGGGCGCTGTCATTGTGGTGGCTGATACCGGTCTGGGTATTCCGGGTCTGACTCGCGCGTTGAAGGGCGCTAACCCGAGCTTCCTGGTGGGTATTCCCGCCGCGCTCAGTGCCGCCCGTACCCTGCTGTGGCCGGGTGTGCGTATTTCTGTGGAGCCGCTGGGTTCGGTGCAGGAGAAGCTGTTGGGCGTTGCCGGTTCGGTGTTTACCGCGCCCGCCGCTGACGGTACTCCGGGTGCGCCGGTGCCCACCCCGACCGTGGTGGAGTTCCCCTCCCCCGTGCCGGATGCTGATGCGGCGGTGCTGTACACCTCCGGTTCGACCGGCCCGGCTAAGGGCGTGGTGTACACGCAGCGTCAGCTGGCTGGTATGCGTGATGCCATTGCGAATACGTACGGTTTTGCGCCCGGTAGCGGCCTGGTGGCTGGCTTCGCGCCGTTTGCGCTGTTGGGTCCGGCGCTGGGTGCTACCAGCGTGACCCCGACGATGGATGTGACCCGCCCGAAGACCCTGACGGCTTCTGCCCTGGCGTCTGCTGCGGCGGCTATTGATGCGTCGGTCGTGTTTGCATCCCCAGCCGCCCTGGTAAATGTGGTGGCAACCGCCGATGAGCTGAGCGGCGAGCAACGTGCGGCGTTGGCCAAGGTTCAGACCGTGCTGAGTGCTGGCGCGCCGATTCCCGTGCCGTTGCTGGAGGCGCTCTCCGCCCTGGTGCCGAACGCTTCCCTGCACACCCCCTACGGTATGACCGAGGGTCTGCCGGTGACCGATGTGTCTTTCGAGATGATTCGCCAGGCGATTGCTGAGGGTACCCCGAATGCTGCCGGTGAGGTGCTTGACCCGTTCGCCCGTGACGGCGTGTGCGTTGGTTTCGCGGTGTACGGTGCGGCGGTGGCTATTGCGCCGCTACTGCAAGACGGTTCGGTGGCGGATGAGCTGACCCATGAGCCGGGTGTGACCGGTGAGATTCTGGTCTCGGCACCGCATGTGAAGGACCGCTACGACACCCTGTGGGTGACTGAGGAGCAGTCCATTAGCACTCCGGGTTGGCACCATACCGGTGACGTCGGCCACCTGGACGCTTCGGGTCGCCTGTGGGTTGAGGGTCGCCTCGCCCACGTGCTGCTGACCTCCCAGGGCGTGCTGACCCCGGTGGCCGCCGAGCAGTCCGCCGAGTCGCTGCCCGAGGTGCGCCGCGCCGCCCTGGTTGCGGTGGGCCCCGCCGGAACCGCCGCCCCCGTGCTGGTCATTGAGGCTTCCGCAAATACTGCCGCATTGGAGGCGCGCCAGTCGGCATCGGGTCTCAAGCGTGCCCTGCTCGATCGCGTGCCCGGCGCTCGCCGCTTCCCCATTGCGGAGGGTGTGGCGCCCTTCGAGCTGTCGCAGCTGGTGCGTCAGAAGGTTGCCGAGGATACCGGCGTGGAACTTGCCGCGGTGCTGGTGGTGCACGAGCATCCGACCGATATTCGCCACAATTCGAAGATTGACCGCCCCGCCCTGGGTGAGTGGGCGTCGAAGGTCCTTGCGGGGGCGTAAGCACCTGCCGGATCCCTAAGTCTAAGGAGTATGATGTCCTCTCATTCTTCCCACGAGCCCGCACCCCGCTTGTCTGCGTCCCGCCTATCTGGACACCGCCTGTCGACTGCGCATGCAGTGACCTCCCCGACGGCTCGGTTCCGCAAGCCGGCGCAGCCGCTGGCGGCACGCTACACCGACCCCGCCCCGCGTTCGTTGCGACCGGTTGAGGAGCCCGATTTTGCCCCGCGTATTGGCGAGCGCATCCTCTTTACCGGTGCGAGCGGCCTGCTGGGTCGTGAGAGCGTGCTGGCGTTGCTGCGTGCCGGCTATGATGTGCGCGTTTTTCAGCGTGGCGATTCGGGTATTGCGGCGCTTCTGCCTGGTTCGATTCGCCCGCGTTTTGAGCAGGTGCGCGGCGATATTACGAACGCGCAGGCGGTGGCTCTGGCGATGACCGGCGTGAACGGCGTGGTGCATGCCGCGGCGAAGGTTTCGGTCAGCGGCGAGTGGGCTGACTATGAGCGCATCAACATTGAGGGCACCCGCACCCTGTTGCAGGCGACGCTGAACCATTCGGTGGGTTCGTTCCTGTACATTTCGTCGCCGTCGGTGGCTCATGCCGGTGCGGCGATTGTGGGTGACGGTGCCGGAGTGGCGTCCCCGGAGCATGCGCGCGGTAACTATGCGCGTTCGAAGGCTGCCGCTGAGCTTCTGGCGCTGGATGCGAACGGCACTGCCCTGCCCGGTGGCGGGGTTTTGCGCGTGGGTGCGTTGCGTCCTCACCTGATGTGGGGTCCGGGCGATACTCAGCTGGTCGAGCGTATTCTGGAGCGTTCCGCCGCGGGCCGCCTGCCGCTGCTCTCCGGCGGTACGGGCCTGATTGATACGCTCTACATTGATAACGCCGCGGACGCCGTGGTGCGCGGCTATCAGCGCCTCGACGCTTTTGCGGGCAAGGCGCTGGTGGTGACGAACGGTCAGCCGCGCACTATCGCTGAACTACTGGGTGGTTTCTGTGAGGCGGTGGGCGTTCCCGCCCCGCGTTTCTCGGTTCCGGCGAAGGTTGCGGCTCTGGCGGGTAAGGTCATTGAGCGCGTCTGGGAGCGTCTGCCAAAGAACGTGACTGCCGGTGATGAGCCGCCGATGACGGAGTTCCTCGCCGAGCAGCTGTCGACCGCGCACTGGTTTGATCAGCGCCGCACCCGCGAGCTTCTGCAGTGGGAGCCCGCCGTGTCGATTGAGGAAGGCTACGAGCGTCTGGGCTTGTTCTACGGGGACGGGTACAGCCGCTAGGTGCAGGCGATAGGTACAGCCGCCAGTTGCTTCTTGTCGGGGTGGCTTTCGGGTTGACTCCCTCGCCCCCCGTTTATACAGCTGAGGTTCAAACGAATGACGGCGTAGCTACATCCCCCTATGGGAGGAACGTAGCTACGCCGTCATTTTTGCGCCGGAGCGTCTATCTAGCGTGATGCTTTATGGAGCTTTTACCTAGCCCGCGCTTTTACCTAGCGAGAGCGCGGCGCCCGTTGGCAGTGCGGGCAACGGTAGGACGAGCGGTTCTGGAAGGGTTCGCGCACCATCAGGGAGGTGCGGCCCGCCTCCGCGCAACGGTGGCAGGGCTCCCCGGCACGACCGTAGGCGTCCAGCGAGCGCTCAAAATAGCCAGACTCCCCCAACACGTTCACATACAGGGCATCGAAGCTCGTGCCGCCCGCCGCCAGGGACTCGCGCAGCACCTGGGTGACCGCCTCCAGCAGTTCGCGGGTTTGGGCGGCGCTGAGGGTGCGTGCGGGCTTCGCGTAGTGCAGCCGCGCACGCCACAGCGCCTCGTCGGCGTAGATATTACCCACGCCGGAAATCACCGACTGGTCTAGCAGCACCTTCTTAATGCCGCTGGAGGTGCGCAGGAACTTGCGGCGCACCGCCGCGGGGTCGAAGAATTCGTCCAGCGGGTCGCGGGCAATGTGCATGACCGCTTCCGGTACTAGAAAACGCTCCGGTACTTCACCCGGCGCTACCTCACCCGGCGCTACTTTATTCGTTGCAACTGCCGCGGGTACGTCCGGTACCAGCGGGCTGAGGAACATGCCGCCGAAGATGCGCTGATCCACGAAGAGCAACCGCTGCCCGGTGCTTACCCGGTTGGTACTCGCCCGGTTGGTGCTCGCCGTGCCATCGGTAGCCCCCGCAGCTCCTAGTTCTAGCGCCACGCGCAGGTGCCGCGGCTGCTCATCAAAGGCCTCGCGAGCCTCCAAATCATTACCCGAATCGCCGCCCGGCTCATCGCGCACGAGCAGCTGACCGCTCATACCCAGATGCACCACGAGCGCCTCGTCGGCAAGCGTGCCATCCGACTCGCTCAGGGTCAGCCACAGGTACTTGCCGCGGCGGTATGCACCGCGCAGCGTCCTGCCGGTGAGTGCCGCCTCAAAGTGGGCGGGACCAGGCAGGTGCCTGCGCAGCGAACGGGCATCGACCACGCGCACCGCCCGCACGGACCGACCCAACGAATGGTCGGCGATACCTGCACGAACGGTTTCCACCTCGGGCAGTTCTGGCATGATTCCCTCCAATCAGCGGGGCTGCAGAATCAAGAGACCGCAGAGCTAACAAACCTGCAGGATGCTTGAATGAGCCTAAACCAGAACGCGGTACGCCTGCTCAGCGGCAAGGCGCTCCGCCTCCTTTTTGCTCGGACCCACACCGGTACCTGCCTGCTGGTTCGCCACAATAGCGACCGCAGTGTACACGCGCGCGTGATCGGGGCCCTCGCCGGTGACCTCGTAGCGCACATCTCCCCAGCCGCGGGCGGTGGCAAGGTTTAGCAGCTCAGTCTTCCAGTCGCGTCCAGAGTTCAGGACCTTCTCATCGTCGAGCAGCGGCGCGATCAGGCGTAGCACCAGGTCACGAGCCGCCTCTCGACCGCACTCCAGGTAGGTCAGGCCGAAAATCGCCTCCATGGTGTCAGCAAGGATCGAGTCCTTATCGGCGCCGCCGGTGTGAATCTCGCCCTTACCGAGCAGGATGTACCTGCCCAGATCCAGGTCGCGTGCCACCTTCGCCAACGCCACCGTAGACACCACCACGTGGTGCAGCTTCACGAGCTCACCCTCGGGCAGCTCGGGGTAGCGTCGGTACACTTCTTCAGCGATCGCCAGGGAAAGCACCGAATCGCCCAGGAACTCCAGGCGCTCATTATGCTCCACTCCGGGGTTCTCGAAGGCGTAGGAGCGGTGGGTTAGGGATAGCAAAAACGTCTCGGCGTCGATATCGACTCCGAGACGTTTACGCAACTCCCTAGTATCAACACTAGGAAATTCAGTCATAAGGATTCACCGCTTCTTAGGCGTCTGCAACCTTACGGCCCTTGTACTCCAGGAACAGGGCGTTGCCTGCAGCGTCGGTTACAACCTTTGCCTGGTGGGGCAGGCTGTAGGTCACGCGACCGTTTTCAACGGTCTTAACCAGCTGGGGCACGGATGCCTTCCACTGGGAACGGCGTGCGCGGGTGTTAGCGCGGGACATCTTGCGCTTGGGAACAGCCACAGCTATCTCACAATCTCTAGTAACAACAATTTAGTTTTCGGTATCTGCACCGAGCAGGCCCTGTAGGGCCGACCAGCGCGGATCCAACACCTCGTGATGATGCCCGGGGTCATCCTCCAGGCGCGCACCGCAATCGGCGCACAGACCCTGGCAGGTGTCCCTACAAACAGGCTGGAACGGCAGTTGAAGGATTACTGCGTCCCGCAGAGCCGGTTCAAGGTCGATGGAATCATCCTCAACGGCGTACTGCTCATCTACTTCGTCTTCGGGGCCGCCAGCCGGGGCCTTCTCAAAGACGAAAAGCTCTTGAATATTGGCCGACATCTCGTAATCAATCGGATCCAAGCAGAGGCTACACTCGCCGTGTACATCCACAACGACGGAGCCGGTTACTAGGATACCATCAACAACAGACTCCATACGAATATCGAGGTCAATATCCGAACCCTCTTCCACGCCGATGAGCGTGTTACCCAGGTCTGCCGGTGCGGGCAGAACCTCAGTGAGAGTTTCCATGGTGCCGGGGCGGTGAATCAGGTTAGTAACCGATACCACCAGCGGCGATGCGTCTGCACGTGAAATGGCGTTTCTCCTTACGAAATGTATAAACCAAAGTCCCATTTTAGGGGTCATTCGCACCGTTAATCAAGATTAAGCGCCTTTTAAATCTCTTTAAGTGGCGCTCACCTCTTAAATATCCCCTTAAGGAGGCGCCGCGCGGCACTTAATCGGTCGGTCAGGGCTTCTGCAGGGGCGGTTAAGAGCCCCGTCGGCGGTGCGAGTTATTCTGCCGGGGCCCTGCCGGTGGGCATGTCGGGTGGGTGCGCACAAGGTTGTGTGCGCCTGGGTTGATTAGGCGTTTTCTAGGCGTTCTTCAGGGCGCGGGCGACCGCCTCCGGCACGAAGGGAGTCACGTCACCACCCAGCGACGCCACCTCACGAATAATCGTGGACGACACCGCACCGTAGCGATCCTCACCCGCCAAGAACACCGTCTCAACCTGCGCCAGGTGGCGGTTCATGCTCGCCATCGGAGCCTCATAGCTGTAGTCCGTCGCAGAACGCAGACCCTTCACCAGCACCTTCGCGCCACGCTCCGCCGCGTACTCGGCAAGCAGCACGCCCGGCGGAATCGGCTCCACGCTCACGCCCTTAATGCCGAGCTCCTGCAGAGACTCACGCACCAGCTGCACACGCTCCTCCAGGGAGAAACGGTACTTCTTGGAGCTATTGTGCGCCACGCCCACAATCACCTCGTCAAAGAGCTGAGCGGCGCGGGCAATGATTTCCAGGTGGCCGTGGTGCACGGGGTCAAAAGATCCGGGGCAGAGGGCAATCATGGCGGTCCCTTCACGAATAAATATCAGATGTTGGAATGACTAGATGTGGGCGAATTTAGGATGCGGGTTAGCGGCATGCGGGCGAGCGCAGGCTGAGGCAGCAAGCTGCGGCGGCAATCTTAGGTAGCAATCTTAGGCGGCGAGCTCTTCAGCGTCCTCGCCGGATTCGTTGCCGAACTCGTCGCCCGCCTGCTCCTCCACCTCGTCAGGCTCCACATAGTAGAGAACCGTCTCGCCGTGCTGACGGGTCGAAAAACAGTACAGGCCCTCGCCCCACACCGGCTCCGCATCGCGCGAAGAACGCTCCACCACGACCACGGCACCCTCGGCAAGCTTGGGGGTGAGCGCCTCCAGCAGCTCGCTGACCTGCTCATTCGGCACGGCGTAGGGCGGGTCAACAAACACCAGGTCCCACGGACCGGAGGCGGACTTCACGTAGGTCAGCGCCTGAGATTGCTGCACGCGCGTCGCAGAACCGGTGCCGGTGCGGCCCATCGCCTTCTCCACCGCGGCAACGTTCTTGCGAATCACCGCAACAGCCTTCGGGTACGTGTCCAGCAGAGTCACGGAGGCGGCACCGCGCGAGAGCGCCTCGCAACCCAGCGCGCCCGAACCGCCAAAGGCGTCCAGCACGCGGGCGCCACGAATAATGTCGTAGCTCTCCAGCTTGGAGAAGAGGGATTCCTTCACCCGGTCGGTGGTGGGGCGAGTATTATCCCCCGGAACCGAAGCAAGGCGAACGCCTCCGGCAGCACCGGAAATAATACGGCTCATAGGTCTCTCCTCTTAACTAGTGCGGTGTGTTGACGTCACGGTTTCAGCGGGTGGTGGGCGGGGCAGGTTGATAGATAGGCGGGGCTGGCGGGGCATTCTGTCCCGTTGGGCGCTTATCCCCTGCCGAGGAACGCCTCACGGTCAGCGTCCAGGGCGCGGTCAATCGTGCGCGCCAGCGACGGGTGCTTAGCCAGCGTCGGGTCCTTCTCGACCACCGAGCGGGCATCCTCGCGGGCACGCTCAATAATGTCGGCATCGGCGAGCGCCCGCAGGAACCGCAGAGTGCTCTTCGAGCCCGATTGTGCAGTACCCAGAATATCACCCTCGCGGCGCTGCGCCAGGTCGATGCGGGAGAGCTCGAAGCCGTCCGTGGTGGAGGCGACCGCATCCAGGCGCTCGCGGGACACGCCGCCCTCCTCCTGGCGGGTAACCAGCAGGCAGGTGCCCGCATAGCCGCCGCGACCCACACGACCGCGCAGCTGGTGCAGGCCCGAGATGCCGAAGCGGTCGGCGTCCATGATGATCATGAGCGTGGCGTTCGGGACGTTCACGCCCACCTCAATGACGGTGGTGCTGATGAGTAGGTCAATCTCTCCGCGCTCGAAAGCGGTCATGGCGGCGGTCTTCTCCGCCGGGTCCATGCGGCCGTGCAGGGTGCCGATACGCACGCCGACGAGGGCGTCCTCGGCGCTCAGGTAGGAGTACATTGAGGCGACCGAGGTCAGCTGAACCTTGCCGTCGCTACTGGCGCTACCGCCCTGACCGAAATATCCCTGGGCAGAGTTGCCCGCACCCGCGCCAGTTCCAGCACCGTTCAGGCTGGATGCGCCAAAGAACGCGGCGCCCTCCTCCAAGCTGTCGCCATCCTCCCCGATTTTGGGTACAACAACATACACCTGGTGGCCCGCGTCGATTTCTTCGCGGGCGCGCCTCCACAGCCGGGACGCCCAGGCGGGCTTCTCGGCGAGGGGCACCACGTGCGTTGAGATTTTCTGGCGGCCCGCGGGCAGGGTGTCGAGCACGGATACGTCCAGGTCACCGAACACGGTCATGGCGACGGTACGAGGAATAGGCGTTGCGGTCATGACCAGGCGGTGCGGCAGGGCGCCGCCGGTGCCGCGCAGGCTGTCGCGCTGCTCCACGCCGAAACGGTGCTGCTCGTCCACGACGACCAGACCCAAATCGTGGAAGCTCACCTCATCGGAAAGCAGGGCGTGGGTGCCAATCACAATCTGGGCGGTGCCGTCGGCGAGTTCCTGCAGTACCTTGCGCTTGGCGCGGGTGCCCATGGAGGCGGTCAGCAGGCGCACGCGCACACGGCCGGGTTCCGCCCCGCTCCCCGCGGGGATCCCCTCGGCGGAACCGGCGGCAGAATCGTCAGCATCAGAGTCTTCGGGCGCCGCCATATCCCCCAGGATGTCCAGCACCGAACGCAAATGCTGCTCGGCAAGCACCTCGGTCGGGGCGAGCATCGCAGACTGGCCGCCCGCATCGGCAACCTGCAGCATGGCGCGCAGAGCCACCACTGTCTTACCGGAACCCACATCACCCTGCAGCAGGCGGTTCATGGGCGATTCGCTCGACAAGTCGGCGGCAATTTCAGCGCCCACCTTCTGCTGTCCCTCGGTCAGCTCATAGGGCAGAACCTGAAGCAGCTGATCGGCGAGGCCGCCCTCCACGGCGGGGCGCGGCTGAGTCAGGTGCGCGGCACGCACCGAATGCAGGCGGGCGAGCGCGCTCTGCAGCACGAACGCCTCGCGGTAACGCATCTGCGCCTGCGCGGCACGCCAAGTGTCCTCAGAGTCGGGGGTGTGCAGAGCGCGGTACGTCCACTCCAGCGAGGGCACCTTGCGGGCGTGACGAATCGTGTAGGGCACCGGGTCTTCAAGTTCTTTGAGCGGAACCTTTTCGAGCAGCTGCGCCATGTAGCCGCTAATGCGGTCGGTGGGCAGCTTCACGGGAGCGCGGTAGACGGGCACGGGGGCGGTGGCGGCGTCGGTAACGTCCGCGCCGGAGGCGTCCTTCGAGAGCAGGGCGTAGTGCGGGTTGGTGAGGGTGTATTCGCCGCGGTAGATACCGACCCTGCCGGAGAACATCATCGTTTCACCCTCGCGGATTTCGCGGGCGGCGGTCCAGGCGTTGAAGAAGGAAAGCTTCATCTGCGAGCCAATAAGCGCACCGGGGTTCGTCATGCTGGGCGCGGGCACGCCAAAGAGGCCTCCCTGCGCGAAACTATCCTGCGCAAAACTGTCCTGCGCGAACGAATCTTGGCCGTAGCTGTCTGCGTAGCCGCTGTAGGAGGCGGGCTGCGCTCCCCTGCCCTGTGCGGGGTTCTGAGCCGCGGGGTTTTGAGCGCGGGGAATCTGGGCACCTGGGTTCTGTGTGGAGTTAGCGAGCGCATTAATGCGCGGGTTGTGCATCCCGGTTGCCTGCCAGCTCTGCGCGGGCACGCCGGATACTCTGGATGCACCGGATACGCCGGGGCGGTTAGCGCGCCCTGGCACCACGGACACAGGACCGCCAGCCCCGAGGCCAACGGCGCCAAAACCGGCAGCCCCAAAACCTGCGGGTGCGTCCTGCCCGGTGGCATCGGAGAGCCGGTCGGTGATGGTCACTTCCGTGATTTTGCCGCGCCGCGCCGCCATGGTTCGGGTGCTCACGTGCACCACGCGGGCAATGATGGTGACGTCCTGACCCTCAACTAGTTCGGCGAAGGAGCTGAGCTCACCGCGCGGCAGGTATTTGCGCGGGAAGTATTCGAGCATCTCCCCGACGGTGTGCAGGTCCAGGTGCGTAGCGATTGCCTTGGCGCTGGGCGCGGGCAGGTACTTTTTGAGCGGCGCATTTTCGATGCGATCTTCGGAGGCGTAGCGCGCCAGGGCACGACTCTTAGCCTCCGCGGCGGCTGATGCGGGTTTATCAGCCGCGACCCTCTCAGCGGTTGCCTTCTTCGCGGGGGCTTTCTTCGGCGCAGTTTTCGGCTTTGCAGGGGTTTTCGGCGCTGCGGTTTTCGATACCGAGGCTTTGGAAGCGGGAGCTTTCTCTGCGGGCGCAGTCTTCTTCGCTGCAGTCTTTTTGAGTGCAGGCTTTTCAGCTTCCGCCTCGGGCTCGATCTTCTTCGGCGCATTCTTCTTCGGCGCAGGCTTCTGCTCGCCCTCTTCGCTTGCCTTCGTTACCTTCTGCGGGCGCGCCGAAATAGCCCGCGCGGCAGTTTCGCTCTCCTGCGGGATCGGTTCGTTCTGAGTTAGTTCCTTCTGAGCTGTTTTCTTCTGAGCCGGCTTCTTCCGGGCGGGTGCTTTCCGGGCAGGTTCCTTCGGCTGATCTGCTTCTGTCTGATGCGCTTCCGACTGTTTTACGTCCGGCTGAGTTGCCTGCCGTGCCGCCAACGCGATATCGACCAGCTCGTAGAGAGCGTCGTCGGTCATGGTGTGCGCGGCGGGCCCCAGCGAATGCTTGAGCGTCTTGAGCGCCTTACGGTAGGGTGCGCTGGCGCGCTGTGCCGCGCGTTCGCTCAGCTCGGCGCGACTCACCTCGCCTCGGGCGTAGGCGGCAAGATCGCGCACGGTCAGCTCGGCGGTGGTGCGGAGCTGCTCATCGCTCAGTAGCGGCGCATCCTTTTTCCGCGGCCGGGCTCGGGTCGCGGAATCAGCACGGGTCGTAGAATCAGCACGGGCAGGCTCCACAACCGTTGAATCTACGGACTCAGAATCTACGGGCTCACTCTGCGCTGCCTCAGCTTTCGCGGGCTTATTTGTCGGCTTAGTTTTGACCGGAGCAGGCTCAGGAAGACCCAAGTCCAGGGCTTCCTGCTGCGGGTTTACGGAACGTCGGGCGGGGCTCATGCTCCGCCCTCCGCACCGCACGAGTGGTCGGCGTGACGACCATCCGCCAGGGAGGAAATACGCTCATCCGACCACTGACCGTAGCCCATAATCAGCTCGCGGGCGGGGTCGATGTCGGGCACGTGCACGTGCAGCGCCCAGAGTCCAGCCGCCATGTCCAGGGACGTAATGAGCAGGCTGTCGCCCATAGCTTCAAGTTCGGGGCGCAGCTGCGCCAGGGCGAGAGGCTCGCAGGTCAGGGTACCCATGAGCTCCCAGCCGCTCTGCCCCTCACTTTCTGCGTGCTCGGCAGGTTCAGCGCCCGCCTGTTCAGAACCCACTCGCGCCGCAGAACCGGCTACAGAAGTCACACCGGCAGAGGGTGCACGCAGCATGAACTCCACCTGCGCCTCGTTCAGGGTCGCGCCCTCCCAACGCGGGTTGGAGTGCACCACGGCAAGGTAGAAGCCGAGCGCGCCGGCGTCCACGAAACCGGCAAGCTCGGGTGAGGGCGGGAACTGCGCGGTACGTTCCAGGGCGGCACGCATCAGCGCACGTCGACGCTCTTTCAGCGCCTCGTCAGCAGCTTCTGCGTCCTGTGATGCATCATAGTGTGCGTCCAGGCGGGCGAGCTCCACCATGACCGACAGCATCGTGGAGGGCACCATCTGCTCCCCCACGCTGGCGCGAATACGCTCAGCCGCGAACGCCATCGCGCGCGCCTCCGCGTGGGCGTACTCCAGTTTCACTTCGCGGTGCTTCGGCAGGGAACCGCCAGCCAGCACACGCTCGTAGTCTGCTTCCAGGGCGCGCACGAGCGGCAGCTCATCGGCTGCGTCGCCGAGCTCCCGAGCGAGGTTTCCGGGCAGGAACCAGTAGCTACGCACCGCCTCCAGCGCCCAAGCGCAAAGCAGAGTACCAGAGTTGCCGCGCGCCACGCGGGATGCGCGCATAATCGCGTGCTCGTAGATGCCGCCCAGCTGAATCCACAGGTGGGCGAGGGTTTCCTCTTCGGAGGCGCCCGCCGCCTCGGGCACGCACGCACCCTCCCCGACGGGAATTTCGCCAGCGGGAAGAACCTCGCTGGGCAGAACCTTACGGGGCAGATCCTCACTGGGCAGAACCTGTTCCATGCCCCGCTCAAACTCTTCGGTCAGGGTCAGCAGGGTGTGGGCAATATTGGAGCCGGTGTCCTTATCGGGAACGGGGAACCCGTTGAGCTCGTTGAGCGCATCGCGGTAGCGTTCGATGGTGGTGCGGGCGGCGGTGGACCACGCTACGCCGAAGCGGTAGGCGCGCACGCAGGCGCGGCGGTAAATCTCGCGTTCTTCGGTGCGCTGGTTCTGTTCTGCGTTCACGCTACCCTCCTCGTCAGTTTCGTCAGTTTCGCGCGGTTCTCGGCTGATTTCTCAACTAGTTCTCGGCTGAGTTTGTGGCTGGTTCCCGACTGATTTCTTGGTGCCCGCGGCACGGACAGAACCCAGCCTGTTTCGTACTTCTATTCTAGGTAATTTCGGTTAAATGTACGGT
This sequence comes from Rothia sp. HMSC066H02, assembly GCF_001814995.1. Classification (NCBI taxonomy): domain Bacteria; kingdom Bacillati; phylum Actinomycetota; class Actinomycetes; order Micrococcales; family Micrococcaceae; genus Rothia; species Rothia sp. HMSC066H02. The sequence goes on along the minus strand of NZ_KV818684.1, from coordinate 135,773 downwards.
ATTGCCCGTCGTCTATCCCGCCAGCTGAAAATGCCAGCTAAAACACCTCGCGGCGCCCGGCAGGGTGCCCGATAGAGTACCCGGCGGAGCTCCTACGCGGAAGCCCCGTAGTGTTCCCAGCCCATGCCGTCCAGGGAGCGGCCGTCCATCACGACCGCCGCGCCGGTCACCGCATTGTGGCGGCGCTCGGCACCGTAGAGTTCGGCGCTCAGACCGCGCTCCGGGGCATCCGCAACGCAGGTGCCCAGGGGCACGAACTCTTCGGGCACCTCACCGGGGAAGGTCGCCAGCAGACCGTGGTCTTCCCCGCCAACCAGCACGAAGGTGCGCGCCAGGGATGCGGGGCTCTCCCCCGCCTCGTTGCGCTCACCAATCGCCAGCAGCAGGCGCGCCAACGGTAGCAGCGGCTCGGCGAAAGCATCCACGGCGGCGCGGTCGAGGCGCATCTGCACCCCGGAGGCGGCGGCAACTCGTCCGGCGTCCTTGACGAGTCCGTCGGAAAGATCCAGCATGGAGCTCGCCTGATGCTGGCGTGCCACTTCACCGGCGGGGATGGGGCTGACCGGGTGGTGCTGTGATTCGACGGCGCGCTCGCAGACCGCAATCATGTGCGCGGCATCTTCCGGGGTGAGGGTGCGGGCGAGCTCGATGAGCCCCTCGGGAAGAGCGCCAGTAGGAAGAGCGCCAGAGCCTTCAGCTTGCCGCTGAGCCCACGCCTGAGCCACCGTGCCCAGCGCCGCCTCAACACTCTGACCTGCGGTGATGGCACGCAGTAGTGCCGTAGCGGGCAGGGAGAGCGGGTTGAGTAGCAGGCGCAGACCGGCATCGGACCAGGCGGTACGCCCCGCCAGGGCGATAGTGTCACCGGGGCGCGCGCCGGAGCGCAGCACGGCGCGGTCCGTGTAGCCGAGGGCTGTGACGGTCACCGACATTTCGGTGGAGTCGCCAATATCGCCGCCGCCAATCACGCATTCGGTGGCTCCGCAGGCGTTGATTCCGTCCACAATGCCGTGGGCGAAGCCGTCAATCCAGCCGTAAGGAGTGCTACCGGGCAGGCTCAAGGAGATGAAGAGGCTCGCCGGGCGTGCCCCCATGGCGGCAACGTCGGCGAGGTTCTGGGTCGCGGCTTTGCGCCCCACATCGTAGCCGCTACTGCGGGCGGGTTCCAGAATGAACTCACCGGCTTCACTCGTCTGTGCGATACCGCCGGGCCAGAGGTTCATGAAGTCCTGGTCCTCAACGAGAGTGTCGGTGGTGACCACGGTACGCTGACCGGGCGCGGGCGCGGCGAGGACGGCACAGTCGTCACCGGGGCCCACCTCGAGGGGTTCAATGTGCCCGGCCTGGCGTGCCGCTGCGGCAACCTGCTCGTTGTGGGCGTTGATAATCGGCATGAAAGCGCGCAGAACGCGGGACTCCCCCAGCTTTGAGAGAGGTGTCTCTCGCATGGGGTTGTCCCGCGTTTCGCTAAAAGTCTGAGGATTCACATCCTCTATTATCGCGTATTCTTACGCGTTATGTTCGCCTTATGCTCCGCGGCTGAAGTAGCGGATTGCCAGAGCAATCAGCACCAGACCGATGAGTGAGAAGAGGATCAGCGGTGCAATGCCGGAAAGTCCGGAATCGTCCGCGTCCGCATTCTTCACGGCCTGCTCCTGGGCGGCGTTTGCACCGTCAGCCTTTGCCACGCTCTTTGCGGAGCGGCTGGCGCTAGCCGAGGTGGAGGAGCTAGGCGACTTCGAAGCCGATACCGAGCTTGAGGAGTTCGAGGGGCTTACCTCGTGGGAGTGGTCCTCGTCGGTCTTATTGTGCGAGAGGTATCCAGCAACCCAGTCTGCCGCACCCGGGATGGAGTCATTCGAGCCGTTATTGGCTGCGATTCGTCCGAGGGTGGTACCGCCAGAACGCAACGGATCGTCATCCTCGCCATCAAGCCTGTCGCTCGGTGCCTTGCTCGGTGAAGAGCTCGAAGATCCCGAAGAGGAACTTGAGGATTCAGAGGAGTTGCCCGGTCGCGGAAGCTCAATGGAGATGATGACATCTTCCCCAGAGACTTCCTGACGATTGCCGGGGACGGTCACCGGGTTGTTCGCCGGAGGAATCGGAGCAACAGGTTCGGTCTCGATCGGGGTAACCGATTTGGAGTCCGAGCTGTCCTTGTTATCCTCTACCGGAGCTACCGGAATCACGGGGATGACCGCATCCTTGGTCGGCTCCTGCTTAGCTTCCTTGGAGGGCTCCTGAGTCGGATCCTGAACCGGGGCCGGAACAACTGGAACCTGAGAGGGCTCCTGGGTCGGCTCGGGAGTTACGTCCTTAGTCGGCTCGGGAACCGGGACGGGATCCTGGGTCGGCTCCGGATTCGGTTCCGGAGTGGGGTCCTGGGTCGGCTCCGGGGTCGGTTCGGGAGTTACGTCCTTGGTCGGCTCAGGAGTGGGCTCCGGATTCGGTTCCGGAGTGGGGTCCTGAGTAGGCTCCGGGGTCGGCTCGGGAGTAGGTTCAGGGGTGGGCTCTACCGTAGGCTCAGGGGTCGGATCCTGAGTAGGCTCAGGAGTTGCATCCTTGGTGGGTTCCGCGGTGGGCTCCACAGTAGGCGCAACGGTCGGCTCCGGAGTGGGAGCAACAGTAGGTTCTGCCGTCGGCTGGACCGTAGGCTCCGCAGTCGGAGCTACAGTCGGCTCAGCCGTCGGAGTTGCGGTAGGAGCAACACTGGGTTCGGCACTTGCGCTAGGAGCTACAGTCGGCGTAGCGGTAGGTTCAGCGGTTGCATCCTTAGAGGGCTCTACGCTAGGACTCGCCGTAGCACTCGGGCTTGCAGTCGCACTAGCAGAAGCGGTGGGCTCGGCAGTAGGCTGCGCGGTAGCGTTCGCATCCGGGCTGGGCGTAGCACTCGCGGAGGGCTCGGCGCTAGCGGTGGGCTGAGCACTCGAAGAAGCGCTAGGCTGAGCGGTGGGCTCTGCCTGCGCTTTGTCAGTCTTATTGTCCCCCTGAGCGGTGGGCCATGCGCTCACGGTTGCGAGCGTGGGTACTGCCGTCTGAGAGGAAGATGCCGCGTTTGCGGTGGGGTCCAGGGTTTGGCTTGCGGTGGCGGCAGGGTTGGGCGGAACCTGAGACGCCGCCTCTTGCACATCTTGAGCAAATGAGGCTACGTAGGGGCTTCCGGAAGCAACCAGTGCTGTCGCCAGACTCGCAGAGACCACCTTACGGTTTCGTTTTCCCAAAGGTTGTCCTTGACTTTCTGATACGTTGTGAGTGAATAGATACCCAATCGCTAGGGCAGATTGGATATACCTTCATCTATTCTACCGAATCGGCTTTTTCTTCATTACTCACTTTAGCGCTTTCATACCAATCTTTGAGCTTCAAGATGTGCAACGACCATCAATAACATCTTTTCATTACCTAGAAGCATCATTTCATGCACTTATGAGCAGAATTACGTTTTGCCTTATCAATACCACTTTAAAACTTGCACTCCACCATCCAAGCAGCCCCGAAGCAAACAAGAGTGATTTTTCTCATGAGTGAAAAACGAGCGATTCTCATAAGCTTTTGGGGCTCAATACGTACCAATTACCCCTCCCACACAGCCATCAACTTGCCCACCGCACAAAAAGCGCCCCGGCGCGATTCCCTCAAGAATCCGCACCGAGGCGCCTTACAACAGGGGCTAGTCCCCCACCGTTACGTATTCAATAACTGAGCGCAGTCAAAACGACAGCGCACCCAAGAACTAGCGCAGACCCAGGGGGCGTTCCATCGCCAGGGTCAGCAGCTCGCTAATCAGATCAGTGTAAGAGATACCGGTGTTCTCCCACATGGTCTTGTACATCGAAATCGGGGTGAAGCCGGGCATGGTGTTCACCTCGTTGATGACCAGGCGGCCATCCTCAGTGTAGAAGAAGTCCGCACGAGACAGACCCTCGCCATCCAGCGCCAGGAACGCCTTCACAGCCAGCTCACGCAGGCGATCCTGCACATCCTGCGGCAGGTTCGCCGGACACACGGTCACAGCGGAAGACTCAGAAACGTACTTCGCCTCAAAGTCGTAGAAGCCGTGGTCCTCGTCCACAACCTCAATCTCGCCGGGGTAGGATGCGCGCGGCATCTCGCCGTGGTGGCCGTCCAGCACGGCGCACTCAATCTCGCGGCCCACAATACCCGCCTCAATGATGATCTTCGGGTCGTGGCGGCGTGCCTCTTCAATCGCGGGCACGAGCTCCTCCACCGAATCCACCTTGGTAATACCGAAGGAAGAACCTGCGCGGGTCGGCTTCACGAACATGGGGAAGCCCAGCTTCAGCACGCGCTCCAGAATCTGCTCGCGGTCCTCGTGCTCCCACTGGCGGTTGGTGACAACCTCGTAGGGGCCAACCTCCAGGCCAGCGGATTCGAAAGCAACCTTCATGAAGTGCTTATCCATACCCACAGCGGATGCGGTCACACCGCAACCCACATAGTGCAGGTCAGCCATTTCCAGCAGACCCTGCACGGTGCCGTCCTCACCGAAGGGGCCGTGCAGCAGCGGGAACACAACGTCCACCGGTGCGGTGCGGGTAACGTTACCCTCAGCATCCACCAGGGTCAGGCGGGAATCGCCGGCGCCCATCGGCAGGAACACCTGCTGGGTACCCTCGGGGAACTCTGCGGTACCGCGAGTGCCGGCGGTCAGCTCGGCAAGCTGCTGCTCGTCGGTCAGGTACCAGCGGCCGTCACGGGTAATACCGATAGTGATGACGTCGTAGGCGGTGCGGTCAATAGCGCCCAGAACGCCAGCAGCGGTAATGAGCGAAATCGGGTGCTCGGAGGAGCGGCCACCGCACAGCAGGGCGACGGTCTTCTTCTCGGTCATATATTTCTCCTAGTCAATGTTCCCCTACCCTCATGTCCGGAAGGTGGAACGGCAATGCGTCAATAATCCTAACGCACGAATACCGTCGCGGTCACTGATGCGTTTCTCACGCACCGGTTTTCCGCAACGGTATCCGTCCTTGGATGTTTACATTCAATCTTCTAGTATGTCCTGGCACACAACCCGAATCAAGGGGTGCCAGCACACCAGAAAGCTTCAAAACCTAGTGGCTCTCATGCTTGAGGCGGCGACCGAGCAGCTGAGGCGCCAACTCCTCAATGCCAATACGGCCCGAAAGCACAGCCACCACAGCCTCAACAATGGGCATCTCCACGCCGTGGCGACGAGCCAGCTCAGCCACCACCGGTGCCGATTTAATCGACTCAGCTGTCTGGCTCATGTGCTCGTGCAGGCGGTCAGGGGTAACACCCTGAGCCAGCAGGCGGCCCGCCGTGTGATTACGAGACAGCGGCGAAGAGCAGGTCGCAATCAAGTCGCCCATACCGGCAAGACCGCTCATCGTCGCAGCCTCGCCGCCCAACGCCACCGCCAGGCGGGTAATCTCCGCCAGACCGCGCGTCATAATGGACGCCTTCGAGTTATCGCCGTAATTGCGGCCCTCGCAAATACCCACGCAAAGGGCAATCACGTTCTTCACCAGGCCGCCAATTTCGGTACCCACCACATCCGTGTTGGTGTACGGGCGGAAGTACGCGCACGCAATCGCGTGAGCAACAGACTCAGCCACCGGCAGGGTACGAGCCGCAACCACGGAGGCGGTAGGCTCCTCCCCCATGATTTCCTTCGCCAGGTTCGGGCCCGACAGCACGCACACGCGGTGCGGAATATGGCCGATCGCGCGCAGATCAGCACCACGCAGAGCCATAGATTCTTCCAGCTCCTCGGTAATGACCTGCGACATGCGCAGACCCGTACCGGTCTCCAACCCCTTCGCTAAAGAAACCAGCATGGCATTCGGCTCAATATAGCGGGCGAAGCTCTGCAACTGCGAACGCAGAACCTGCGCGGGCAGGGCAAGAACCACAATATCCGCACCGGCAAGCGCCGCGGGGGCATCCGCCGTGAAGTGCATGTTATCCGGCAGCTTCATTCCCGGAAAATAGCGGGCGTTCTCGCGGGTGCGCTCACACTCAGCCATCACCTGCTCATCACGACCGATGAGGGTCACGCGAGTGTCATCGCCGCGCTCGCGGGCAGCATCCGCCGCAATCTTAGCGAAAGCGGTGCCCCAGCTACCGGCGCCGAGCACCGCAATAGACTGTACGGTCGCCGGAGGGGTAAATTCAGGGCTTGCTGCGGGGGTGCGTCCAAAGAAGGTCACGAAAACACCTGCCTCTCTTCCTTGCGAGCTTATTGTGCGAGTCCCTGACAGACGCCTCAGCAAATAGCCGCGGCTCCTGTCAGGGCCTCTACGATTTTTCCCAGCTGGGATGCTACTTTTCGTCCGGTTCGCCGAGCGCGCCACCAACCGGACCCGAGGGGGTACCGGGGGCTTCACGACGCTTCGTGCGGGGGTTCCAACGACCCTCAGGAGCCTTCTCGCCGCGGATCTTCTCCAGCTCGGCGGTAATAGCGTCCAGCATGGCGTCGGTGACCACGCCCAGTTCGGTGCGGGTGTGCTTAGCTTCGGGGCTGGCGTCATCAACGAGGGGGGCGATATCCAGCGCCTTACCAACCTGCACTCGCACGGTCTTGCGCGGGAACAGCGAAATCTTACGCTTCTCCTTGATGCGGCCGTCCTCGCTAGCCTCATCCACGTAACCGAGAATCTGCTCGTCACCCCAGTGCGCCACCGGGTAGACGGGTGCACCAGTCGCAAGAGCCAGACGAGCCGCACCGGTACGCGCCTGCATGGGCCACAGCTGCGGATCGTGGGTAGTGGTGCCCTCCGGGAAAATCACGACGGCACCGCCAGCCTCAACAATCTTGCGGGCAGTAATCAGGGACTTACGCGCATCCACCGAACCGCGAACCACAGGAATATGCGCGAGCTTGCGCATAATGTAGCCGAGCACGGGAGCACGGAACAGCGAATCCTTCGCCAAGAAGCGCGGCAGGGCGCCCTCAACGAAAGCAGGGAAAGCCACGGTCACCGGGTCAAGCTCGGTGGTGTGGTTAGCCACGATAATGTACCCGCCGCTGGAGGGCAGGTTCTCACGGCCGGTAATCTCAACGCGCGCGATGAGCTTGTACAGCCCGCGCGCAGCGTTACCGAGCACCTTGTACAGAGCGTCACCGTAAGCGGTGGGCTCAATCTCCGGCAGCGCTTGCTTTCCCTGCTGTCCGCTCATTAACCCTGAACCTCAACTTCCTCGGGCTCAACAACGACGATTGCTGCATCGGGCTTGGGAGCCTTCGACGCCTTGCGTGCCAGCACCTCAAAGTTGGCGCCCAGGCCCTTGAGCTTCTCCTCGAAGTTCTCGTAGCCGCGAGCAATCAGCTCAACACCGCTCACGTGAGAGGTGCCCTTAGCAGCCAGCGCAGCAATGATGTGGGAGAAGCCGCCGCGCAGATCCGGAACCTCAATATCAGCGCCGGTCAGCGGGGTGGGGCCAGAAATAATAGCGGAGTGGCCGTAGCCCTTACCCTCAAAACGGCAGGGTGCGCCGCCCACGCAATCGCGCATAACAACGATATCTGCGCCCATCTGCTTCAGGGCGTTGGTGAAGCCGAAACGCTCCTCGTACACGGTCTCGTGCACGATGGACGCGCCCTTAGCCTGGGTCAGCGCCACCACGAGGGGCTGCTGCCAGTCGGTCATGAAGCCGGGGTGCACGTTGGTCTCAAAGACGATGGGCTTCAGCTCTGCACCGGGGGTGCGCTGAGCCGGGTGGGTGAAGCGAATACCCTCGGCGGTCACCTCGTACAGGCCGCCCATCTTGCGGAACTGGTTCAGGAACGCAGTCATATCCTTCTGAGCTGCACCGCGAACGAAAATGTCGCCGCCGGTAGCCAGAGCCGCAGAAGCCCAGGAAGCGGACTCGTTACGGTCGGGCAGGGACGCGTGATCGTAGCCGGTCAGCTCATCCACGCCCTCAATGACGATGGTGCGATCTTCGTTGATGAAGATAATCGCGCCCATCTTCTGCAGTACGGCGATGAGGTCAATAATCTCGGGCTCAATCGCAGCGTTACGCAGGATGGTCTTACCCTTAGCGCGCACACCGGTGAGCAGAACCTGCTCGGTAGCACCCACGGAGGGGTAGTTCAGCACAATCTCTGCACCCTTCAGGCCCTCTTCGGGAACGATCAGGGTGGTGCCGGTTTCGTCGTCCTTCTCAACGACCGCACCGAACTTGCGCAGTGCAGACATGTGGTAGTCAATGGGTCGGTCACCGATCTTGCAGCCACCCAGGTTGGGGATGCGCGCGGTACCGAGAGTGTGCAGCAGCGGGCCCACCATCAGAATCGGGATGCGAGAGTTACCACCGAAGAGCTGAATCTCCTCTGCGTTCTTTGCAGCGGTGGTTGCATCCTGCGCGGGGTTGAGGGTGAGAACACCGGCTTCACGGTCGTAGTCAACCTTCGCACCGTGCAGCTCCACGAGGGTGGTAACGATTTCAACATCGCTCAGGTCGGGAACGTTACGCAGGGTCGAGGGAGTCGAACCGTGCAGTGCTGCGACCATAGCCTTGGGCACCAGGTTCTTGGCGCCTCGAACGTGAACCTCACCAACGAGCGGAGTGCCACCTTCAATGCGAAGCTTGCTGATGTTCTCAGTCATTAAAAATCCTTTGTGGAGTCGGCTGGTTTACGCCGAACTTTAACAGTGTGCCGATACGCCGCGTTCTGTCGTGCCGCGCCCCTGCCGGTAGCAGGGCGAAACGGGCGCATATATTCATCATTATTCTAAGCCCTGCGTAAAGGTGCTCCAAACACTGAAGAACCTTTGGAACTCGCGACTAGGATTTTGATCTGATGCGTATGTGAAAAACCGGTCTGAACCCTCAGATTCAGAGCCGGAAAAAACAAAAAGATACACAAATATTCACACTAATGCAAACATTTTCTAGTTCTTCACCGAAATTTGACGTTAGTTTCGTCTTTTTGGCGCACGAATTTGAACTTGAGAGCAACCTCACCCCTACAATAACGTGCACACTCGTGCCCACTGAACGGCGCCTCCACTCTCAAGGAGAAGCCAACCAGCTCTCAACTGCGGCATCGGCGCCGGCGTTGCCGTTGCTCCACGCAGTACGGAGCCTCACGGCAGGGAACGGGCGTGCAAACACTGCATACAACCTTGCGATGACGCCCAACTAAAACGGTTCGGCTTCCTGATTCACTTCAACTTCAAAAATTCACTTCAACATTACCGTAAATATTCGAAAGTCAACCGAAAACCACGGCGCATCGCAACCAACCACAGGTTACTTCGCGGCTGCATCCGCGAATTACCGGAGGACCCCAAATATGACACATCACAACACTGCATCACGCATTTCGCGCCGTCGCCTCGTACAGGGCGCGGCATGGAGCGCCCCCGTTATCCTCGCCAGCGCAACCATCCCCGCATGGGCGGCAAGCGGCGAGCCCACCTGCTCCCCCGCCCTCACCCTCAAGCCGACTGTAACCGGCTACGACGACAAGGCAGGCGCATACACCGAATGGCTCGTCCCTGAAGGCGTTGGACGAGTACGATTCGACCTCGTGGGAGGTGCCGGCGGTGCCGCAACCTCCTTCACTCCCCAATACCTGACCGATGTCACGAACGCGGCCCTGTCTGGCGGCGGTGCCGGTGCACAGCTCAGCGGCGTTCTTGCGGTCAAGTCCGGCGACATCCTGCGCGTCTGGGCGGGTAACGGCGGCGTCGGCTCCGCAGCCGGCGCACAGCCCGCACTCGGTGGCGAAGGCTACGCAGCAGGCGGCGACTCCACCGGCTCCAGCACCGCAACCGGCGCAGCGCAGGTAGTGGACACCGATAGCGGCTACGTGTACGGCGCGTCCGGCGGCGGCTCCTCCGCGGTCGAGCTCGTCCGCGACGGCGCAGTCACCGTCGTAGCCGTTGCAGGCGCTGGCGGCGGCGGCGCACAGCTAGGCACCCTCACCACCCACCAGCGCATCTTTGACGCGCAGCCCAAGGACCAGCTAAACCCGGCACTGCGCGTGGCACTGGACGGCCGTGACGCATCCACCACCGCAGGCGGTAGCGCAGGCGGCGACCTGGGCACCGACAACACCGGTCAGGGTGGCATGCTCATGGCAAGCCCCTACCAGGAGTTCAAGCCTCTTGAGGAGGACGATAAGACCCTGGACATGCGCTTCATGGTCACCGGCGGTACCGCTGGCCGCTCCGGAGTGGCGGGTACCCTCGGTGAGGCGCTGGTCGGCGTTCTCGACGAGAATAACGAGCTGAAGCTCCAGCCCATGTCTACCTCCTGGTTCGAATCGTACAGCTTCCCGCGCTACTACCTTTACGAGGGCGACTCCGTGCGTGAAGGAGAGAAGGGCACCGGCGGTGCGAACGCAACCGGCTCTTACCGCGGTAAGGGTGGCTCCGGCGCGCTGCTTTCCCGAACCCACGGCAAGCTCTCCCTCTCTTCCGTAGCATCCGGTGGTGGCGCCGGCTACGGCGGCGGTGGCGCAGGCTTGAACATCTGGACCGTTGGCTCATACTACGAAGGCGTTTTCGGCCGTCAGGTGCAGTTCGAAGACGAAGGCAACATCTACTCGCTCAGCGCCCTGAGCAGCGGCGGCGGCGCAGGCGGCAGCTACATTAACCACGAGGTGGTTTCTGACTTCGCTCTTGCCACCGCACAGAACGCAAACCCGACCGCGGGCGTGCGCTCCCCCGGTTCTGCAACGCTGTATAGCTGCACCGAGAACGCAACCCTGAACACCCCCATCACTGAGGGTGCCTAAGCTCTAGGTCGTCAATAAATGCGCCTCCCCGGAAGCTGATGCTCCGGGGAGGCGTATTTTATATGCGTGCCAAGGTTTTAGGTACAGAAAAGCTCAGGATGCAGAAAAGCTCGGGGCAGCGACTCATATAGTCACCGCCCCGAGCTTCATAGATCTACGGCTTAGAGTTCCTGAGTGCGGGGCATCCAGGAGGGGCGCTTCGCCTCGTACGCCTCAATAGCCTCGAGGTTCTGCAGGGTCAGACCGATGTCGTCCAGGCCCTCCATGAGGCGCCAGCGCACGTAGTCGTCAATCTCGAAGGGAACAACCAGCGCACCCACGGTCACGGTCTTGGACTCCAGGTCAACGGTGATTTCGGTGCCGGGCTCGTGCTCCAGCGCCTTCCAAATCAGCTCAATGTCGTCCTGTGCGACCTGCGCGGTGACCAGGCCCTGCTTACCCGAGTTGCCGCGGAAAATATCAGCAAAACGAGCGGAGATAACGACCTTGAAACCGTAGTCGCGCAGCGCCCACACCGCGTGCTCACGGGAAGAACCGGTACCGAAGTCCGGGCCCGCAACCAGCACGCTACCGTGCTTGTAGGGCTCCTGGTTCAGGATGAACTCGGGATCCTTACGCCAGTTGGCGAAGAGGGCATCATCAAAGCCGGTCTTGGTCACTCGCTTGAGGTAGACCGCGGGAATGATCTGGTCGGTGTCAACATTCGAAGAACGCAGCGGCACGCCAATGCCGGTGTGCTTGATAATGGGTTCCATAATGGCTCCTTAGCTACAGCGGCGTGCTAGGCCACGACGTCGGACGGGGCGGACAGGGTACCACGCACAGCGGTTGCGGCAGCAACCACCGGGGAGACCAGGTGGGTGCGGCCACCCTTACCCTGGCGACCCTCAAAGTTACGGTTCGAGGTGGAGGCGCAACGCTCACCGGGTGCCAGCTGGTCGGGGTTCATACCCAGGCACATGGAGCATCCGGCGAAGCGCCAGTCAGCACCGAAGTCCTTGAAGACCTTGTCCAGGCCTTCTGCTTCTGCCTGTGCGCGGACCTTCTGGGAGCCGGGCACGACCATCATGCGTACGTTCTCGGCGATGGTGCGGCCGCGCACGATGTCTGCTGCGGCGCGCAGGTCCTCGATGCGGGAGTTGGTGCAGGAGCCCAGGAAGACGACGTCCACGGGGATTTCCTTCATGGGGGTGCCCGCCTCCAGGCCCATGTATTCGAGGGCGCGCTCTGCCGCGACCTTGTCGTTCTCATCCTCGAAATCGTCCGGGGAGGGAACGGCGTGGCTCAGCGGAATACCCTGACCGGGGTTAGTGCCCCAGGTGACGAAGGGCTCGAGCTCGTCAGCGTTGATGAAGATCTCCTTGTCGAAGACGGCGCCTTCGTCGGTGGGCAGGCTCTTCCAGTACTCGACTGCCTTGTCCCACTCTTCGCCCTTGGGTGCGTGCTGGCGGCCCTTGATGTACTCGAAAGTGGTCTCGTCGGGAGCAACCATGCCGGCGCGTGCGCCCGCCTCAATGGACATGTTGCACATGGTCATGCGGCCCTCCATGGAGAGGGAGCGGATTGCGGAGCCGCGATACTCGAGCACGTAGCCCTGACCGCCACCGGTGCCAATCTGCGCGATGACGGCGAGGATGATGTCCTTAGCGGTCACGCCGGGCTTGAGGGTGCCTTCAACGTTGATTGCCATGGTCTTGAAGCGTGCCAGCGGCAGGGTCTGGGTCGCCATGACGTGCTCCACCTCGGAGGTGCCGATACCGAACGCGAGAGCGCCGAACGCACCGTGGGTGGAGGTGTGGGAGTCGCCGCAGACGATGGTCATGCCGGGCATGGTCAGACCCAGCTGCGGGCCGACCACGTGCACGATGCCCTGTTCCTCGTCACCGAGGGAGTGGATGCGCACGCCGAATTCCTTGGCGTTGCGGCGCAGGGTCTCGATCTGGGTGCGGCTGGTCAGGTCGGCGATGGTGCCGAAGATGTTGTCGGTGGGGGTGTTGTGATCCTCGGTGGCGATGGTCAGGTCGAGGCGGCGCAGGGGGCGGTTCTCGATGCGCAGGCCTTCAAATGCCTGGGGGGAGGTCACTTCGTGCAGTAGCTGCAGGTCGATGTAGAGCAGGTCGGGCTTGCCGTTTTCACCGGGGACGACGACGTGTGCGTCCCAGACTTTTTCTGCCAGGGTGCGCGGACGGGTGCCCGCGGTGGTTGCGTTCTGTTCGCTAGTCATGCTTTCTCCTGCTTGATGCGTTCCTACGGTGGATGCGTTCGGTGTGGTGCGTGCCGCAAGTTTGCGGAGTTGAGGGGCGGATTATGTACCCGATGGGACCCTCAAATCGGTATTTCCCTGCGGCGTGTCGCATATTTTTTCACGGATTCTTAGCCTGTGAGACGACTCAGAAACACCCCGAACTAGCAAGTGTTTTTATGTGGGTTTACTCTATGACTCCAGGGTAATTTTGCGGGATTATTCGCATTTTTCTGCGTCTTTTCGCATATTTTCACCCATAAACCCACACAAACACTTATTATGAAAAGTTCATAATTTATCCCGTAGGGGGTGATTCCATCTTCAGCTCTGCACCCCAAAGAGTCCATGAAGTCCGGGGTATCTTTCATATTCTGAGATAGAATATAAGAATGACTCCTTCCGCCTCACGTTTTAACGCACACGGAATGCGTCACCCCAACGCATCCACACACCACAACGCACCGATCGTTGATCCCGTCAAGCCGCCCGAACACATGGCCCCCGACGAGCAGATGGTAGAGGTACACTCCCACGGCTCCTCCGGCGTTGGCGTGCTCGACAAGGCAACCCTCATTCTTGACTGCCTCGAGGCAGGCCCCGTATCCCTGGGCGACCTCGTCAAGGCAACCGGTCTGGCACGCCCCACCGCACACCGCCTCGCCGTGGCGCTGGCTCACCACCGTCTCGTAGCCCGCGACGTGCAGGGACGCTTCATGCTCGGACCCCGCCTGACCGAACTCGCGTCCGCCACCATTTCCGATGAGCTCATCACCGTGGCAGACCCGATTCTGCAGAAGCTCAGCCTCGAAGCTGACGAGTCCACCCAGCTGTACCGCCGCCAGGGCGACTGGCGTGTATGCGCGGCAACCGCGGCACGCCCCTCCGGCATGCACGAATCCATCCCGGTCGGTACCCAGCTGTCCATGCAGGCTGGTTCCGCCGCCCAGGTTCTGCTGGCTTGGGAAGACCAGAACCGTATTGTTGAAGGCCTGCGCGATGCGCACTTCAGCGCCGCCATGCTCGCGGCTGTGCGCCGCATCGGTTGGGCGCAGTCCGTGGGTGAGCGCGAGCGCGGTACCGCCTCGGTTTCTGCTCCGGTGCGTGCGCCCGGCGGCAAGGTGATTGCGGCGGTGTCTATCTCAGGCCCGATTGACCGCATGACCCGCCAGCCGAACCGCAACTACCCCGAGCTGGTCGTTAAGGCTGCCCAGGCGATTACGGACGGTCTGCGTGAGCTTGCGGCGTCTCAGCAGGCTCCCTGCGGTGAGAGTACTGAAGAGGACTAAGCTTCAGTAGCGTATAGATTTAATGGAAGAATCCCTCCCCACCTCGATTGAGGTGGGGAGGGATTCTTTTGTGCGCTCTTAGTTTGATGCAGCTTGTCCTGATGCGGCTTCTCGGATGATACGCCGCTAAATGTCCAGCGCCTTGCGGTAGGCGTTGAGGCGCTTTGCTTCCTGCTGTACCGGGGCGACCACGCAGGACTGCACTGCCTTCTCCACGCCGGTCTGCAGGCGACCCCGCAGCTTACGTGCGTAGTAGCGTGAGCCCATGGCGGTAAGCAGCCTGCCCACACCCGCCGAGGCAATACCAAGCAGGATACCCAGCAGCAGAAGCAGGGTCGGCAGGGGCACCGGGGAGCCTTCGGGTGTCGGGGCGGGCGGCAGTTGAATCTGCAGGTACGCCATGCCGGAGATGAGGGTCAGCCAGGCGACACCCACCAGGGCGCTGAGTAGCGCAATCCACTGTAGGGCGTTGAAGATGACCCAGGGGGCGCGGGTGCGGCCCAGACCGTAGTCGATGCGCACCATATCGCGTTCGAGCAGGTCGGGTAGCTCCGCCTCGCGGGAGAGCGCGGCTTCTTTCATACTGCGTTTCCAGGGTTCGTCGATGCGGTTCGCCATCTGTTTGCTGTACTGGCGCACGGCGTTTGCCATACCCGCCTTCTGTGCGGCGCTCAGCGGAGGCAGGGAAGATGCCACCAGCTCGGGTGCATTCTCGCTATCGGAGCCGAGCATTCCCGCGGACTTCTCAGCCTTAGAGGTGCTCTTCGTTTCGTCCTGCTGTCCCAGGTGCAGGCGGCGCAGGGGGTCGGCCTTCAGGCGGCTCATCCAGCGGGTGAGGATCCAGCCGGTGCGCTGTCCCGCCGCACGGCGGTAGGAGGCGGTTGCCGCCTCCAGAACCTGCTCGGCATGGCTGGAGGCGTAGCATGCCTTCACGAGCTTCTGTTCCGCTTCGAGGGCGTAGGCTCCGGCGAGCACGGCGCCCTCTCCCCCGGCGTAGGTGCGTAGCTGGGAGGCGGTGGCGTGCAGCTGGGCGTCGGTTCGTTGCAGGGACAGGTTCTTGGCGGCGGCTACCTGCGCGAGCATGTCGCGGAGCGCGTCGACTCCTTCGCCAGTTCGTGCGGACACGGCGAGGGGCGGGGCGAGCAGGTGCGCCTCGGTGCCCTCAGCCTGGAGCAGGCGGGTGAGGGAGGCGAGCACGGCGGGCACCTCGGCGGGTGCGAGCTTATCCGCCTGGTTGAGCACGCAGAGCGCCTGCGCGCCGGAAGCGGCGAGCGGCACCATGAAGTCGCGGTGGATGACGGCGTCGGCGTACTTTTGGGGGTCGACGACCCAGACGAGCACGTCTACGTAGCGCATCATGCGGGCGGCGAGGTCGCGGTTGGTGGTGGTGACCGAGTCGAAGTCGGGCATGTCCAGCAGGATCAGACCGCCGGTTCGGGTGCGCATTTCGCCGCGTCCGCCGACGGCTCGGCGGATGCGGTTGAAGAGTCCGGGTGCGGGTTCGGTCACGGCGTTGGGTGCCGCTACTCCCCCGCCAGCCCCGTTACCATCGGTTGCTTCTCCTTCGGCGGCGAGCGCCCGGGTTTGCGGGTAAACGCGCTTGTCAATGCCGAGCCAGTCAAGTAGCTCTTCGCTGCCTTCGGCTTCCCAGATTGCCGCCTGCACGGTGGAGGTGGTCGGGCGTGTGGGCGCGGAGAGGGCAATGTTCTGCCCGGCGATGGCGTTGAATAGCGTGGATTTGCCGCTACCGGTCGCGCCGAAGAAGCCGATGACGGTGTGTTCGGTGGAGAGTTCACGGCGCTGGCTGAGGCGTTCGAGGGTTTCGGCGGCGTCGAGCAGCACGGTTTCGGGGACTCGTCCTTCGCCGTAGCTGATGGCGTCCTTCAGGGATGCGACGGAGCGCGCGAAGGGCGAGGTCGCCACGGCGGGGTTGGCGCCTCGCTCGGTGTTGCGCCCATTAGTATTGCGCTCGGTGTTCTCGAGTTTATTCTCGGGGGTAGTCATAGTGCGTTATTTCTTCGTCTGTGGTGCGGGGTGCCTGTCCGGAGTGGTTTAGCGGGCAACCGTGCCGTTAGTGTGGGCTGCGGCTTGGCGCTGTGTGGTTTGACGCTGTGTGGTTTGACTCTGCGCGCTCATTTCTGCGGCGATGTTCTGCACCTGCTCGGCGGCGCGGTGAATGTCCGCGGCGTCAGCCTGCGGGTCGGTTTCTTCCAGTACGGCGGTGAAGGGCTGAGCGTGCTCGGTGAGCAGCCCCGACATGCGTTCGAGCAGGTCGGTGCGGGCGCGGGTTGCCATGCGGCGCACCGCGTCTTCACCGAAGATGGACTCGAGCAGCTTGGTGCCGACCACGCCGCTACCGCCGGCGATACCCGCCTCAATACCGGTGATGCCGCCGGTGAGGCTGAACGCGGCGACCATGAGCATCACGGCGGTGGCGTTCACACCCAGGGAGAGAAATCGGGCGCGTTTGCGCTTGTCGGCGCCTTCTTCGCGGATCATTTCGAGGACGGAGCCCTGCCAGAGGCGAATCTGTTCGGCAACGGCTGCGGAGAAGATGTCCTCGGCGGACTGCACTTCGCCCTTCGCTTCGTTGCCCTTCGCCTCACCGCTTGCGCCTGCGTTCTGTTCGAGCGCGACGGAGGCAGTCTGCGGCGCAACAGAAACAGCCTGCGGCGCATCAAGGCGCGCCAGCAGGGAGCGTCCGGCGCGGCTGGCACGCCAGCGGGTGCGGGTGTTTTCGGAGGCGCGGGCGGCCGCATCCAGCACGACGGCGTGGATACCGCTTTCAAGGGCGTCTTCTACCTTCTGGGCGGCGGCGGGCTGGCCGCGCAGTGCGGAGCCGACGCGGTCGCGCAGGCGACCGATGGTGCTGTCGAGGGAGCGGAAGAAGTCGCCGGTTCCCACGAAGTCGTGCCAGCGCGAGAGCACTTCGCCGCGCAGCAGGGAGCCGTCGGAGAGGGCGCCGTCGATGGTGGTCAGCGCGTCCTCGTATTCTTCGGCGGCGATAGTGGCAAGCGACTGGTGTGCCGCCTGCTGGCGTGCCTGTTCCGCGGCGAGCACCTGCAGGTTACCGGCGAGGGTTTCGACGGCACCGGCGAGAGTCTGCCGGGCGATGGCGGCGCGGGCGGGTGCGTCGGCGCCGAGTTCACGGATCCACAGGGTCAGCGGGGCGAGGCTGACGGGGGCGAGCATGCCGCTTTCGTCGCGCGGCTGTTCGGTGACGGTGTGAATCAGCACGGCATGGATTCCGGCCTCGTCGAGCATGCGTCGCAGGTCGTTTTCGATGGCTTCTTCGTCGCCTTCGGGCACGCGGTTGAGTACCACGGCGATGGCGATGGAGCGTGCGGCTGCTTCGTGGAGCAGTTCCCAGGGCACGGCGTCGGCGTAGCGGTTGGCGGTGGTGACGAAGAGCCACAGGTCTGCGGCGGAGAGCAGCTCCTTGGCGAGGGTGCGGTTTTCCTCAGAGACGGAGTCGATATCGGGCGCGTCAATGAGCGCGATGCCCTGCGGTAGCGCCGAGGTAGTAATAGGAATGAGGGCGCGCGCAATCTTCGGGTCGAGGCCGGGTAGTGCCTGCGATCCGGCGTTCATTCCGGAGGTACGGGTGCGCGGCAGGGTGGGCAGGAAGCGTTCTGGCGACAGCGCCGCTTCGTCTTCTGCGCGGTGCAGGAGTACGGGATGGCGGGTGGTGGGTCGAATCGCACCGGACTGGGTGAGCGGTTCGCCGAGCAGGGTGTTGACGAGGGTGGATTTGCCGGCGCCGGTGGAGCCTCCGACCACGATGGTGAGGGGGTTGTCGACGCTGGCGCTGCGGGGCAGGATGTAATCGTCGAGTTGGCGTGCCATAGCGGCGAGCAGGGTGCGCGCGGAGGCGGTACCGTGCTCGGCGGTGCCGTCGTGGGTGACGGTATAGGGGGTGCCGGGGGTTTCGCCGGCTTCTACGTCGAGCGGGAGGGGGATTCGAGTGAGCAGTTCGCGAGCTGCTTTGAGCTGCGCATAGTCGGTGGTAGTCACAGCGCTATTGTCCCATAGGGTGCACCTGCTTCATGCCATGTGTGGGCGTTGCGGTGGGCGCGTTACGGCTACGGGTTGTTTGGGGGCTCATATTGAGGTTTTTTTGATAGGTGTTTGGACAACCTGAAGAGGTTGAGATACTACTTGCACACTGGGTGCAACAACTCCAATTTATGATTTACTCACAAGAAGAACAGGTTGGAAAATCCTTGATTTTCCGCAGGAAATCAGCACATTTCAATGCGGTTATCCGGAACACATTGGTACGTTTTATAACCTGCATAAAGCGGGCAAATATTAAGATTTGATAACTTTTTACCTTTAAGCGCAGATATGGTTATTTTGAATCTGAAAGTACGCTTAGAATCATTGAGCACGACAACCAGGCAGGTCATAACCCACACCGATTCCTTCAGGCGGCTTCTGACCTGCCCTTTCTATCGCATCCGTACTCACTGCGGTATGCCACACCCCTCGGGAACGCTCACCGACCCCTCACACAACTGCAATCAACTGCCGTTGAGGTTCACTGCATCCGAGCTACCCATTACTGCCTGCCCGTCTTTACTCTTGCGAAAGGTTGCGTATGTTCGGTTCGCTGTCACGTCGCCATCTTCTTGCTCTTTCTTCCGGAGCAGCATTGAGTGCACTCGCAAGCGCTTGCAGCCCCAGCGCAGTTTCTCGCCCTCAACCACTCGCTAACCCTTCCCCTACTAAGGCTGCTCCTCAGAGCCCCCAGACCAAATCTGCGACCACCACGCGCAGTATTACGTATGCCGAGCCTCTGCCCGCATCGGCTCTGGATGGTCGCGGACCGGCTCTTTTGCCGGATCAGTTCTTTGAGCGTTCCGGAAATTTCTCAAACGGCACCCTGAGCCATCGAGCCGTCAATGTCCCCCGCCCCACCATGCCCCCGGAAGCTAAAGAGCGCACCGTCGAGGGCCTGCACGCCTTCCTGCAGTACTGGGGTGCGGCACAGAACTACATGCTCCTCACCGGTGACACCAACCCCTTCATGGATCTGCCCGGCCAGGAGCACTTTAGTCAAATGGCGCAGATGTACCGCGATATCTACCGCTACAACATTGGCTGGCTGGTCTCTAAGAACAACCACCCCATGTGCATTAACCTGAGTTCCCCTCAGCCGGTGCCCGCTACCGAGCAGGACGTCTACTGCTGGAAGGCGACCCTGAAGGTTGACGAGAACGCGTTCCTGTTCAACCATGAGACCCGTCAGCGTGAGCAGCTCACCGGTATCTACGGCAGCAATCAGAAGGCGGATGCGTACGTCTACTTTGGTGAAGAGGGCTGGCAGATGCTGGAGGATCCGAACTCTTCCCCGAGTACTACCGCTACCCCTGCGGCTACCGCTGAACCGTCCGCGAATATTCCGAGTGCGCACCCGACCCCGAATGAGAGCACTTCTTCTAAGGCGGCTCGTTATATTCGAGGCTCAGCCTAAAGCTTCTTTGTATCCGTGCCTCAAAGAACCCGTCATATTGGGTGATATGAGGCACGGATGAGGGCTTTTATTTGTGTGCCACGCGTGAAATCTATAGGCTAGGGGCTAGATGAGGTCCGCCCATTTTCGCCTCAATACGCGTCTACCCGCCCTGCGGGTGACTGTTTCGCGCCCTCCTGTAGGGGCGTGATGTTAGGCTGAGAATTGGAGCGTGAGCTCTTCACTTATCACCGATACTTCCGCATCACAGCACATTCAAGGGGATCACTATGATTCACAGCCGCCGCCACTTTATTGCGCTTACGGGCACCGCCGCCCTGGGTGCGATGTTTGCCGCTTGCGGTTCCAAAAAGACTGCGGAGGCGACCGCCTCCCCCACTGCTTCCGCTTCGATTGCGGGCGCCTACGACAACCTGTCGGGCGAGCTGAAGTGGACTAAGTACATTGCGGGCAACGGTGCGGCCCCGATGAGCAGCACCGACCCGGAAACCGGTCAGGTGTACACGATTGAGCCGACTGCCGGCCCGGCAAGCGTTGATTCTAAGGCTAGTGCCGTGCCCATCCCCATTGAGGATGAGACCATGTACGAGAAGAACGCCCGCGGTCTGCGCGCCACCTTCGCGTATTTTGCGGCGGCGGTGAACTATGCCCGTATGACTGGTGACCCCGGTCCTGCTCTGCAGGTGGTTCAGGCGCAGAACTCTACCGACCGTGCGGCGCTGGAGAAGTTGCGTGCGTTCTATGCTCCCGGTACGAATTGGCTGGTGGGCGGCGAGTGGACGTTCCGTCTGACCGATAAGCAGCCGACGACCCGCGGCACGAAGTATTCGTGGGCGTGCACCGTGACTCAGGCACACGGCATGCGGGTTGAGAAGGCAACCAATACGACCAAGCCTCTGGAGGACACTGAGGCCCCGGAGATTAAGGCTCTGTACGCTGAGTACGATGAGGAAGCGAAGCGCTGGGTCGTGATTTCGCCTCAGCAGTACGATCCCGCGTTGGCTCCGAAGCCGACTCAGACTCCGCGCGCGCATCCTTCCTCGACCTATACCCCGACGGTGACTGATGACAGCACTGTGGCGGCTAATGCTGGTGCGAACGCCGGCGCGAATACTTCGGGTAACGGCGCGCCTCAGGGCACTGCTCAGAATGGTGCCGCACAGAACGGTGGTGCGCAGGCTCCTACCGCCCAGAATGGTGCAGGTCAGGGCGGTTCCCGTCAGTACACTGGTTCTCAGAATGGTGGTGCCGATCAGGGTTCTGCTGGTCAGGGTGGCGCGGCTCAGGCTCCTCAGCCTGCCGCTACCCAGGCGCCTGCGGCTACCGCTCCCGCGCAGCCCGTGGCGACTCAGCCTGGCGCTGCGACGGCTCAGCCGACCGTAGCACCCGGTGCCGCTGAGCCCGGTGCCGCTGGTGGAGATGTTGCTCCCGCCGGGGGCGCCCAGTAGCCCCTCCCCTATAGACGATCTCTATAGACGATTAACGCGTCCCCTCCTTCGCTATACCCGCTATGCCCCATTCGGCGCGATGCTCCCGCTGGTTACAGTAAGACTGCGGTAAGTTCGCTGATGGGCGGCATATCACGCTCGTTTGAGCGCTGGTACGCACGGGTGTGAAGGCGGGGGCGCGTTATACTTAGGACTGTCTCTAGAGGGATGTCCGCGTGTGATATCCGCTCGTCGAGGCGTTCTCTCACTCGTCTCTCACCTGAGATTCTCACTCGAAAGGTATTCCGTGGCGCTTTTCCCCATGACCTCCGGGCTTCCCAGTTCCACTAACGGTATCAGCCGCCGTTCTGCTCTGCGTTACGCGGGTGCGGGCGTTGCGGGCGTGTCTTTGAGCGCCCTGCTGGTTGCGTGCGGCGGTGGTTCTTCTAGCAATGAGACTGTTGATGCGGATACCCCTCAGATGTCCCCGTCGGCGTCTGCGCGCACCGATTTTAGCGGCGAGGTTACCTTCGACAACTATGAGAAGAAGGGTAATTTCGTTCCGGCGACCGAGTCTGCGCCCGCGCAGAACGTGCCGTTCCCCAAGCGCCCGGCGAGCGCCTCGGAGAACTCGGTGCAGGGTCTGTACGATTCGATTGCGTTCGTGTATGCGGCGATTAATTACCTGGTGCTGACCGGTGACGCGGCTCCGCTGCGTGAGTCGAAGGCTGATGAGAAGTTCGTTGCGTCGTTCTCGTCGTTTATGGATGAGTCGAATGAGAGCTCGCAGAATCGTGACTGGTATGTGTCGCCGAAGGTGACCATGTCTGCGTTCACTGCTGTTCCTGCTCTGGTGAAGAAGAGTGTGCAGTGGACTTTTGATTTGGTGATTGATTTGGGTCCGACCGTGGTGATTGACGGTGCTCCCGCGGAGATGTCCGAGAAGGTGCGCCGCACTGAGCGTGGCCTGGTGATTACCGGTGTGCGCCACGATAATGACTGGACTTTGACCATTCAGGATGAGTACGAGGTTCAGGCTTCGGCTCAGCCGAAGAATGGTGGCGCTAATGGCGGTAATGCTGGCAATTCCGGCAACTCCGGTAATGGCGGCAATTCTAATGGTGACAACCTTTAAGCCCTCAGATGGATGAGGCATCATGCCCTAACTCGCACTCGGGTTAGGGCATGATCTGTTTTACTCTGGTAGTAACGAGCTTTCCTGGATTCAAGGTTTTTTCTCTTATGTCTTCTTTTTCTCAGTCGTCTTTCTCTCGCCGCTCCCTGCTGCGTTTGGGCTTGGGCGCATCTGCTGTTGCCGGTTCTGCGGCGCTGTTGAGCGCTTGCGGTTCGGGTGGATCTAGCCAGCAGTCGGGTTCTCAGGGCGGTAGCCTGAATGGTTCGAAGTCGAGCGCTAACCCGAACGGGTACAGCGATGATGGTCAGAACTATTCGGGTCTGGTGGAGTACACCCACTATGAGGGTGCGGTGAATTATGAGCAGGGTACGGTGGATCATCCGCCGCGTAATGCTCCGAAGCCGAAGGTGACTGATGCTCTGTCGGCGAATACGGTGACGGGTTTCCATGAGGCGATTGCGTATTTTGCGGCGGCTATGGATTATCTGGTGAAGACCGGTAGCACGGATGCGTTCTCAACCGGCATTCAGCTGTCGTCGAAGACTCGCTCTGAGGTGGATGCCCTGTCGGCTTCTATTCTTGCGGGTGTGGAGAAGGGTTCCTGGTATGTGAATCCGTCGGCTTCCTATGTGCTTTCGAGTGCGCAGCCGTCCATTATGAGTGATGGCAATCTGCTGTTTAAGGGTAAGTACACTCTGGACTTCGGTACGGAGGCGGTGGCTGAGGGCAAGATCCAGCCGGTGGTCGCCTCCGCGAGTGCTTCTGCTGAGCCTACTGAGCCGTCCGAGGATGCGCTGGTGTCTGATGCGGCGTCCCCCACTGCTTCGGCTACTGCGGCGGGTCCTGCTTCTCAGGTGACGGTTCAGGAGTGCGATTTCCGCGGCCGCTACCACGCTGATTCTAAGATGTGGGAGCTGAGCGTGGCGTACGGTGCTACTGTTCAGGGCGGTGCTCCCTCCGCGAGCGCGGCGGCATCCGGTTCGGCTTCTACGCCCGCTTCTGCCGCCGCTTCTGCTGAGGCTTCCGCCACTTCCGCGGCGTCATAGTTCGTCATAACGCTTTTATCTGCGAGGCGCTTCTCACGCTTCGTCCACTCAACTCTGTATCCTGTTGGGTTTGCGGCTAAACTGGTTGCAATCACCGACTGACTGAAAGGTATCACTATGTCCGAGAACCTGACCCGCCGCGCGGCGCTGGGTGTGCTGGGCGTCAGCTCTATGGCTTTGCTGGCGGCTTGTGGCTCTAAGGCTACTTCTGAGGCGTCTGCTTCCGCTTCTGGCTCTGAGAGCGCTTCTGCTGCTTCTGGGTCTGCTACCGCGTCGCCGAGCGCTTCTGCGTCGGCTTCGGCGTCTGCTTCCCCGTCCGCTTCTGCGTCGGCTTCGGCTACCGCCGCAAACTCTCCGCTGCCTAACGACAATAAGGATTACAGTGGCGTAGCGAAGCTGGAGAAGATGGAGGAGCACGGCGAGTATCAGCCGGGTAACGCTGAGCACCCGCCGCAGAATGTTCCCTCCCCGATCGTTCCGGAGGCTATGCACCAGAATTCGGTGGCTGGCTTTGCGGCGGCTCTGGCGTACTTCGGTGCGGCGTTTGAGTACCTGCTGCGTACCGGCGATATGCACTACATGAACGAGGTCAGCACCGATCAGGAGACCCTGGCGGCGATGAAGAAGTACGCGGACTCCACTAAGGCAGGTATTGACGAGAAGAAGACCTGGTACGTGAACCCGACCGCTACTTTGACTATTGGCACCAAGCAGCCGGTTCTGGCGCAGGGTGCGTACAACTGGACCGTGACTCTGAACGTGGATCTGGGTGAGAAGCTGTTCAAGGACGGCAAGGAGCAGACCGTGGCGGCTGATAAGCGTCACGTAAAGATGTTCGGTGAGGCTGTTGGCCGCTACCTGAACAACAAGTGGGACCTTCACATGGACATCAACTAGTCCTCTGAGGCTGGTTCTCTCCCCCGCTTTTAGCGTTGTGCCGTCTCAGGATGCGGTTTTTACTGTTTTTTCCATTGATGGCAATAAAATTTGTGGCTCCAGCTTGCGGTGAACGGAGTTCACCACTACTCTTATATACAGAGGTTGTCTTTTGGGCTACATAATGTTTCTAGAGAGCGCCGCACATTCATCGTCCTTTGTCGAGAAAGGGTTTGTGCGGCGCTTTTCTGTACCCTCTTTCTGAACCTCGTTCCTTGAGGTTTTTCTCTGGCATTATTACGAACTGTGACCGCAGGTTTAAACCTACTGCCGGTGAGTAGTAGAGTTGCCACGTAACCGATTATTCATTGCGGAGACCCCATCGCGGCTGGCCTCCCCCAAGCTCATGAAGGAGCACCCCATGGCAAAGATTCTCAACAGCATTGTTGAAGCAACCGGCCAGACCCCCCTGGTTAAGCTGAACCGACTGGACGAAGGTCTTCCCGGTAACGTAGCGGTCAAGCTTGAGTTCTACAACCCCGCTGGTTCGGTTAAGGACCGCATCGGCCGCGCCATCATTGACGCTGCTGAGAAGTCGGGTGCGCTGAAGCCCGGCGGCACCATTGTTGAGGGCACTTCCGGTAACACCGGTATTGCGCTGGCTATGGTGGGTGCTGCTCGCGGTTACCGCGTCATCCTGACCATGCCGGAGACCATGTCTGCTGAGCGTCGCGTGCTGCTGCGCGCTTACGGTGCTCAGATTGTGCTGACCCCCGGTACCGAGGGTATGCGCGGCGCTGTGGAGAAGGCTAAGGAAATCGTTGCGACCACCGAGAACGCTATCCTGGCGTCCCAGTTCTCCAACGAGGCGAACCCCGCCATTCACTACAACACCACCGGTCCCGAGATTTGGGAAGCAACCGACGGTAAGGTCGACATTTTCGTGGCGGGTATTGGCACCGGCGGCACCATCTCCGGTACCGGTAAGTACCTGAAGGAGCAGAACCCGAACGTGAAGGTTGTTGCGGTTGAGCCGAAGGACTCCCCGCTGCTCTCCGAGGGTCGCGTTGGCCCCCACAAGATTCAGGGCCTGGGCGCTAACTTCGTTCCCGACACCCTGGACCGCGGCATCTACGATTCGGTAACTCCGGTCAGCGCTGAGGACGCTATGCGCACCTCCCGCCTGCTGGCTACCCAGGAAGGTATTCTGGGCGGTATTTCTTCCGGTGCGGCTGTGTGGGCTGCCCTGGAGGAGGCTAAGAAGTCTGAGAACAAGGACAAGCTGATCGTGGCTATCGTTCCCGACTTCGGTGAGCGTTACATCTCTACCGCTCTCTACGAGGATATCCGCGGCTAATAGGCCCCAGTCTTCGGCACCCCTCCCCGTGAGGCCGCCATCTAGAACAGTACGCAGTGTTCGACGCTCCGTCCCGGTTGCATGCCGGGGCGGAGCGTTTGCGTTTTCCCGCGATACTCCCCCGCTGAGACCCGCCCGAGCCCGAATATTACGTTCCGCACGCAATTGTGACCGAGATGTTAAAGAGAGCACTCACTATGACGACGACAGAGTTCGGGAATAGGTGAATGAGCACCGTTGTTGGTACCTTTGGAAAGGTCGCATACACAGAGCACGACCGATGAGGGAAAGGGAACCCATGAGTTTTATTGCGCGTCTGCGTGAAGATATTGAGAACGTCCGCCAGCACGATCCTGCTGCGCGCGGCGCTGTCGAGATTGCGCTGAACTATTCGGGCATGCACGCCATTTGGGTTCACCGTCTGACCCATAAGCTCTGGCAGAAGGATGAGACGAAGGCTCTGGCTCGTACTCTCTCGCAGTTTGCTCGTTTTCTGACCGGTGTGGAGATTCACCCCGGCGCGACCATTGGCCGCCGTTTCTTCATTGATCACGGCATGGGCATTGTCATTGGTGAGACCGCTGAGGTTGGTGACGACGTGATGCTGTACCACGGCGTGACCCTGGGCGGTCGCTCCCTGGAGAAGGTGAAGCGTCACCCCACTATTGGTGACCGTGTGACCATTGGTGCCGGTGCAAAGGTGCTGGGTCCGGTGGAGATTGGTGCCGATAGCGCTATTGGTGCGAACGCCGTGGTCGTCAACGATCACCCTGCCGATTCGATTATTACCGGTATTCCGGCGAAGCACCGCCCGCGTACCCCGGAGAAGAAGAAGCCGCTGGTGGACGCTGTGGAGTACATTGACCCCGCCATGTGGATCTAGCGCTTGGCAAGCGTTTTGAGGCGGTAGAGGCGCACCTGGCGGTTTCTCACCGGGCTCAGCAGGTCTTCTCTCCTGCCATGCCCCTCAAGATGCCCCTGATATATCCCTGAGGCATCTCGGGGGTGCCCCGTCAAGACATAACGAACAAGACATAACGAAAGCCCGCCTTCGACCGGATTCTCATCCAGCCGAAGGCGGGCTTTGACGTATTCAGCTACGGGAGCTTAGTGAACGTGAATGTCCGCTGCGTTCACCTCGGAACGGTCACCGCTCCACATGGTGTGGAAGGCGCCCTCTTCGTCAATACGACCGTAGGTGTGTGCACCGAAGAAGTCACGCTGACCCTGAATCAGGGATGCGGGCAGGCGGTCGCGGCGCAGGCCGTCGTAGTAGGACAGTGCGGAAGCGAACACCGGCACGGGGATGCCCAGTGCGGTTGCCTTAGCCACCACGCGACGCCAGGAAGGAACGAGCTCCTCCATGAGGTTCTTGAAGGCGGGTGCCAGCAGCATGTTCGCGGGTGCTTCGCCTGCGTAGGCAGCCATGATGTCGCCCAGCAGCTCGGCGCGGATAATGCAGCCTGCACGCCACAGCGATGCGATGGTGTCCAGCTTCAGGTCCCAACCGTATTCCTTACCTGCGCGGGTGAGCAGGTCCATGCCCTGTGCGTACGCAACGAGCTTGGATGCGAAGAGTGCGCGGCGCACGTCCTCAACGAACTCGGGGTCGCCTGCACCGATGCCGGTGGTTGCAATCAGACCGGCGGGCAGTTCGCGCTGTGCCTGCTCGCGCTGCTCACGCTCGGAGGAGGAGAGGGCGCGTGCGAACACGGACTCTGCGATAGCGGAGACGGGGGAACCGAGGTCCAGGCCAGCCTTAGCGGTCCACAGGCCGGTACCCTTCTGGCCCGCTGCGTCAACGATAACGTCGACCAGGGGCTTGCCGGTCTTTGCGTCTACCTGTGCGAGCACCTCAGCGGTGATTTCGATCAGGTAGGAGCTCAGGTCGCCTTCGTTCCAGGTCTTGAAGATTTCTGCCTGCTGTGCCGGCTCAATGCCTGCGATGGAGCGCAGAATGTCGTAAGCTTCGCCGATCACCTGCATGTCGGCGTACTCGATGCCGTTGTGGACCATCTTCACGAAGTGACCCGCACCGTCGGTGGAGATCCATGCGCAGCAGGGTGCGCCGTCCTGCGGTGCCTTCGCTGCGATCTTTTCGAGCAGCGGGCCCAGGTGCTTGTAGGACTCTGCGGAGCCGCCGGGCATCATGGAGGGGCCCCAGAGAGCGCCCTCTTCGCCGCCGGAGACGCCAACGCCCACGAAGTGCAGGCCCTTTTCAGCCAGGGCGTGCTCGCGACGGATGGTGTCGGGGAAGTGGGAGTTACCGCCGTCGATGATGATGTCGCCCTCATCGAGCATGGGGGTAAGCTGCTCAATCACTGCGTCGACGGGTGCGCCCGCCTTGACCATAATCAGGATGCGGCGGGGAGACTCGAGGGAGTCGACGAGTTCCTGCAGGGACTCGGTGCGGATGAAGTCGCCGTCTGCGCCGTGCTCAGCCAGCAGTGCGTCGGTCTTCTCTACGGAACGGTTGTGCAGTGCCACGGTGTAGCCGTTACGTGCCAGGTTGCGGGCGAGGTTTGCGCCCATGACAGCAAGGCCGGTGACACCAATCTGTGCCTTCTTGTTTTCAGTCATGTATATAAGGATACGCGCTTAGGGCAGGCTATATATAGGTGGAGTGCAGTTTTATGCCCGAAGGAATCACAGTTCCGGCTGGATTATCTTCGTGAGCTTCCCGCCGGGCACCCTCGCGGCGGGTAATGGGTATAGAAAAACCGGGTAAACAAAACTGGGTAAACAAAAACCCCGGCACCTTGCGGTACCGGGGTAATCGGTGGGTCCTACCGGGATCGAACCGATGACATCCACGGTGTAAACGTGGCGCTCTACCAGCTGAGCTAAAGACCCGTAGTTCTCACTGTTTCGTTTTCGTTCCAGTGGCGAACACAAGAAAAAACTATACGGGCTTCTGGCACGACATGCAAATCCACATCACGTGTTCTATGTCTCAATATTTTTTTCACTTTCCCACTGCACCCCACACTAAGCCACAACAAGTCATGTTGGACCATTACCTTTTAGGTAGGTCATACCCCTTCATTCCGCGCCATTCCGCCAACCCCGTCATTCCGCGCTATTTAGGTACAAAAAGACCCTAACTAGTACTTTTGATGCGTATATTTTCCACTCAGATAGTCACAATGCGAAACCCACATCACAAAAACCCTCATTTGAGACCAAGAGAGGCGCCTTTAGGTCTAAGATAGTAGAGATAAGAAGCGATGTGGGTCTTACAGACCTATAACGCTTAAACACAAAGATTGTTCGACAACGCAACATCGCGGGGCGGGCGATCTCACAACCGCACAGAAGAGAGGTTGGATTAGTTTGGCTAACGTACCGAACGAGCACTCCCTGAGCACCCTTCTTGATGGCCTGAAGGACATCGACGTAGAAGAGACCCAGGAATGGGCTGAGTCCCTCGAGGACCTTATCAAGACTCACGGCACCGAGCGTGCAGAGTACATCCTTCGCGCACTGCTCAAGGAGGCTGGCGAGAAGGGCGTAAAGGTCCCCACTCTGGTCAAGACCGACTACATCAACACCATCCCCGTCGACCAGCAGCCCGAGTACCCCGGTGATGAGGAACTCGAGCGCCAGTACCGCGCATGGATTCGTTGGAACGCAGCAATTATGGTTCAGCGTGCCCAGAAGAAGGGCATCGGCGTTGGCGGTCACATCTCCACCTTCGCAGGTGTGGCTGACCTCTACGAAATGGGCCAGAACCACTTCTTCCGCGGCCGTAACCACCCCGGTGGCGGTGACCAGGTCTTCTTCCAGGGTCACTCCTCCCCCGGTGTCTACTCCCGCGCATTCGTTGAGGGCGTCCTGAGCGAAGACCAGATGGACGGCTTCCGTCAGGAGAAGACCAAGGGCGCAGACGGTATTCCTTCGTACCCGCACCCCCGTTGCATGCCCGAGTTCTGGCAGTTCCCGACCGTTTCCATGGGTCTGGGCCCCCTGAACGCTATCCACCAGGCATCCTTCAACAAGTACCTGCACAACCACAAGATCAAGGACACCTCCGAGCAGCACGTCTGGGCATTCCTGGGCGACGGCGAGATGGACGAGCCCGAGTCGCGTGGTGCACTGCAGCTGGCTGCAAACGAGCACCTGGACAACCTGACCTTCGTCGTCAACTGCAACCTGCAGCGTCTGGACGGCCCCGTTCGCGGTAACGGCAAGATCGTTCAGGAGCTCGAGGCATTCTTCCGCGGCGCAGGCTGGCACGTCATCAAGGTCCTGTGGGGCTCCGACTACGACGAGCTGCTCAAGAAGGACAAGAGCGGCAAGCTCATCCAGCTGATGAACGAAACCCTCGACGGTGACTACCAGACCTTCCGCGGTGAAGACGGCGGCTACATCCGCGAGCACTTCTTCGGCAAGTACCCCGAGACCAAGGAACTGGTTGCAGACCTGACCGACGAGCAGATCTTCAACCTGCGCCTGGGTGGCCACGACGACAAGAAGCTCTACGCAGCCTACAAGGAAGCTATGGAGACCAAGGGCAAGCCCACCGTCATCCTGGCACAGTCCATTAAGGGTGCGGAGCTCGGCCCGTTCTTCGAGGCACGTAACTCCACCCACCAGATCAAGAAGTTCACCATGGAAGCACTGAAGGGCTTCCGTGACCACCTGAACATCCCCATCTCCGACGAGGAGCTGGAGAAGGATCTGTACAACCCGCCGTACTACCTGCCCGAGGCAAA
Source organism: Rothia sp. HMSC066H02 (assembly GCF_001814995.1). NCBI lineage: Bacteria > Bacillati > Actinomycetota > Actinomycetes > Micrococcales > Micrococcaceae > Rothia > Rothia sp. HMSC066H02. Next base: position 105,475 of record NZ_KV818684.1, on the reverse strand, counting down.
CCACCCGGCACTGCAGTACATGCAGGCACGCCGTAAGGAACTCGGCGGTTACATCCCCGGCCGTGCAAACACCCAGCCTGAGATTATCCTGCCCGAGTCCAAGGTCTACGCACAGACCAAGAAGGGCTCCGGCAAGCAGACCGCTGCTACCACCATGGCGTTCGTCCGCCTGATGAAGGACCTCATGCGCGTGAAGGGCTTCGGTCACCGTATCGCTCCCATCACCCCCGATGAGGCACGTACCTTCGGTATGGACTCCTTCTTCCCCTCGGCTAAGCTGTACAACCCCAACGGCCAGAACTACGTGCCCGTTGACCACCAGCTCATGCTCACCTACACCGAGTCCCCCGAGGGCCAGATTGTTCACGTGGGTATTAACGAGGCAGGCGCAACCGCTGCATTCATCGCTCTGGGTTCGTCCTACGACACCCACGGCGAGCCGATGATCCCGATTTACATCTTCTACTCGATGTTCGGCTTCCAGCGCACTGGCGACGGCTTCTGGGCTGCTGCCGACCAGCTGTGCCGCGGCTTCGTCATCGGTGCAACCGCAGGTCGTACCACCCTGTCCGGTGAGGGTCTGCAGCACAACGACGGCCACTCCCCGATTCTGGCCTCCACCAACCCGGCGTTCAAGATCTACGACCCGGCTTACGGCTACGAGATCGCTCACATCGTGGAGCGCGGTATCGAGCAGATGTACGGTACCAAGGACGAAGACCACAACGTCATGTACTACCTGACCGTGTACAACGAGCCGATTCACCAGCCTGCTGAGCCGGCAAACGTTGACGTTGAGGGCATCATCAAGGGTATCCACAAGATCAGCGAGTCCCCGCTGACCTCCGGTCCCAAGGCACAGCTGCTGGCATCCGGCGTTGCTGTTCCGTGGGCTGAGAAGGCTCAGAAGCTGCTGGCTGAGGACTGGGGCGTCTCCGCAGACCTCTGGTCTGTCACCTCGTGGACCGAGCTGCGCCGCGACGGCATTGCCGCTGAGGAAGAGGCTCTGCTGAACCCGAACCAGCCCGCTCGCGTTCCTTACGTGACCCAGAAGCTGGCAGGCGCTGCTGGCCCGATCGTCGCGACCACCGACTTCGCTTCGGATGTTCCCGACCAGATCCGCCAGTTCGTTCCGAACGACTTCGCAACCCTGGGTGCTGACGGCTTCGGCTTCGCAGACACCCGCCCGGGTGCACGTCGCTTCTTCCACATCGATGCAGAGTCGGTTGTTGTCCGCACCCTGCAGATGCTGGCAAAGCGCGGCGAGGTTGCAGCAGACGTTCCCGCGAAGGCATTCGCTAAGTACGACCTGCTGAACGTGAACGCTAACTCCGAGCTGGAGCAGCACTAAGCATTTAGCGGTAGAACCTCGGTTCTGCGTTAGACGCTAAACGATGCCCCCGGTTGATGATTCATCAACCGGGGGCATTCGTGTTTTAACTGTGAAGGGGTGCAGGATACCCGAGCTGATTCCTGTCGATATGCTCGTTGACTACGCGTTTCTCATGTAATAAATCAGACGTGACCGGAGTTTTGGTTGCCTGGTGCGTCTAGCCGGTGGTAGGCTTTAACCACCCTTCAACTATGATATTCGCCATAGTTTTGGTGGATATTCAGGGTGCCCGACCAGCATTACGGGGGGGGGGG
>NZ_KV818684.1:72997-103728 GCF_001814995.1 Rothia sp. HMSC066H02 | reverse complement strand
GGGGGGGGGGGCACGACTCACTCATCTACGAGTATTTGTCCTCCATAACCCATAGGGGTTCATGATGAAGCTCTAGAACACTCTCCCAGCAGTAACGACGCTGCAGAAACACCCTTGTGCGTGGTCTGCCATGGCGTCTTGGCCTTTCGCTATGGGTGCGCTCCCAAGCTAGCAGGTACTCCCCCGAGATTCTGCTTATCGCTCTGGGATTCACATAGATTCCAGATTCTCTCGACACCCATATTCACCGAGGCATATGCTTTGCAACAATCAGCAAAATACAGCCCCGCTTTCTTTACTGCCGCATATTCTTTATCCAATTACGGAGGGAGAATCATGAACCTCAAGAAATTCTTTCAGCCCGCAATGGCTATAACGTTTGCATTCACGTTAGCCTGCACATCCTGTTCTACAGGCCCGCAACTAGAACGTGATGAAACAGCCCAAGCAACCCTAGACTATAAAAACAACCGAATCATTACTCCACTCGAAGAATACAATGACCTTTTAGATGAAAATTACCTGTATTACACTCGAGCCTTGGAAATTCTCAGGCAGCGCTGTTTCGCAAAACACGGCCAATCCTATGAAATATATATCCCGGATATAGAAGATATTAAAATCGTTTCATCCGGTCGCGAGTTTGGCCTCTGGAACCCCGAATACGCCGCCAAATATGGAAACTTCAAGCGATTTGGGAATGCACCATCATCCGGGGGCTATGACACAAAAATCATGGAACAGTGTATGCCTGAAATCTTAGCCACGCTGAAAGAGACTGCGGGCATCAGCCTCGAAGAGCAAAGTGGCCTCACAGAAGCCTATCGTCGAATCTACGGCCAATCCTATGCAGCTGCCATGAATCATCCCGAATGGAAAAAATACCGTGAAGCATGGTGGAAATGCCTATCGGATAAAGGTTTAACACCACGAAAAGGCGACGAAGAATGGGGTACACAAGAACTATCAGATGCAACCCGCGCTAGCGATGATAATAATGCCCCGGCATCGGAAGAAGAAATTCGACTCAGCGTCATTGAAGCACAATGCAGTAAAGATACAGGAATGGCTCAAGGTCTTGCTAACCTTGTAGCTTCATACCAAAAACCGCTCATTCGAGATAACGAAACAAAACTAGAAGAACAGCGACAGCAGCAATCAGCAGTTAATCTCCGATATAAAGAGTGGGTTCTCAAAAACCAATAAATAGAATGTCCCCGATTGATGATTCATCAATCGGGGACATTCTATTTATTAACTACTCTACAGATAGAGCAGGCTAATCAGCGAAGTGGCCGGTCACCTCCGCCAGACGCGTCGGATTCACCAGGTCAGGGTGCGTACCCTCCAGCAGCACCGCACGGAACGACGACGCATGCGCCGACCAACCCGCCGCATCCAAATACGGCTGATCCTCATGCGGCACACCCACCAGCAACACATCACCATCAAAGAACGCCTGCTCAGCACCACGCATCAACGCCGCCGAAGCACGCATACTACCCAAGCACACGCCCAACTTCTCCTCCGGTAGGTAACCCATCGCCGAACCCGCCCGCTGCAAACGCTCCAACGTACTCGGCAGGTCAAGCTGCTCATCAGCGGCAGGCTCCGGCAAACCGCCCATACGCAGCAGCGCACGGAAGCTCTCCTGCTCATCCGGCGCAGGCACACCCTGCCACTGCTCCGAAGGATACGCATCCAACAGGATGACGCGCTCAACCTGCGCACCCGCAGCCTGCGCCAAAGCCGCCACCTGCACCGCGGCAGTACCGCCCACAGACCAGCCCATCAACGCAAAACGACGCGGCAACGAACGCTCCGCCAGGGTCTTCTCAATCAGCTTCAGGTAGCCCTCAGCCAACTCCTGCAGGCTCGACGCAAACCCAGCCTGCGGGTCAGAGAACGCCTCAGCCTGCAAAGCGTACACGCCCTGCTGAGCCGGAAGATGCGAAAGGTACCCCGCATAGCACCAGCCCAAACCACCCGCAGGCGGCAGGATAAACAGCGGCGCGGGGGCCTCGGTAGTATCCGGGACAACGGGCTGCTCACGCTGAGTCACAACGTGTTCGCGCTGAGTCAAAATGTGCTCACGCAGCGGCAGAACCGGCGCGAACTCCCCACCCTCGCCACGCTCGCCCGCAATGGACGCCGCCAAAGCCTGCACGGTCGGATGCGCAAACAGCGCACCAATGCTCACGCTCAGACCCAGCTGCTCCTCAACCGCGGCAATCACCTCAAGAGCCGCCAACGAATGACCACCCGAGGCGAAGAAATCCTCATCCACGCCAAAACGCTCACGACCCAGCACACCGGCAATAATCGAGCACAGCTGCTGCTCCAGCAGACCGTGCGGGCCCTCAGCATCAGAAGTCTGAGGGGTCAAGTCGAGGGACGCCAGTAGCTTACGATCCGCCTTACCGGAGGGACTCACCGGCAACGCAGGCAGAGTGTGCCACAGGGTCGGAACCATGTAGTCCGGCAGAACCTGCGCACAATGCTCACGCGCCGCCTCCACCAGCTGCTCGGCACGCTCGGCGGGCACGTCGCCGACCTCCAGCACCGCCGCCAGGGCAGGCTCACGCAGACCGCGGTACAGCAGAGCCACCGAAGCACTCACGCCCTCAACCGCGGCAAGAGCCATCTCAATATCGCCCAGCTCCAGGCGCTGACCGCGCACCTTAATCTGATAATCCGTGCGGCCGCGGTAGCCAATGACGGCGCGACCATCGGGAAGAATCTCCCAGCACGCCAAATCGCCCGTACGGTACAGACGCTGACTCTCACCGTTCAGCAGCGCGAGCGAACCGGCAGGAGCCTGCTCCACAAAAGCCGCCGCGGTCGCCTGCGGGTTGTTCTTGTAGCCGCGCGCCAGCTGCACGCCCGACAGGTGCAGCTCACCCGTCACGCCCACCGGCACGGGGTGGCCGGTCGGGTCAAGAATCAGGGTTCCGGTGTTCCAGACCGGCTCGCCAATGGGCACGCTCTCACGCTGCGGGTCGTTGGACGTCTCCCAGAAGGTGACATCCACCGCCGCCTCGGTCGGGCCGTACAGGTTCAGCGGGTACACGCCCAGAACCTCGCCCGCAGCCTGCACCTGGTCCTTCTGCAGAGCCTCACCCGAGCAGACCACGTAGCGCAGGGGCTGCTCCCGGTCCTGACCGAAACCGGAATCAGCCAGGATGCGGCGCGCCGCCGGCGAAGAGGTCAGCGCCGACAGCATGGTCGGCACAAAGTGCACCGCCGTGACGGACTGCTCGGCAATCACGCGCGCCAGGTAGGCGGGGTCGCGGTGACCCTCCGGGGCGGCAATGACCACGGCGGCACCCTCGGCGAGAGGCCAGTACAGCTCCCACACATGCACATCAAAGGAGATAGGGGTCTTGTGCAGAACGCGGTCGCCCTCCCCCACCGGAATCTGGTGCTGTTGCCAGTGCAGGCGGTTATCAATCGCGCGGTGGCTGATGGCAACGCCCTTAGGCCTGCCCGTAGAGCCGGAGGTGAAGAGCACGTAAGCGTCCTCGTCCAGGCCGGTTTTCGTGCCCGGAAGCTCCTCAGCGGCGGGTGCCTGTACAGGTTCCTCGATGCTCAGCTGCGGTAGGGTGTGCTGGGGCAGGTTCGCGTGACGCGCAGGCTCCTGCGGGTTCAGCTCTTCCGCGCTCAGCGGCTGCAGACCGGGGCCGTGCAGCAGCAGGGAACATTCGGCATCCTCCATCATCACGCCCACACGCTCGGCGGGCAGATCAGGAAGCACCGGCACGTAGGTGGCGCCAGCGTACAGCAGGGCGTACAGCGCCACGTACTGCTCGGCGCCGCGGTGCACACGCAGACCCACCGCGTCTGAAGGGCGAACGCCCCAGTCCAGCAGCTGCGCGGCAAGCGCACGGGCGCGCTCGTCCAGTTCGGTGTAGGTGAGGGCGCGGTCAAAAGCGTAGGCGCGATCCGACTCGGGGGTGAGCACCTCACCGGGCGCGGGGGCAGAATCCAGCACCGCGAGCGCCTGCGGATGCGCCGCCACCGCGTCACGGAAGCGACCCAGCAGGGTCTTGTACTCCATCGGGTGATCGGTAAGCGCCGGGGCGGTCAGCTCGCGCAGGGTCGCAAGCTCCGCCTCGGTCGCCAAGCCGAGATTGTTCAGGGAGGCACCCTCGCGCTGCGCCTCCGCCGCGTAGGCGGGTAGCCACTCGCGCAGGCGGGCGGCGTGACGTTCCAGCTCCTCAGCGGTGTAGAGCGCCGGGTTCATGTCAATCTCGCAGGAGATGCTGTTGCCGCGGCCGGGCATGCCGCGCAGGGTGAAGGTCGCGTCAGCAACGGGACCGGCAGAGATATTGTGAATGCGCGCAGTTGGTACCGCGGATCCGGACTCGTCCTTGGAGGGTGCCGCCAGCGGCAGCACCGCGTCAAAGGGCACCACGTTAATCTGCGCACCAAACAGCCTGGACTGGGCGTTACGCGCGGTACGCTCGAGGTCTTCCTGACGAGCCAGCGGATGCTCCGCATTGCGGGCGTACTGTTCCTTCACCGAGTGCAGGGACTCCGCGATGGGGCCGGTCGCCGCAACCTGCACCGGCAGCACATTCACCGCGGTACATCCGGTCTGCGCGCTCGCCGTACCCAGGACGCGGGTCGCCTCCGGCAGGGTGCGGGCGAACATGCGATTCATCTGCGGCACGCCGAACGAAGCCTGCGGGTAGCCGCCCACACGCGCCAGGTACGAGCCGACGGCGGCAGTCGCCAGCACGGGCCAGGAGACGGCGTGCTGCTTTGCCGCATCCAGCAGGGCCTGCTGGGTGGGTACGTCAATGCTGAACGCCAGGCGCACAGACTGCGACGACGGGGAGGCGGTACGACCCGCCAGGGAGGTGTCTTCCTGCTCCAGGGCGCCGCTCGCCTCCCAGAAGGCGACGTCTTCGTCACGGGCGTCGGAGGCGGCATCGTCGGCATCGAGCAGCTGCTGCAGGCTCATGCGGCGGGTTGCCGGAACCGGCTGACCAGCGGACAGGGCGCGATATATCGCCGCCACGCGGGAGAGGCCGTTGAACGCGGCGAACCCGTCTGCAACCACGTGGGAGAAGGAGTGGTAGACCCAGAGGAAGCCGCCGTAACGCGCCACTGCGCTACGCACGGTCACGCCCTCATCGGTGGCGAGAGGCTGGGCGAGCAGACGCTGCGCCCAGGCGCGCACCGGCGCGGGCAAATCAGAGTCAGGCAGGGCTGATTCGGGCAAGTCAGAGGCGTTCTCCTCCCCCGCCTCGGCGGTGCCGCTCAGCTCGCTCTCCTCCAGCTCGTCCTCATCCACGAGCAGGTCAATACCCGCAAGGAACACCTCAAGCGGCAGAATCTGCTGGGATGCGGAACCATCGGCAATGCGGGTGCGCACGCGGAAGCCCTCGTTCTCACGGTAGAGCTGTTCAAAAGCCTCACGCAGCAGAGCGAGGTCGGTGTCTGCGGGGCATTGCAGAACCTCCGCGGTGTTGTAGCAGGGGTTTTCCGGATCAATCGCCGCGGCAAAATAGATACCGCGTGCGTTGGTGGTCAGCGGCAGCCAGGGGTTTTTGGTCTGCCCGTTCGGTGCGGCCTGCGCGGTGTGCGAGGTGGAAGCGGTAGTATCAGCTACGCCCATGGTGGCCTCTCAGGTCTGGTTCAAGGTCTGGATTAGGAATGATGTGTGGTGTGGGGGGGGCTACTACTCCCCCGCCATTCTCAGCTGAAATCAGCCGAAACGGTGAAAGTAGAACACCGAAAGAACACCCCGGGCACCCGCCTGCAATACCGGCAGGCGGGCACTCGGGGTGCGGTAACGCTTAGCCCAGGCGGGAGGCGATGAACTCCACGGTCGGGTTCTCCACCAGCTCGGTAAACTCAATCACGGCGCCCTCAGCGGCAAGGTCGTCGAGCAGGGCGAATGCGCCCATAGAGTCCATGCCCAGGGAGAACAGGTCGGTGGTCGGCTCGTCAAAAGCGGTCTGCAGGGAGTCGGGCTCGACGATGTACTTCTCCATGATGGGGCGCAGGGTCTCAAATGCGGACATTTTTCTCCTCAATAGGGGTAGGAATAAGGGCGTACGGTTTAGCCGAAAATTTCGGCAAGCTTGGCGCGCAGCTCGCGGCGAGAAATCTTACCCACGTTCGTGGTGGGCAGCTCCTGCAGAACCTGCACGCGCTCAGGGATCTTGAAGTCGGCGAGCTTCTTCGAGGTGAAGAACTCGTGCATCGTGCGGCGCGGGTTTTCGCCCAGGTCGGCGCCTTCCTTCGGCACAATGACCAGGCCCACGCGCTCGCCCACAGTTTCGTCCGGGATGCCCAGAACCACGGCGTCAAAAACGTCGGGGTGGGTCAGCGCCAGCTCTTCGATTTCGTCCACGGCAATCTTCTCGCCGTTGCGGTTAATCTGGTCCTTCGCGCGGCCGGTCACCTCAAGGTACTTACCGGCAACCAGTCGCACAATGTCGCCGGTGCGGTAGAAGCCGTCCTCAGTGAAGCCGTAACGGTTCGCGTTCTCCTCCAGGTAGTAGCCGCGAATCGTGTACGGGCCGCGGGTGAGCAGGTGGCCGCTCTCGCCACGCTTAACCGGCTGGTCCTGATCATCAACAATCAGGATTTCGTCGTCGGGGCTAATCGGGTAACCCTGGGTCCGCAGGCGCAGCTCAATCATGTCGGTGGAACGGGTGTAGTTCACCAAGCCCTCAGCCATGCCGAACACCTGCTGAACCGTGCAGCCGAGCACCGACTCGATCTTGCCCGCAACCGCCGGTGCCAGCTTCGAGCCGCCCACCTGCAGGGTCTGCAGAGACGGCAGGGACACGCCGCGCTTCTCCGCGGAGGCGACCCACGCCTGAGCCAGCGGCGGCACCAGCGCAGAGGTGGTCACACCCTCCATCTCGATGAGGTGGAACGCAGTCTGCGGGGACGGATCCGCCGCAAACACCAGCTTGCCGGAGGCGCACATGACGCCCAGAATACCGGGCGAGCTCATCGTGAAGTTGTGCGCGGCGGGCAGCACCACGAGCATGGTCGTGTTGTTGTTCAGCTTGCAGATATCGACCGAGCCGCGCACCGAGTACAGGTAGGCGGCGTGGGTGCGAGGAATCAGCTTCGAAATGCCGGTCGTACCGCCGGAGAGCTGCAGGAACGCCACCTGCTCGCTCGCGCGCAGGTTCTCGGTGTTCTGAATGACGCCGGGCACGAACTCTTCAGCGAGCTCCTCTTCGGTCAGCGGGGTCAGCGGCTCCGCAACGTCAATAGCAACCGGCGGCTCCAGGGAGTTCTTGCGCAGCTCGGCGGCAACGTCCTCGTGCAGGGCGGCGAAATCCGCGCCGGGGGTCAGCGAAGAGAACACGTGCGCCGCCGCATCGGTGCGGGTCGCAAAGTGCACCAGCTCGGTGGTGCGGTGCTGCGGCAGGCAGAACACCGGCAGCGCCGCCGCCCAGAAAATACCCAGCAGGTACACCAGGTACTCGGCGGTGTTACCCAGCTGCAGCAGCACACGGTCACCGGGCTGCACGCCAGCCTGAACGAGGCGCGCCGCAGCGGCACGACCTGCCGCCTCCAGCTCACCGTAGGAGAGGCGAATCTGCTGGGGCTTGCCGTCCTCATCGAGCTGCGCGTGCGAAAGCGCCACCAGCGCAGGGAAGTGCGGCTTAGCGCGGCATGCATCCAGCAGGAACTCGGGGATGGTCTGGTCAATCCAGTAGCCGGCCTCGCGGTACTTCGCGGCAAAAGACTCGGGGATGAGCGGCGTGGGGGCCAGGGGGCTACGTTCTACGGTCATCTTCTCTCGATTTCTGTGTCGTTTGCGGTTTCTATAGCGCTCACGTTGTGTTCGCAGCGTGATGCCATCTCGTCAATGAGGGCGGGTGCGCAGCCTACGCCGGGTACCCTTCGGCACCCCTCGCGGCGCGGTAGTGTTGCACTTCTCTTAGGCTGTACTTCTCTAGGATACGGGCGCGGCGGTGTTTACCCTAACGGGGCACCCCGCCCGCCCACCATGCGGGGTGTGCTCTACCCGTGCAGGATCCCTAGGCGACCTCTCGCTACTCCTCAGCTAAGCTCCGCTCAGCGCGCTCAGCCTCCCGGCGGGCAGCAATAATACGTTCCAACGCCGGCACAATCGCACCGCGCCAGCACGCATAATCGTGACCGCCGTTGAAGGTCGTGCAACACGCATTCTTCAGGCCCAGCTTTTCCAGGCGCTCCTTCAGCTCGCGGTGAGGAGGCACCAGAACCCACTCCTGCTCCCCCACCTCAATCTCAAGGTAAAGGTGGCGCAGGCGGTCGATCTCACCCGCCGCCTCAAGCTCGTCCAGGCGGTCCATGACCTGCGGCTGCCACAGCGACGAAGACTGCGCGATCGCGCCGCCAAACGCCTCCGGGCGGCTCAGCACCGCCAGCAGGGAGGACAGACCGCCCAGCGACTGACCGTTAATCACAATGTTCTGCGGCGCGGTCTTAATGCCGTGCACTGCTTCCAGATGCGGGAACGCGATCTCTACCAGGTAGTCGGCAATCGGGTTGTCGCCGTTCAGCTCCTTCCAGCGGTTCTCACGACCGCCAGAGTGCAGGAAGAACACGTGCATCGCCGGAATACGACCCGCCTCGTGGGCACGGTTGAGGGTGTGCTCCATACCCTGGCTGAACCACATCTCACCGTCGAACTGGATGAACAGCGGCGCATCCGGGGCGGGGTCACCCACGCGGCCGAGCACATACTGGTGACCGTCAGAGGTCTGCATCCACTCGGGGGCGGGCAGCGCGTCAATCTCTTCCTGAGTCAGGAGGAACTCCTGCACCGGCGCGTGCTCAAGCTGCACCACACCCATGCAACGACCGATACGGTTGCACGCGGTCTCGGGGTTCAGCGGGTCGCCCTCGCCGGAGTCCAGGGCGGCGCGCAGGCGCACCTGGTCGTCATCACCCAGCCAGGCGGGGCGCTCGCCGGGTAGCGCCGGCAAGAAGTTATAGGAGGCACGCCAAGTGGTTTCCATCTGCATGCTCAGCTGCCACCAGCCAGTGCCCTCGATGCGGGTCATGAGGGAACGGTCAAGGTTCTTCTCATCGGTCAGGCGGTTGATGAACATGAGCACCTGCTCCGCCTGCTCATTGTGGTACAGGAAGGTGACGATGCGCTCGTTCTCACTGATGCTGCCGTCTTCACGGTGTACCGGCTCGATAATGGGGGTGCCTTCGGAGACGACCTCAACGATGCGGGCGTTCAGCTCTTCGGAGCTGACCGCCTCGGCGATGAGGGCGCTGATGAGGGGGCTGTCCACGCGCGGTGCCGGTACGGGGCGCGGGGTCTTGGGAGGGGTCGGGCGCACGGTCGGCGCAACGGTACGCGGCTGCGCCGAAATAGCCTGTTCAGACGCAACCTGTTCAGAAGTGTTCTGTGCAGAAATACTCTGCGCGGGAACGGTCGCGGTGGGTTCGTGCTCGCCCAACGGTTCCTCCTTGGTCTGTGGAAACACTCAATCGGTGAGAATCGGTGAGGAGGCGCATTATCGTTAGTTAGCCTCCACTACCTCACTCTATGGTATCCCTTACCCAAACTCCCGCCAAAGGAAAAAGCGAAAGAACCAAAACATGACATTCATGACAGCGAGCACGGGTATTTTTCTCGCCTTCTCTCTCGCCTCCTCCACCCTCAATAGGGTCGAAAATTGGGGCGCCAAGAACAGGCTGCACGAATAGGCGGCACAAACCGGGCGGTTAAATGAGATGAGGCACCGAGACCGTGCATCAAACCTCTCAAGTCGCAACTTTCAAAGTCTCATGCGGCAGTCTCGGTGCCTCATCTGCGGGTTCCCAAAATGGAACCTACCCAGTGCTCGGATCCGTTCATGCGTCAAAGACGGGCGAGCACCGGGTAGGCGCCCTACGCGCAGGGGATCCTGGGTCCCTCAGATCCTAGCGTTCACTGCTTGGCGCAATGCCGAGCTTTTCCACCCGTACTGAGACGGTTGGCGCGAACTCCCACGCGGCTTAGGGGCGAAAACTTATTTGCTTTCGCGCGCCGCCGAAATAGCGTCAGCGGCAATATGAATTGTTTGGTTCTCCTTCGGAATAACCAAAGGGGTACCAGTGCATGGATCAGGAATAATGACCGATTGTAGGTCAAAAACTTCCTGAATAAGTTCCGGTGTAATTATTGCACGCGGATCGCCCTGAGCGATAATCCGGCCCTGCTTCATTAACACAACATGAGTAGCATACCTGAAAGCAAGGTTCAGGTCATGCAACACCACGGCTACCGTTCGCCCTTCGGAATGCAATTTCTTCGTCAGGTTCAGAACCTCAATCTGGTGCGTGATGTCCAGGTAGGTGGTCGGCTCATCGAGCAGAATCAGCGGGGTCTGCTGCGCCAGGGTCATGGCAATCCACACGCGCTGACGCTGACCGCCCGAGAGCGCCTCAATGGGGCGTTCCGCAAGCTCCAGCACGTTCGCCGCCTGCATCGCCTCCACGCAGGCGCGCTCGTCCTCATCAGACCAGGAACGCAGCAGCGACTGGTGCGGGTAGCGGCCGCGCGCCACCACATCCGCCACGGTCACGCCGCTAGGCGCCTCCGGGGTCTGCGGCAGCATCGCCAAGATCTTCGCGATGGCACGGGACTTCATCTGCGGCAGCGGGGTGCCGTCCAGGCGAACCTCGCCCTCCTTGAGCGGGTTCACGCGGGCAAGAGCCTTCAAGGTGGTCGACTTACCGCAGGCGTTCGGGCCCAAGATAACGGTCAGATCCCCCTCCGGCACCTGAAAATCTACCCCGTTGAGCACCGTATGCTCACCGTAGGCAACCACCATGTTCTCGCCTTCAAGGCGGGTCGTCACACTAGCGTTCACTAGCTCTTCTTCCTTTCGAGGTAAATCAGGTAAATCAGGTACAGGCCGCCAATCGCGCCGGTCACCACACCCACCTGAATGATGCGTCCGGGAACAGCGAATCGGCCAATCAGGTCAGAGCCGAGCACCATGAGCGCACCCATAAGTGCCGCGGAGGTGAAGCCCACCCCGCCGCTACGAGACAGAGTCTTCGCGATGTGCGGTGCCGCCAAAGCGACGAAGGCAATCGGGCCGGTCGTCGCGGTCGCCAGCGAAACCAGAAGCACACCGATGAACAGAGCCGCCACACGGTACGCGTTCACGCTCACACCCAAACCGGATGCCACCTGGTCACCAAAACGAATCGCGCCCAGCGGGCGGACCAGCATCAGCAGCAGCGGAGTCACCACGAGCAGCAGACCCATCAGCGCGTAGGTGCGCTCCCACGTGATGTCATTGAGCGAACCGGCAAGCCAAGACGCCGCGGTCTGCGCCTGAGTCAGCGAAGCACGCACCACCAGCAGCGCATTGAACGCCGCCAGGGTCGAACCCACACCAATACCGACCAGCACCAAGCGGAAGCCATGCAGGCCCGTACGGCGCGTCAACAACCACACCAGCACCGAAGTCGCCAAGCCACCAACCACAGCGCCCAGAGCAACCTCAACGGGGCCGGAATTGAAGACAATAATCTGCAACAGCGCACCGGTTGCAGCGCCATTCGTGAAACCGATAATATCCGGCGAACCTAGGGCATTACCCGAAATCACCTGGAAAATCGCACCCGACAGACCAAGCGCCGCACCCACCAGAAGCGCCGCCACAATACGCGCCGCACGCTGCTGAGCGAAAGTCACAGCAATCTGCTTACCCTCACCCATCAACGCCGGAATGACCTTCTCCGGGGCGAGCTTATAATCACCCTGCAACATGCCCCAAAACGCCAGCGCCGCAATCAGCACCACCAACGCCACATTCAAAATCAGCACACGCCACGGCACCTGAGCACTCAGCGGACCGCGCACAGTCAACACCGGGCGGCCACCCAAATCGCGGCCGCGACGACGCGCAGAACGATTCGCGGAGCTGGTGACGGTCGCCGTCGAAACAGCGGAAGAATTCGACATCAGAGCGCCTCCACCTTGCGACGGGTCATCAGGAACAGGAAGACCGGAGCACCAGCCAGGGTCGCCACGATGCCCGCCTGCGTCTCCTGCGGGGCTACCAGTACGCGCGCCAGAATATCCGCGCCCAGTAGCCACACCGGCCCCAGCAGGGCCGAGCCGTAGTTCACCCAGCGCACATCGTTACCAAGCAGGGCGCGCACCACGAACGGCACCGCCAAACCCACAAAACCAATCGGACCCACCGCAGCAGTCGCCGCACCCGCAAGCACCGTCACCGCCAGCAACGTCAAATTCTGGGTCGTACGCACACTCACGCCGAGGCTGGTCGCCGCCTCCTCGCCCATACTCAAAGCATTAATCGCAGGAGCCACAAAGAACGCCACCAGCATACCCAGCACAATCACCGGACCCACCGTGGACGCGATATCCATACCGCGACCCTCCAGAGAACCGGAAACCCACAGGCGGAACTCGTTGTACGCATCCTGATTGGCCAGCAGCAAACCCTGTGCGAGCGCCGACAGCGCGGCAGAAATCGCCACACCCGCCAACGCCAGCTTCACGATCGACCCATCACGGCCGCGGCCCAGGGTGTACACCAGCATCGCGGCCAGCGCGCCACCAATCGTCGCGGCAATCATGTACTGCCAAATGCCCATCACGCCAAACGCCACCACGGAGCCGATGACGGCCACCGAGGCGCCGGCGTTCACGCCCATCAGGCCGGGCTCGGCCAGCGGGTTGCGGGTCAGGGATTGCATGAGCGAACCGGCAACCGCCAACGCGGCACCCGCCGCAAGACCCACCAGGGTACGCGGAATACGCTGCTCCATCACAATCGTCTGCGCCTGCTCAGAAGCAGTGCCATTGAAAACAGCCAGAACCTGATCCGGCGGAAGATTATTCGATCCGAACAGCAAAGAAGCAGCTACAGCACCCGCCAAAAGCACCGCAAACAAGAACAGAAAAGCCAGGCGCTTACCCAACTTCTGCCCCTGAATCACAGAACCCTGACGGGACGTACTCTCCTGCTGAACATCTCGGGACAATGAGCTCGTGCGGGCCACTATGCTCCTTATGCTCGATACAAGAAAACAGGGAAGCGCGCCCGGCGCACCCACACCACGCGAGGGGCACCCGGCACACCGGTAGATAATGAGAGAAACGCCGGAGCGGGCGGGATACTCCCCCACCCGCATCCGACGTTAAGTCTTAGCGCTTACGGGCCAGCAGCAGCGCAGCGGCACCCACAATGCTTACGCCCAGAACCACCACGCCAATCCACGGGAACGCAGCACCGTAAGTCACGGTCTGAACGGTGGATGCGGTGTTAGCCGCGCCCGAAGCCGAAGCGCTCGGGTTCGACGCAGTACCGCGCGCAACAGCCGAAGAAGATGCGCTCGCCGAAGCGGTTGCCTTCTTCTGCGCATTTGCAGAAGCCGAAGCAGCAGGCGTAGCGGAAGAGCCAGAGGTGCCGGAGGTACCGGAAGAGTCAGCTTCCGCGTTCAGGCGGTCGTACTCCTCCTTGGTGATGGTGTTGCCGTCAGCGTCGGTGTACACGGTCTCAGCCTCAGCCGCGCCACCTGCAGAACCATTCGAGGAACCGTTCGAACCACCATTGGACGAGGACTCGTTGGAATCGTTAGAGCCCTGAGCCTCGTCTGCAGAGTCTGAGTTGTTAGAGTTCGAGCCGCCATTCGAGGAACCACCGTTACTCTTCGAGCTGGAAGAGCCGCGGTTCGAGGAAGAGCCCGAAGAGTTCGAGGAGGAATTATCCGAACCGCCCTCACCCACCACGGTGAACTCGGGGCTGCGGTTGCTGTACGCCTCAGTACCCAGGTACTTGCCGTCCTTGTCACGCTTCTCACCAGTTGCAAGGAAACGCAGAGTGTGGGTGCCAGCGCCAACATCCGGCAGAATGAAGGAACCGGAGACGTTGCCGTTGCCATCGGTCTTCTGCTGGTGCACCACGCAAGCGCCCTGAGCCGCATCGGAGGGGCACAGGTTACCGTCGTCCACCTTCACGGACACCACAGTATTCGCGGGGAAACCGCTCACGCTAAAGGAAATCACGCCGTGCTCGCTCACAGAAGAGGAAACGGTCGAGGAGGTGCCGGGGGTAGATGCCTTCGCACCGCCCGGAGGCAGAGCGGATGCAGTGCCAACGCCCAAGCCCAGCGCCAGGGTTGCGGCAGCACAGGCGGTCAGCGCCTTAGAGGTCAGGGATGCCTTCGGGGCTCCCGAAAAAGGTGCACGCATGGTGGTCCTTTCAAAATTACCGGGGTCGAAGCTGAACGCTACCGGGTTCGTGGAGGTGCAGTTCAGCGGGTCGTGACCCGAATGGTTGGAGGCACCCGATCCACGCCCCTGTTCAAGGGTGCAGGGTCAAAAGTGTGGAGCGTGGACCGGTGCCGATGTGAATGTGTGGTCAGAAAGCTTACTTCATGGAGGTGCGCAGTAGCAGAGCCGCAGCCAAAACCACCAGACCAGCCGCCGAGAGCAGCAGGTTATTGGCGTTGTTGACCAGCCACTTGGTCAGACCGGTCAGCTCAGTACCCTCAATGGTCGGGCCCTGTGCCTTGGTGCCAGCGGCGGAGTTCTGGGAGCCCTGCGTGTTCTGCGAGTTCTTCGAACCGGCTGCGGCCTTCACAGCCTTCTTCGCCGAAGTGTCGGCCTTCTGCAGGTTGGTTGCCAGGTTCTTCTGCGCGCTCTGAACCTTCGCCTTAGCCTGCACGCGGTTCACGACCGGAGCGGTGCTCTGCGAGAGCGCGGCGAGGGATGCATCCACGTCGGTGGCGCGGGTGCTGATGCGGCCGCCCGCGTTACGCATGGGAACCGGCGCGGTAGAGGTGCTGGTTGCGGGGTTCTCGTTCAGCTCTTCGACCAGCTGGTCGGTGGCGTCCTGCTCATCGCGAGAAACGTCCTGACGAGGGGTAACAGCACGTTCCACGGTCATGTCAGCAAAACCGAGCACCGCATTTTCAGCGCCCTGGTTGCCGTTGTGCACAACCACGCGGTAGGTTGCGGCGGGCATGCTCACGCTGGTTTCGTAGCTGAAGCTGCGGTTGCCATCCAGACGCTTCCAGCCGGAGCCGTAGAGGGTCTGCGGGGAGTTACCGAGGTAGGTTGCGGCGTACACCCAGGTGCCCGGTTCAGCGTTCGGCACGGTCACGGTCACGGTGGAGCCGTCACGGCTCACCTGCACGCCATTACCAGCGGTCAGTTCGGAGGCGTTGACCGGCTCGGGCGCGTCACCGGGGGCGTACTCACCGATGGTGAAGGTGGTGTTGATGCCGCCCTGGCTGTTGGCGCCGCCGTAGGTTCCGGATCGGTCGCCCTCACGCAGGCTACCGGTCAGCAGGCGCAGGGTGTGCTCACCGGAGGCGTACTTTGCCGCGTCTTCGTCATTCTTGAAGACTGCGTTATCGCGGGTGGGCAGGTCAATCCAGGCGTCGATGTGGCCGTTTTCGTCGGGGGTGACGATAGCCCAGATGGTGCGGTTGTCGTTGACCGCGGTGGCGTCGTTACGGGATACCTTGCCGTCGTCAATCTTCAGGCCGATAACGGATGCCTTCTTGTCTTCGGGGTTGCACCAGCCATCACCGGTCAGGTGCAGCTTGCCACCCTGAACCGCCTTGGGGTTCTCAACGGTCAGGCGCGGGGTGAAGGAGTCATCGGCGGGTGCGCAGGTTTTCGAGTCTTCGCTGGGCGCGGGGGTCGGCTCTGCGGTAGGTGCGGGGGTCGGCTCTGCGGTAGGTGCGGGGGTGGGTTCTGCAGTTGTGGAGGGATCCGCAGGGGGCTCTGCAGTCACAGAAGGCTCAGCGGTAGCAGAGGGTTCAGCGGTAGGCTCGGCCGTCGCAGAAGGCTCTGCGGTCGGTGCCGGGCTCGGAGCCGGGTCGCTCAGCGTAATATTCTGCGACACAGATGCACGACGGTCGTAGGTGTTACCGTCCGCATCCGTACCACCCAGGGAGCCGGAAAGCACCTGAATACGGTGGCTGGTACCCTCCACGGTCCAGCCCTTGTTCTTCAGCTGCTCAGCGGTCAGACCGGTGTTTTCGGGGGTCGGCAGGGACACCTCAACCTCAAAAGTGCCGTCCTCTTTGGCGGTTGCCATGAAGTTCGCGGGCGAGTTGCCGCCCTTCTTGGTGATCGGGTTAATCGCCTGGTGCGCTTCATCCGGCAGGGCGTCGAGGAACTTCACGGCGAACACTGCGCCGCGACCGGGTGCGGTGCTGGTAAAGCCGGTGCCGCGCAGCACGAGCTTACCTTCGCGCCACTTCTCGGTGGAGATGGTCACGGCAGCCTTAGCTTCCTGCTGGGTGGCGGCGGGGGTATCCGCGAATGCGAGAGTGGTGCCGGTCAGCGCTGCTCCGGGGGTGATGAGCGCGCCGGCGAGAGCCACGACGGCACCGTAGCGGGCTGCGGTGCGCACGGGTCGAGTTTCGGTCATTGTGGTCCTTGAGGATGGTGTGGTGGGTCGTGCATCCCCTTCCCGCCGCGGTTTTTAGGTCGCGGCGAGAAGGGTGGCGGAAGCTTCAGCGGGTGATTGCTTCACAGGGTATTTAGAACGAGGTGTTCAGAACAGGGCGTTTAGAGCGGAAGTGCCTTCTTGACGTCTTCAATAATGCCCTCGAGCAGCAGCGGGCCGCCGGTGGAGGTCCACTTGGAGCCGTCCACGAGAATCACGTGGTCGTCCTTGACTGCCTTCAGGTTGGTGAAGCCGGAGGTTTCCTTCGCCTTGTTCAGTGCTTCTTCGGCGCCCTGCAGACCTGCGGAGCCCTGCGCGTTCGGGTTCTGCTGGCTTGCGCCGCCGAGGGTGCCCAGGAACATGTAGTCCGCGTCGATGGTTGCCAGGTTCTCCAGGGAGACCGGCTCGGAGTGGCCCTGGCCGTTGCGGTCCTGCGCCTCGGGGCGCTTGAGGCCCAGGTCGGTGAGCACCTGGCCGGCGGGCAGTTCCTTGAGGATCAGGGCGGGGCCGTTGCCTGCCCAGCGGACGATGGAGAAGGTCTTGTCGCCGTACTTGGGGGCGAGCTGATCCTTCAACGTTGCGGCGCTTGCCTCGTATGCCTTGATGACTTCTTCGCCCTTGTCGACCATGTTCATGGCGTTGGCGACGTTACGGAAGTTGATGCGCCAGTCGCCGCCCGCGTAGCCGCAGTAGACCACGGGGGCGATCTTCTTGAGGGTTTCGTAGGTTTCGGAGCGCTTGTCCACGCCGGTGGAGTCGACCAGAATCAGGTCGGGATCAAGGTTGCCGATCTGCTCGTAGTTGACCTGGGCGACGGTGCCGATAATCTGCACGCCCTTGGCGCGGTCAGCAAGGTAGTTGGGTACGCCGGACTGGCCGCGACCGGAGACGGAACCGACGGGGGTCACGCCGAGGGCGAGCAGGCCGTCGAGGGTGGGTTCGGAGAGGACGATAACCTTCTGCGGGTTGGCGGGAACTTCTACGTTCTCGTCGTCAATGTCCTTGATGGTGCGGGTGCCGCTGTTGCCGCCGGAGGTGGAACCGCCGGAAGTGGTGGTCGTGGTGGTCTCGCTGCTGCATGCTGCGAGGGCGAGAGCAGCCGAGGAGGCGAGCGCCAGGCCGAAGAAGGCGCGGCGGTTAACGCCCGATGCGCCGTGGTTTTCGGCGTCGGTCAGCTCGGTTCGGTTGAAAGACATAATTCCCCCTATAAATGACTAAACTATACCTAACCTTACAGATATCTGAGTGTTACATCAAGGCGGGTTCAGCTTGGCTTCTCTGACCGTCAGGATGCCCGGTTTTACCGCGGAATTGCGCGGGTTAACATATTTCACGTTTTGTCATAGTCTTGCTGACACTATGTCATTTAAAAGGGTGGTCCTCCCCACCCTACACCCGCTTGACGGTAACTTCGCCTACGCACCCAAGCGCATACAAAACGCCCCGCCGCGAAGAGCCGCGACGGGGCGCAGACTTCACAACGGGGCATTGAGGTTTTATAGACGCGGGGTGTCATCAATGTGGGCACCATTACTGGCAAGCGCCGCTACAAGCGAGCACTGTTACCGGCGAGCACCGCTAGCAGCCGCAACCGGCGCCGGAACGCTTGACCGATGCGGCCGCCGCACGCAGGGAGGCGATTGCCGCCTCCGGACCGCCGAGCGCCTCGTCCACACCGTAGACCGAGCTACCGGCGACGAAGCAGGTTGCGCCCGCCTCCGCGGCACGCAGGATGGTCTCTTCGGTGATGCCGCCGTCCACCTGCACGGTCACCGGCAGGTTCGCGCCCTCAATCGCCTTGGCGGCGCGGGCGATCTTCGGCAGGGTCACGTCCAGGAACGCCTGGCCGCCGAAGCCGGGTTCCACGGTCATGATCAGCAGCATGTCCAGTTCGCTGAGCATGTCCAGGTAGGGTTCCACGGCGGTTGCCGGGCGCAGCGCCATACCCGCCTTCGCACCCTCAGCACGCAGGGTGCGCGCCAGCTTGATGGGGGCGATAGCCGCCTCCGCGTGGAAGGTCACCGATTCGCAGCCCATGCTGGCGTATTCGGGTGCCCAACGGTCGGCGTCCTCAATCATCAGGTGCACGTCGAACGGCACCGGGGAGATTTCACGCAGACGCTTGACCACCGGCGGGCCCCAGGTGAGGTTGGGGACGAAGTGGTTGTCCATCACGTCAATATGCGCGGCGTCTGCGGTGGAAATGCGCTCCAGCTCGCGCTGCAGGTTCGCGAAATCCGCCGAAAGAATCGACGGGTTAATGGCAATACCCATGGGGTTCCTTTCAAATCCGTGCCGTATGGCGGATGATGCTAGGCGGTGAAGCGGCTAGTTCTTACGCAGCAGGGCGAGGAACATGGCGTCGGTTCCGTGCACGTGCGGCCACAGCTGTGCGGTGGTCGGGTTCTCCGAAGCCTTCACGACCGGCGCACCCTTCTTGACCTTGATCTCGGGGGTGTGGCCGGGGTCCTTCTTCCCCGCCAGCACGCTCACGGGTTCGCCGTTCGCGCCTTCGGTGTGCAGGGCGACTTCGCGCAGTGCGGCGGCGGAGTCGAGCAGGCTGACCGCGCCGCTTTCGAGCACCTCGGCAACAATGTTCTGGGTTTCTGCCGCGTGCGGGGAGCAGGTCACGTAGGCGATGACGCCGCCGGGGCGGGTCGCCTCAATGGCTGCGTCCAGGAGCTGACGCTGCAGGGGCAGTAGCTCCGCGATGTCGCGCGGGGACTTGCGCCAGCGTGCCTCGGGGCGGCGGCGCAGGGCACCCAGACCGGAGCAGGGCACATCCACCATCACGCGGTCGAAAAGCTGACCGGGCTCAATGGAACCGGGCAGGTCGGAGGCGTTCTTGCGCAGCGTCTCGCGGATCTGGCGGCCGTCGCCGGTGAGCACCGTGTAGCTGTCCTCGGGCAGGGGGCGCATGGAGGATTCCACGAGCTGCGCGCGGTGCGGTGCCGCCTCGTTGGCGACCAGGGATGCGCCGCGCTGAATACCGAGCGCGCCGAGCAGCGCCGCCTTACCGCCGGGGCCTGCGCACAGGTCGAGCCATGCGGTGTCGGTGCCGTCCAGGGGTGCTGCGGCGAGCGCGCGTGCCACCAGCTGGGAGCCGGCATCCTGCGCGCGGACGGTGCCTTCACGTACGGATTCCAGGCGTGCCAAGTCGCCGGAGGCGTACAGCGCCGAACTTTCAACCAGCTCGCCATCCACGGCGCCCTGTTCGCGTGCCTCGTCGAGGCTACCCAGGCCAGGCAGCGCAACCAGGTTCACCACGGGGGCGAGGTTGTCCGCTTCGAGCAGCTGCTCAATTTCGGAGGCGGGGCGGCCGTGCGCGACGAGTGCCTGGCGCATGGAACGCACAATCCAGCCGGGGTGCGAGGCGAGCAGCGCCATGCGCTCGGTGTCGTCCTTGGCGTCCTCGATGATGAGTTCGTACCATTCTTCGGGGGTGCGCTCGGAGACTCGGCGTAGCACCGCGTTGATGAAGCTTGCCGGGCCCGCACCGATCTTTTCGCGTGCCAGGGACACGCTCTGGTTCAGTGCCGCGTGGGCGGGAACGCGCATATTCAGCAGCTGGTGCACACCCATGCGCAGCACGATGAGGGTGGTGGTGCCAACCTTCTCGATGGGGCGGTCTACGCAGCGGCTGAGGATTGCGTCGTAGGTGCCCTGGTGGCGTAGCGTGCCGTAGGTCAGCTCGGTTGCGAAGCCTGCGTCGCGGTGGTCAAGGCGGTGGCTACGAATCGCCTTGGGCAGCACGAGGTTCGCGTAGGCGTCAGATTCGGCAACGGAGCGCAATACGTCGAAGACGGTTGCGCGTGCGGTGTCTGCGGTACGCGAGCGTGCGGAGGGTGCCGCCGCGGAGAATTCGCGGGCGGACATGGAGCGGCGGTTGCGTTCGTGGCCGCTCTTATTGCGCTGGGAGGTGCCGCCGCCACCGCGTTTGGTGTCGTCGTGCTCGGTCTTGGCGCGGCGTGCGGCGCGTTCGACGCTGGTCAGGCCGTCAAAGCGGCGGCCGGTGCGGGATCCGCTGCGGGAGTTGTTGTCCCACTTCTGCGGGCGGCCCTGCGAGCTTTGATTCTGGGAGCGCTGGTTCTGAGTACGCTGGGAGCTCTGGGACTGCTGGCGGTTCTGCTCGCTCACACCAGAGCCGCTGCCAGCGCCGGAGCGGCGGCGACGCTTACGCTTCGCACCGCCCTCACCCTGACCGCCGCCCTGATTGAACTTACCCTGACCGCTACCCTGGCCGAACTTGCCGTTGCCAGCGTTACCGGAGTGACCGGGCTTGCCGTGTCCTCCCTTGTAAGGGCGCTTTTCGTTGCTCATGCGAGTACCACCAGGCCTTCCGCCATGTCCTTGCCAGCGCCGCGAGCCCACGCGGGCGCATCCATCATTTTCTTACCGGCAGGCTGAACCTGCAGCAGCATCAGGGGTTTGGTACCGGTGCCGACCAGTACCTTCTTCGCGTGCAGACGCACCGCACCGGGTGCGAGGGGGCCGCCGTTCGCCTCGGTCAGGGACTGCACCAGGCGCTCATCGGCAACCGCCAGACCACCAATCTTGAAGCGGTTTTCGCCCAGTTCGCACCATGCGCCGGGTTCGGGGGTCACGCCGCGGAAACGTGCCAGGATCTGCTCGGCGGGTTCGGTCCAGGTGAGGCGGCCGTCGGCAATGCTCATCTTGGAGGCGTAGCTAACAGAGTCGTCCTCGACCTGCACGGTGCCGTTCTCGCCCGCTTCGAGGCGTTCGAAGGTGCGTTCAAGCAGTGCGCCGCCGCTGGTTGCGAGGCGCATCAGCACGGTGCCTGCGGTGTCGTCGGCGGCTACGGGGGTGGATTCCTGTTCGAAGGTGGGGCCGGTGTCCAGGCCTTCTTCGAGCAGGAAGGTGGTGGAGAAAATTTCTTGCTCACCGGCGATGAGGGCGCGCTGCACGGGGGCGGCGCCGCGCCATGCGGGCAGCTTGGAGAAGTGCAGGTTGACCCAGCCGTAGCGCAGGGATTCGAGCGCGGGCAGCGGCAGCAGGGCACCGTAGGCGACCACGGCGGCTGCGTCAGCGTTCAGCTCAGCGATGGCTGCGGCGGCTTCGTCGTTCCAGCGGTTTGCCTTCACGATGGGCAGGCCGAGCTCTTCGGCGCGCTGCGCGACCGGGGAGGGGGTGAGCACGCGCTTGCGGCCCACGGGGGCGTCTTCGCGGGTGAGCACGCCGACCACGCGAACCTTATCGGAGTTCGCCAGGTAGTCGAGCGGGGGCACGGCAACCTCGGGGGTGCCTGCGTAAATAATGTTGAGCATGTGAGCCTACTTTCCGAAGCTACCGAAGGAGGAACCAGCAGAACCGGCACCGAACGCACCGCCGCCGCCGAAGGCACCGCCCACGCGGGTTGCACGCTCGGTCACGGTCTTCGCGGCGACATTGTTGTAGTCTGCTGCGCGCAGGGCACGCATCACGCGCTGGCGGTCTTCACCCACGAGGCGGTCGATGAACAGCTTGCCGTGCAGGTGGTCGGTTTCGTGCTGCAGCATGCGCGCAAACAGGCCCTCACCCTCCAGTACGAGGGGCTCACCGTGGCGGTCCACGCCGGTCACGCGCGCCCAGTTCTTGCGCGGGGTCGCGGACTTCTGACCGGGCACGGACAGGCAGCCTTCGCCGCCTTCCTGGTCTTCTTCGCCGACTTCGAGCACGGGGTTGATGATGTAGCCTTCGCGGTCGTCAATGCCGCCGAAGGTGAAGATCTGCTTGGAGATGCCAACCTGCGGGCCGGCAAGGCCCACGCCGCCCACGTCGTACATAGTTTCTAGCATGTCGTCGATGAGTCGTGCCAGGTCGTCGTCGAAGACGGTGATGGGGTCGCAGACGCTGCGCAGCACCGGGTCGCCTACGGTGCGGATGCTCAGGATGGTCATGGTTCTCCTTTGCCGGCGGGGTGCCGGGAATGTGCTTACGGATTTCAATATGGCGGCAGAACTGCGCGGTTGGACCTCGCGGGTGAAACTTCGCTGGCGGACTCTCTCGGCAGGAGGGTTCGCCCAGTAGCGGATTCTTCACAGCGGGCACATTCTTCACAGCAGGTGCGCCGTTCTGCCTATTGTTCTATTGTCGCCGATTCAGTAGCGCGAATCTAGAACGAATCGAGGCGCTGGGGGTGGAGGCGGCAGGGTGAGGGCTGAGCCTCACCTCCCAGCGCTCATCTCCCCGTGCTCACCTCCTCAGGGGGTTTGAGCCTCTCCCCTATACCCGCTACTCCCCTATGCCGCCCAGTCTTCTAGTCGGCGGGGGTGCTGGCCTATGCCGCGGGCGGCGGTACTACGGGCATGAGCGCAGGGTCTTCAAATTCTTGGACCTGGCGGTCGAATTCCCAGACGCGGCGCAGGGCGCAGAACTTGTACCAGTTGCGTTCGAGCACGGCGGGGTTTGCCTGCTGCGGCAGCACCTGCGTTTCGCCGAGGGCTACGCCCATGAGGACGGGCGCGTCGCCGTATTTCCAGGGTTCCCAGGCGCCTTCGTCGGGGTCGACGAGGGATTCTTCGGCTTTGAGTCCGGCTACGAGCTGCATGACGACTTTTTCGTCGAGTGCTTTGACGCGGCCGCGTTTGTCGGTGCCTTTGGTTTTGTAGTCGATGATGCAGGTTCGGCCTGCGATTTCTGCGACGAGGTCGAGGGTTCCCGCGTAGCCGACGGTGTCGTTCCAGATGGTGACTTCGGCGGCGAGGGGGCGGGGTTTGAAGGCTTCCCACCATTCGTCGAAGCGGTCGGCGTAGGCTTGTTCGCCGTTGATGATGAGCTGTTCGCGGCTTTCGTCGAGGTTGTGTTCGCGGCCCATGGCGCGCAGGGCGACGGCTTCGGCGTAGTTGTGGACGCGGTCGCCTCGGGCGGCGGCTGCGTCGCGGTATCGTTCGGAGGCGCTGGCTGCGTCGCGGATGATGGCGAATTTGAGGCCGTGGGATCCGGTGGCGCGGTAGGCGCGCTGGTCTTCGAGGGCGGCTTTGGCGGCCATGTACCCGTGCCAGCCGCTGAGGTCGTTGGCGTGCTGCCCGATGACGGTGGTGATGGAGGGGACGAGGGGTTCTCCTCCGCGGACGCGCGCGTACATGCGTCCGTAGTCGGTGGCTGCGGCGAGTTCGGGTGTTGTCACGGGGTACCTCATTCTCGGGTGGTTGTGTCCGCGGCTGGGTTTGTACTGCTTGTGGGCACAAATACCGGTGGGCATAATAAAACCCCCGTTCCTTGAAACGGGGGTTATTGGTGCGTGATACTGGGTTCGAACCAGTGACCTCTTCGGTGTGAACGAAGCGCGCTACCACTGCGCCAATCACGCTTACGGATAAGACTATACCGAGGCTTGGCGTGAAGGTCAAATTTTACGCTCCCCTTTTTTCTTCCCGTTTCTTTCCCGCCGAGAAGCCACTTGTGTTTCGAAAAGCCACAAAAATAGTGGCTTCTCGAAACACTTGTGGCTTTTCGAGGAGTATGCGGCGGCACCATAGAATCTAAAAGATCTTCCGACAGATACAGATATAAATAAAAAAGCCTGGCTTCCGAAGAAACCAGGCTTTTTCCTAGTGTGACCCCAACCGGATTTGAACCGGTGTTGCCGCCGTGAGAGGGCGGAGTACTAGGCCGCTATACGATGGGGCCGCAACCTCCGTTAGGAGGTTAGCTGGGATACCAGGACTCGAACCTAGAACAAAGGAACCAGAAACCTTCGTGTTGCCAATTACACCATATCCCATTACTCTATTGAGTTACCGTTCCGTTTTTCACCTTTCGGCTTTTCACCGGAACGAGTAATAACTATACAGGTCTTTCTGGAGGCGTGCAAGCCGAAATCTGGAGAGCCGCCTCACATTCACGGTTTTATGCCCGCTACTTCCGCGTGTTTCCGGGGTTTTTGGAGTTAAAAAGTTTTTTAAATTTCTTCAAAAGGAGGGTTTTGGGGCCGATTTTCACCCTTCACAGCAGCTCCGAGGTGGCTCGGAGAGCAGTTTTACCCCCTCCCCCGCACGCTTTGCATCCCAAATTTTTTTGAAGATTTTTCCTACACTGCCTTCCGGTAGCCAGATGACCAGGCAGTCAGATCGTCAGATAACCAACGCAGCCTGGCGGCCAACCCACCCAAGTAACCACCTCGGGAAAGACCACAGGACTCCCGCCCCGCACCTCCAAAAACTAAACCTCCCGGAGACAATAAAACCCCGAAGGTGACAAAAAACCAGAGACAACGAAAAGCCCCGAGGCGAACCTCGGGGCTTGAGTGGAGCGGTTGACGAGACTTGAACTCGCGACATCCACCTTGGCAAGGTGGTGCTCTACCAACTGAGCTACAACCGCATGTTTTCGCTTTGAACTTTTCAGTTCGTCGCAACAACAGGTACTACTATACGAGCCTTTACCGGGGTGCGCAAACCAAATTCTTGCTACACTCCCTCAAATGGAGCCAGATTCACCTCCGCAAAAGATACCGACTAGTAGTTTTACAGGAAATACCCATCACAAAAAATATTCTCAAATTTATGAAAAATCCCCTTATCCGCCGGGTTTCCTTCAGACCTTTCGGTCGTCAGATTCCCGCTGGATAAGGGGATTCTCTAGAGCTTAGTCGCTGCTACCGCCAGAGTCGCCTCCACCGGAATCGCCGCCGCCAGAGTAGTCGGAGCTGCTGTAGCTGCTGTAATCCGAACTGCTGGAGCTGCTGGAGCTTCCGGCGTCGAAGTCGCCCGCGTCCGGGTCGGGGCCCGGGTCCACGAAGTCGTCTTCGTCGTCCTCTTCACGCGAAGAGTCCGAGGTGTCTACGCCGTCAGACGAACTGCTCACGTCGCCGCCGCGGGCGTGCCGTGCCTGAGCTTCTTGAGCGTTCAGGGCGGCGCGCGCCTCGAAGTAGGCAGTCACGTATCCGAAGGCTGCCGCAACGACAACAGCGACCACCATCAAGACGGACTTGTCCATGTTGGCGATGTACAGAATCAGCCAGATAATGCAGGCGTTGGTGAGCGCCATGAGGGTGCCCTTGAGCAGCGCCTTGCCGATGATGGATTGGTTATTCGGCTGGCTCATGGTTAGCTCAGTTCAGCGGCAAGCTTGCGCAGGCGTGCGAGGGAGGATTCCTTACCCAGGATTTCCATGGATTCGAACAGCGGCGGGGAGATACGCTCACCGGACACTGCGATACGCACGGGGCCGAATGCGAGGCGCGGCTTGATTTCCAGGCCGTCGACGATTGCGGCGCGCAGGGCTGCCTCAATGTTGGCTGCGGTGAAGTCCTCGAGGGGCTCCAGAGCCTCGATTGCGGCGGCGAGGACCTGCGGTGCGGATTCCTTGAGCTGCTTGCGTGCGTCGTCTGCGGTGCTGATTTCTTCGTCAGCCTTGAAGAGGAATGCGAGCAGGCCGGGTGCTTCGCCGAGCAGCTGCATGCGCTCCTGGACGAGGGGCGCAGCTTCGGTGAGGACCTGCTCTTCACGCTCGGTGAGGGTCTCGCCGAGTACGCCTGCAGCCTGCAGGTACGGGATGAGGCGGTCGCGGAAGTCCTTGGGGTCGAGCGCACGGATGTGGTCGCCGTTGATGGACTCTGCCTTCTTCACGTCGAAGCGTGCGGGGTTGGCGACAACGTCGTGTACGTCGAAGTGCTCGACGAGCTCGTCGATGCTGAAGACGTCCTGGTCTGCGGAGAGGGACCAGCCCAGCAGGGACAGGTAGTTCAGCAGGCCTTCCTTGATGAAGCCGGAGTCGCGCAGCAGGAAGAGGTTCGACTCGGGGTCGCGCTTGGAGAGCTTCTTGTTGCCCTGGCCCATGACGTAGGGCAGGTGGCCGAATTCGGGGATGAAGCTGGTCACGCCGGTGTCGACGAGTGCGCGGTAGAGCGCAATCTGGCGCGGGGTGGAGGAGAGCAGGTCTTCGCCGCGCAGCACGTGGGTGACGCCCATGAGCGCGTCGTCAACGGGGTTCACGAAGGGGTACAGCGGGTCGCCGTTAGAGCGGACGACCACGTAGTCGGGCACGGTACCGGCCTTGAAGGTGATTTCACCGCGAACGAGGTCGTTGAAGGTGATGTCTTCGTCGGGCATGCGCAGGCGCCACACGGGCTTACGGCCCTCGGCGCGGTAGGCTTCCTTCTGCTCTTCGGTGAGGTTGCGGTCGTAGTTGTCGTAGCCGAGCTGCGGGTCCTGACCGGCTGCCTTGCGGCGTTCCTTCACCTCGTCGGGGGTGGAGAAGTCTTCGTACACGTAGCCGCCTTCAACGAGCTTTTCGAAGATCTCGTTGTAGATGCCTGCGGTCTTACGCTCGGACTGGCGGTAGGGCTCGTGCGGGCCGCCGACGCCCACGCCTTCGTCCCAGTTGATGCCGAGCCAGTGCAGGGATTCGAGCACCTGGTTGAACGACTCTTCGGAGTCGCGTGCTGCGTCGGTGTCTTCGATGCGGAAGATCAGCTTGCCGCCGGTGTGGCGTGCGTACGCCCAGTTGAAGAGGGCGGTGCGGACCATGCCCACGTGCGGGGTGCCGGTGGGCGAGGGGCAGAAGCGGACGCGGGTGTCTGCGGGGCTGTTGAGTACGGGACCGTGGTATTCGGTCATGATGTCTCCTTGACGGTGTGTTTCAGGATGTACGTTACGTTTTTGGGTGCGGGCGGCTTAGTCGCGCACGCGGGTGACGAGGGAGCCGATGCCTTCGACTTCGACCTCTACTTCGTTGCCGTCGCGCAGTACGCTGATGCCGGCGGGGGTGCCGGTGAGCAGTACGTCGCCGGGCAGCAGGGTGAAGATTTCGGAGGCTGCGGCAACCTGTTCGGCTACGGAGTAGTGCATTTCGGAGGTGTTGCCTTCCTGCACGACGTCGCCGTCAACCCAGGTGGTGATGTTCAGCGAGTCGGTGTCCAGATCGGTTTCAATCCAGGGGCCGAGCGGGGTGGCGCCGTCGAAGCCCTTGGCGCGGGTCCACTGGCGGTCCTCGAGCAGGTCGCGGGCGGTGAGGTCGTTGGCTACGGTGTAGCCGAAGATGACTTCGTGCACGCGCTCAAGAGGCACGGACTTGGCGATACGACCGATAATGACGGCGAGTTCACCTTCTGCGCTGACGGCTTCGGAGTACTCGGGCAGGGTCACAGGGTCGCCGGGGCCAATCACGGTGGTGTTGGGCTTGAGGAAGAACTGCGGGGAGGCGGGCGCCTCGGTTCCTGCCCAGTTTGCGATCGCTCCAATCACCTTGGAGCGGGGGATGATCGGGGCGAGCAGGCGCACCTGGTCGATGGGGTAGGTGGTGCCGGTCGGTTCGATGCCCGAGTAGAAGGGGTCGCCGGCGAGTACGCGCAGGGTTTCTTCGCCTGCGTCGCCTTCTACCAGCCCGAAGTGGAGCTCATTATTTACGGTAAATCGTGCAATACGCATACTTTCTAGGGTACCAGCCTTCGAGGGTATGAGCGGCGGGCGGAATTGGCAAGGCAGGTTTTAGCCCGGCGGGGTTCAACACTATTAGGTTCGGGGGGGTGCGCCTCCCCTCCCCTGTCATCGCGCTATCAACGCCGCGCGCAATATTCGCTGAGCACAGCACTGACCGGGCACAGCGAATCCCCGCGGGTGCGCGTTCCGGGTGCGGGCGCATCCTGCGGGGATTTCGCTGGTTACGTTAGATTCACGTTTTAGATGAGGCGGGTCATCCAGCCGTGGCGGTCCTCAACGGTGCCGAGCTGAATGCCGACGAGCTCTTCGCGCAGGCTCTTGGAGATTTCGCCGAAGTGCTCGGTGGGTGCCGGGATTTCGAAGTCTTCTGCCTTGAGCTTGCCGATGGGCGCGACCACTGCTGCGGTGCCGCAAGCGAAGATTTCGGTGATGTCGCCGTTTGCCACGCCTTCACGCCACTCGTTGAGGGTGATAGCGCGCTCCTCCACGGTCATGCCGCGGTCCTTAGCGAGCTGAATCAGCGAGGAGCGGGTCACACCCTCCAGGATGGTGCCGGTCAGTTCGGGGGTGACGATCTTGTTTTCCTTGCCGAAGATGAAGAACACGTTCATGCCGCCGAGCTCTTCGATGGCGTCGCCGCGGTGCGGGTCCTTGAAGATGACCTGCTTGCAGCCGTGCTTTTCACCTTCGGTCTGGGCGATCATGGATGCTGCGTAGTTACCGCCGCACTTTGCCGCACCGGTACCGCCTTCGCCTGCACGGGCGTAGGTGGTGGAGAGCCAAATGTCCACGGGTTCGGGAGTGCCGAAGTAGTTACCTGCGGGCGAGCCAATCACGTGGTACTGCACGTGGCGTGCGGGGCGAACACCGAGGAACGCCTCGGTTGCGATCATGAAGGGGCGGAAGTAGAAGGCTTCACCGTCGCCGGTGGGAACCCACGATTCGTCCGCCTTAATCAGCTGGCGCAGGGACTCAATGAAGGTCTCGGCGGGCAGCTGCGGCAGGGAGAGACGATGTGCGGAGTTCGCGAAGCGTGCCGCGTTCTTTTCGGGGCGGAAGGTCCACACGGAACCGTCAGCGTGACGGTAGCCCTTGATGCCCTCGAAGATTTCCTGGCCGTAGTGGAACACGGATGCTGCGGGGTCGAGGACGAGCGGGCCGTAGGGGCGAACTCGTGCGTCGTACCAGGTGCCGCCGGTCTTGTAGTCGCCTTCCCAGTCGATGGTGACCATGTGGTCGGTGAAGTAGTCACCGAAGCCGGGGTTTGCAAGGATTTCGGCGCGGCGTTCGGCGGTGGCGGGTGACTGGTTTGCTTCGTGGCTGAATTCGATGGCCATCGTTCTGCGTTCCTCTTTGTCTAGTTGCTTTTGCAGGCGTTCTTTGATTCGCGGTTCTTGCGTCGGGGCGTAGAGCCGGTGTGTGCCGCCGGGCGCGTTGTCGTGCGGGGCAGATGGTGCATCTAGCGGTCTGTGCTAGTCGGATGCATTGCAGTGAGTGGTGGAGGGTGTCCACCGCCGAGGTGCCGGGCGGGTGTGCCTGACCTGTTTAGAGTACCGGAAAGATGCGTTTGCCGCATGCGCACCTTTTCTCCCATTCAGGATGTGAACAGGTGGGATTCGGCGGGCTTGTTGGAAGTTAGGTATCGGAGATGCCCTCCCCATCTTTTGTAGCTAGGTACGGGTGAAGCCCGGAAGGTGCGTTCCTTCCGGGCTTCACTAGCGTAGTTCACGTTTTAGCCGAGCCAGTTTTAGCCGGGCAAGTATTAACCGAGGCGTGCGAGCACGTCCGCGCCGACCTGGTCGGTTCCGCGCACGCTCGCGCCGTTCTCGCGCATATCTGCCTCGACAGCGTCCTCAATGCGGGCTGCGGCGGCGTCGTGGCCGAGGTGGCGCAGCAGCATTGCGCCGGCGAGGATTGCGGCGGTGGGGTTTGCCTTGTTCTGGCGGGCGATGTCCGGTGCGGAGCCGTGTACGGGCTCGAACATGGAGGGGAATTCGCCGACGGCGTTGATGTTGCCGCTTGCCGCGTAGCCGATACCGCCGGTGACTGCACCTGCGAGGTCGGTGATGATGTCGCCGAAGAGGTTGTCGGTGACGATCACATCGAAGCGTGCGGGGTCGGTGACCATGAAGATGGTGGTCGCGTCAATGTGCAGGTAGTCGGTCTCAACCTCGGGGAATTCAGCCGCGATTTCGGTGAAGTAGCGGTTGTAGAGGCGACCTGCGTGGGTGAGCACGTTGGTCTTGTGCACGAGGGTGACCTTCTTGCGGCGGGTGGACGCCAGCTCGAAGGCGTAGCGCACCAGGCGCTCCACACCGTGTGCGGTGTTGAGGGAGACTTCGGTGGCGATTTCGTGGGGGGTGCCCTGGCGAATCACGCCGCCGTTGCCGATGTAGGGGCCTTCGGTACCTTCACGCACAACGACGAAGTCAATGTTGCCGGGGTTGGCAAGCGGGGAAACTGCGCCGGGGTACAGACGGGAGGGGCGCAGGTTGATGTAGTGGTCGAAGGCGAAGCGCAGCTTCAGGAGCATTTCGCGTTCGATGAGGCCGGAGGGAATCTTGCCGCTGCGCGGGTCTGCACCGATGGCGCCGAAGAGGATCGCGTCGTGCTGTTTGAGGGCGTCCATGGTGGAGTCGGGCAGGGTTTCACCGGTTTCCAGCCAGTGCTCAGCGCCGAGCTTGTAGTGGGTGGGGGTTACGGTGATGTTTTCGAGCTCGCAGGCACGGGTGAGGATGCGCTGGGCTTCGGTAATGATTTCGGGGCCGATGCCGTCGCCGGGGATGACGGCGAGGTCGATGCTACGTGCTTCAGTCATGCCTCTACCGTAATACGCGCCGCGGGTGGGCGGTAGAGTGTGCGGGCGGGTTCTCAGACTCTGGGCTAGACGGGTACTGCCAGTTAAAACGATATTCCCCGGCTGAATATTCAGCCGGGG
>NZ_KV818684.1:61989-72897 GCF_001814995.1 Rothia sp. HMSC066H02 | reverse complement strand
CCCCGGCTGAATATTCAGCCGGGGAATATCGTTTATCTACGAGTTCTCACAGGGTAAGAACTTAGACGCTATTAGGAGCGCTCGCAGAGGTAGACCTTCACGTAACCGGGGTTACGAACGCCGGATTCCTTCGCAGCGTTGTTAGCGGATGCGATGGCACCGCCGGTAACACTGGGAGCAACGTAGGAGCCACCAGCGCCACCTGCGCCTGCCTGAAGCAGTGCGCTAACGTTCTGGCGGTAACGAGTGGGCTCTTCGTTACCGTTCCACTTCTGGGAGGTGATGATGGAGGAGAGGCCTCGAGCAGCACCGGAGCCACCGCCACCGTAACCTGCGCCACCACCTGCGGAGACAACAGTCTGGTAACCGTTGAAGGACTTACGGGTGGAGTCCTCGTCCAGGTTGGTCTTATCGTTGAGGTTAACAGGGTTGGTCGCGTGAACGATTTCCAGCTTGGAGATATCGTTGTTGTCAATCTGGTAGGAGTACGCGAAGACGCCGTCTGCACCCTTACCGTCGAAGCCGGAGCCACCCTTGTCACCAGCGGTAGCGGAGCTGAAGAGCTCCTGCTTGTTCTGGCTGGTGAAGCCCAGAACACCGTAGACGTTAGCCAGCTTGTACAGCAGGGGCTGCTCGCCACCTGCACCACCCTGACCGTTACCGCCACCGTTACCGCCGGCAACCTTCATAGCGGTGCCAGCAGTAGTGTGCGGCTTCAGAACGGTGTAGTGGGAGACAGAGGTCTCAGCACTGTCACCGGTTGCTGCGGATGCGCTTGCACCAGCGGGCAGAACGGACTTAACGTCAGGGTCGCTCAGGCGGGTGGTGGAAGCGTCGACTGCCTTGGGGTTGTAGTACTTACCCGAGGGCATGTTGTTGGTACCGGGCTGGGTACGGATACCCGCACCGCCACCGCCACCTGCAACAGCAACCGGGGTGCCGTTGATAATCAGAGCGGAGGAGCCACCGCCGGAACCACCGTAGAGGTAGCGCTTCATATCGGAAGGCTTGGACCAGTTAGCGTCAACCTGAGCCTTGACGTCAGCGGGAATGGGCTGCTCGTTGACGTCACCACCGTTACCGTAACCCTTACCACCGGTTGCGGGGCGGGTCTGCCACAGTGCGGGGCTGTCGACGCCCCTGACGGACTCCAGGTAAGCCACACCACCGGAAGCTGCGACCAGCTCGATGACCTGGCCTTCCTTGACGGGGATTACACCGGTCACGAGAGCACCGGAACCACCAGCAACCTGGTTGGAACCGCCACCTGCACCACCAGCGACCTCGAACTTGATCTTGTCGACCTTCGCGGGAACGGTGAACTTGACGGTGTCCTTAGCGCCGGAGGGCTGACCGGAAATGTTGAACTTGGGAGCAGATGCGTACTCGCACTCAGTGGAAGATGCAAAAGCGGGAACTGCAGCAGATGCTGCAACAACCGGAGCAGCCCATGCTGCGCCAGCGACAACCTTGCGGCGAGAAATATTAGTAGACATATATGTCCTTCGAGAGTGATGTCATTTTGAGGAATAAAGGTTATCACCCGCCGTCGTGCGCGGCGAAGAACGTCACCTGATGAGATTCGAGTGAGTGAAGTAGGCTTGCGCCTAACCTCTGGTGATAACGACATAATGCTGTAACCGGTCCCCTATCATAGGGACTTTCGCGTTTCAGAGCGCTTGGTGTTCGCTCTGCGAGGTCATAGACCATCGGCGTAGATTTCGGTACAGCCAAAACTATACCCATCAAGGACCTACACCGCAATGGTTCCAAAAATGGTTTGATGAGGGGGTTTCCCTTAAACTCTCCGCCTTAGTTGAAGGTTTTTCAACCAAAATAGGTTACTTAAGGGAGTTATGGGTCTCATAAACCCGAATTCGAACCCCATACAACCCCAAACTCTCAAGCTTTAGTTGAATAAACAATCTGCAAAAAAGTAATCAAGGTCACTAAAAATAGCTGTTTTTGGCGTGTCATACTCACTCAAGCACACGCCCCCACACACAAACCCACAAAATTTCCTGCACGTGAGAGCAAAAAAGAGGCTCCCAGCCCCGACCCACCACCCCGATACACTGGAAACATGCCCCTCAAACACACCGAACCCCAGCAGAACCCACAGCACAGCACAGAGACAGCCGAATCAGGCCACGCCGTAACGCATACCCGCGGCAGCTCAGAAAGCAACGACCTGCCCGCCGACGCCATCAGCGCCTCCAGCCGCGTGCAAAGCTACCTCAGAGACAAACGCGGCTGGATGAACTTCATCGTCGTCGCGCACATGCAGTTCTTCTGCTGCGTGCTCTCCGTTGCCTTCATCAACGGCTACGGCTGGATCCCGCTCATCTCCGCGCTCTGCAGCACCACCGCGCTCTACTTCCGCTACCGCTTCCCCTACGGCAGCATCTACGTGGTCATCGCGGCGCTCTGTCTCACTCTCGTGACCCCCTTCCCCGACTCACTCGTCATCACCTGCTACCCGCCGGTCAGCCTCGCCGCCTACCACACCGGCAGGCACTGGACCCGCCGCGCCCGCTTCCGCGCCCTCATTCTCGGCTGGGTCGGCGCACTCGCCGTCACCGTGCAGGCCTCGCTCTCGTTCCTCTACCATTGGGACGACATGCCCGCCCGCATCTTCATCTCCCTGATGCTCGGCGTGCTCTGCGGATCCATCTTCACCGTCTTCTGGTTCCTCGGCGACTCCCGCCGCATGCGCGAACTGCGCAGCGAAGAGTTCAAAGAACGCGCCCGCCGCCTCGAATACGAACAGGAACAGGAACGCCGCCTCGCCGCGCAGGACGAACGCACCCGCATCGCCCGTGAAATGCACGATATTGTGGCGCACTCGCTCTCCAGCATTATTTCCCAGGCAGACGGAGCACGCTACGCCGCCGCGAGCGCCCGCACCGCACGCGCCCAGCAAACACAACAGGCGCAGCAGGCAGAGCAACAGACCGAACAGGCAGAGCAGTGGGGTCAGGCTCAGCAGAACGAACCGGATATTGCCGAGCAGACCCTAGAACTCATCGCAGACACGGCACGCGACTCCCTCACGCAGATGCGTTCCCTGCTCGGGCTACTCCGCACGGACGAGGCGACCGCCTACGCGCCCGTGCCCACCCTCAACGATGTGCCCGCCCTCGTGGAGCAGAGCCGCCGCGCCGGGCTACCCGTCACCTTCACCGGAATCACCGGCACCATGGCGCGCACCCTACCGCAGGGTGCCGAACTGGCGGCGTACCGCACCGTGCAGGAGGCGCTCACCAACGCGCTCAAGCACTCCCCCGGCGCGGCAACCACCGTCACTATTCACTGGGGCGAGGACGGTCTGCAGTTGCGGGTACATAACGACCCGGTTTCCTCTGCCACAGCTCAGCACATTGCCCGCCCTGTACCCGGTAGCGGCAACGGTCTGCGCGGCATGAGCGAGCGCATCGCCCTCTACCACGGCACCCTCACCTACGGTCTGCAGCCTGACGGCGGCTGGCTCGTTGAGGCGGCGCTGCCCTACCGCGACCTCTAATACCCGCGCCCTCTACTACCTCGTGATCTAGGATTGAAACTATGTACTCTTCTGCACCACAGACCACCCAGCCGATCCGCGTGATGCTCGTTGACGACCAGCGCCTAGTGCGCGGCGGCTTGAGCATGCTCGTCAATTCCCAGCCGGACCTGCAGGTCGTCATGGAAGCTGATGACGGCCTGGCGGCGATTGACGTTTTTGACCGCATGGTCTCTGAGGGGCAGGCGCCGCAGGTCATCCTCATGGATGTGCGTATGCCACACTGCGACGGTCTGGAGGCGGCGCGCCGTATTCTGGAGCGTGACGGCGAACGTGAAGTTTCCGAGGATGAGCGGGTGCGCATTATTATGCTCACGACTTTCGATATTGATGAGTACGTATATTCGGCGGTGCGTGCGGGGGCGAGCGGTTTCTTGTTGAAGGACACTCCGCCGGAGCAGCTGCTGGAGGCGATTCGTACGGTGCACCGCGGCGATGCGGTGATTGCGCCGTCTGCGACTCGCCGCCTGTTGGAGCACATGATTCCGGTGCTGGACTCCCCCGCTCCTGTTGTTCCTACCGCTCCTGCCGCTCCTGCCGCCGAGTCTGTTCCTGTTACTCCCCCGGCTGCTGGTTCTGAGCTTCCTAAGGCGACGTTCATTCCGGCTGAGCATGCAAGCTTTGAGCCTGTGCAGGATTATCCGCATCGTGAGTTGATTGAGCAGTTGTCGCCGCGTGAGTTTGAGGTGCTGGGTTTGATCGCGCGTGGCTTGTCGAATGCGGAGATTACGCGGGAGCTGGTGCTGTCGGAGGCGACGGTGAAGACGCATGTGTCGCATGTGTTGGCGAAGTTGGGTGCGCGTGATCGTGTGCAGGCGGTCATTATGGCGTATGAGGCGGGTATCGCCCACTAGCGCTCCCTTATATAAGGGCACAGCAGAATAAAGGACACAGTGAAGCCCCGGCGGGCGCCTCCTGATCGAGGCACCCTCCGGGGCTCTTTAGTTAAGTAGTTTCTTGCATCTCGTCGATGATTCGCTCAAAGTCGCTCATCAGCTCAGGCAACTTCTTATAGCGGCAACTCCACCATGTCTGGTTCTGCCTCCGCATAGATGCGGGGGCGCAACCGGGTGACCATATCAACGCTACGGCCGGTCAGCTGTTCAATGCGGTGCTGAGCATCCACCATCTGCATGAACTCGTCAAAAGGGGCTGCCCCCGGCATCTGAACCAGAAAATCCAGGTCGCTGGTTTCGGTCAGCTCACCGCGGGCGGCGCTGCCGAAGAGTCGGGCACGGCGCACACCAGCGTCACGGAGGATCTGAAGAACCTCCGCTTCATGGGGTAGCGTGTACCCGCGACGCAGATTGGGGTGGCTAGTGCTCATACACCCATCATACGCGCAAAGCCAGGCAGCAGGTCAGCCGCTTAGAACCTAGCTCTATGAATCCGCCCTGTGCACGGCAAAGCCCCGGCGGGTGCCTCCTTTTCGAGGCACCTTCCGGGGCTTTCTCACGCCGAGTATCCGGGTTTGCCGGGTACTGTGACTATGCCAGATACAGCGGGTTAGCCGCGCATACCCTCAACCGGGGACATGCGAGCCGAACGAGCCGCCGGCAGAGCCGAAGCCAGCATCGCGGCAAGCACACCCACAACGAGGATGACCACGTACCAGACGTACGGCAGGTCAAGCACCAGCGGGGCGGAAGCACTCATGGAAGACATAATAATCTGCGCCGAGAGGCTACCAATCACACCACCGGAAACCATACCGAGCACCACTGCGGCGAGCGTAATCAGAATCGCCTCAATGGAAATCATGCGGCGCAGCTGCTTGCGGGACAGACCCAGCGAGCGGAGCATCGCGTTCTCGCGGCGGCGTTCGTTGACCGACAGGGTCATCGTGTTCGCCACACCAATAATCGAGATGACCACTGCGAGCATGAGCATCACCAGGGTGAAGGTCAGCATAACGGTCAGCAGCTGGTCGTAGGTCTGACGTTCCTGCAGACCACCGGTGAAGGAGCTGTCCGGGCTGGCTCGGTTCAGGTCAGCCTGCAGGGTCGCGTTCTCGCTACTGGTCAGCGGGGAGGCGGCGCGCACCAGAACGACGGTGTCGTTACCGGTTGCCTGGCTGGTGACGGTCAGACGTGCTGCCTTCGTCTGAGCTTCCTTGTCACCGCTGGCGATTGCTTCTTCCATGCGCTTCTGAGCTTCCTCAGCGGCAGGGTTGGCAACCTTCTGCGGGTTCTTGGCGTCCTGCAGCTTGGCGGCGGTGGCAGGGTTGACAATCAGCAGGTGCTGCTTGGTTGCGGACTTGACGGGCTTGAGTTCCACTTCGCCGAGCGGGCCGTGTGCCTTCAGACGGCTGGACTCATTCAATCCAGCGGACTTCCAGAGGCCCTGCGGCACGAGCACGGTGTCGTCGGCAAGGTTCGAGTTTTCGTCGGGCAGGATTGCCTTCAAATCGGAGGAGCTCAGCGCCACCAGGTCGGAATTCTGGTTGGCGGTCTGTCCCTCGTATTCGACGGTGTAGTCGACCACACCGGCTGCGTAACCGACGGCGGATGCCTGAACGTTCTTAATACCCTTGACCTTGGAGGCGATTTCCTCCGCCTTGGTCACGGTGGAGGCAGCCTCGGACTGGTCGTACGAGCTGTACTTTGCCTGCGCAGAAATCGGGTACTGCTGATCCAGGGCCTTGGTCAGCGAGGCGCTCAGCACCGAGTAACCGGTCAGCACAGTCGACACGACCAGGGTACCCACCAGCACAGCGCGGCCGGTGGAGACGGTGCGCTTGGGCGAACGCAGCGCGTTGGCGAGCGCGAGCTTGCCGGTCTGGGTGCGGGTGACCGTGCCGAGGGCGCGTACCAGCGGGGGCAGTACCAGCGGGGTGAGGAGGAAAACCGCAATACCGAGCAGCAGCGCGGCCCCCATCATGAAGGCAATGGCCTTATTGCCGGCACCCTCACCGGAACCCTGGTTCTGAGCCAGCATAGCCAGGCCGATACCTGCGGCACCGAAGACCAGACCCAGGATCGGGCCAACCTTGCCGGGCTTGCGCATCTCAAGGTTGGTGTGTTCACTCATCGCGCTAATGGGCGAGATGCGCAGGGCGCTTCGTGCCGGGGAGAGCGACGCCAGAACCGTCACGAGGGTGCAGAGGAGCACACTCACCAGGATCGGGGTGATTGAGTAGGAGATCATGATGGTCGAAACCATGCTTCCCACCAGCATGCCGGCAGGGAAGGTCAGCAGTGCACCGATGAGGGAGAACACCACGCCCACGGTAACCGATTCGATAAGTAGCATCCGTACGAGGGAGCCGCCGCGGGCACCGAGGGTGCGTAGCAGAGCCAGTTCACGGATGCGCTGGCCGACCAGCACCGCGAAGGTGTTGGAGATGACGAACGAGGAGACCAGCAGAGCCAGTGCCGCGAAGGCGCCCAGAACCACGCTAATGGAGGTGAAGACCGTGGAGATGGTCTTCTGGTAGTCTTCCAGCAGCTTCTGACCGGTCATGACGCGCGGGTCGTTCTTGGTGTCGCCGCTGCTGAGGGTATCCTGCAGGCTCTTGAGTTTGGCGTCGGTTACGCCGTCCTTGAACTTGAGGTAGATGAGGTTCGCGCCAGCCATGCTTCGGTAGCCTGCCGCGGAGCTCTTGTTTTCTGTCTCGGCTGCTTTCAGGGTGGCTTCGCCGAGGCTGGTGCCGCCAATGAAGACAGCCTGATTGGTGGTGGAGCCTTCAAAACCGGGGTCGAACAGACCGACGACGGTGTATTCGGCGGTCTTATTGGTACCGGGAGCGCTGACGGATTCCACAACGTCGGTGCTGGTGACCTTGCCGTTCAGCGAGAGGTTGTGCTTCTTCGCGAAGTAGGTAGAGACCATGATTTCGTGGTCGCTACTGGGGATTTTACCCTGCACCTTGTACGGGAAGAGACTCGAGTCGGCGGGCAGCTGGTCGTACTGCACCTGGGTTGCCTGGTCGCCGGTGCCGAGCTTACCCGAGACAGCGTACTGTACCCAGTAGCCGGAGAGCAGGTCGCTCTTTTCTACTTTCTGAATCTGGTCACGAGTCAGGTAGATAGAGGTGCTGTCTTGACCGTCGCTGGTTGTAGCGGCAGAGGCGACAACCGCCTCGGCGCGGGAGAGCACGTCACCCACGGAGGAGTTGACGGTCGCCTGCAGCGAGTTGGTGAGCATCATAATGGCGGCGATGAAGAAGGATGAGATCGCGATGCCTATGCCCGTGAGAATGTATTTTCCTTTGGAGGCGCGCAGGTTGGAGCGCGCCACCGTGTTCAGTGTGGTTGCCACGGCTTATCGACCTTCCAGCTGTGCCATTGCGCCGAGGACGGCGTCGTAGGTGGGTTCGATCATTTCGCCGGCGACCATGCCGTCCTTGATGAAGACCACGCGGTCTGCGTAGGAGGCGGCGCTTGCGTCGTGGGTGACCATGAGGATGGTCTGTGCGTGCTCGGTTGCGGCGGCACGCAGCAGGCGCAGCACCTCGGCGCCGGAGTTGGAGTCGAGGTTACCGGTCGGTTCGTCGGCGAAGACCACTTCGGGGCGTGCGAGCAGGGCGCGCACGATGGCGACGCGCTGCTGCTGACCGCCGGAGAGCTGTTCGGGGCGGTGGTCGAGGCGGGTTTCCAGGCCGAGGGTCTTGACCAGGTAGTCGCGCCACTGCTGGTCCGGCTTCTTACCTGCGAGGCCCAGGGGCAGGTCAATGTTCTGGCCCGCGGTGAGGGTGGGCACCAGGTTGAACGCCTGGAAGATGAAGCCGATGTGTTCGCGGCGGAATTCGGTGAGGGCGTTGTCCTTCAGGCCGAAGAGCTCGGTACCACCAATACGAATCGAGGTTGCCGGGTTCGGGTCGGGGGTGTCCAGGGTTGCGATGGTCTGCATCAGCGTGGACTTACCCGAGCCGGAGGGACCCATAATCGCGGTGAACTTGCCCTGCTCAAAGTCGACGGAGACGTTGTTGAGGGCGTGGACGGTGGCTTCACCCATGCCGTAGGTTTTGGAAAGGTTTCGTGCGGAGACGGCGGGCTGTGCCGTCTGTGCGTGAGGAGTTGTAGTAGTCATAGTTCAATTATTTCACGCAGTATGGCGCTGACTACAGGGTTTTTCTCATCCTCCAGGTTGATTTT
Source organism: Rothia sp. HMSC066H02 (assembly GCF_001814995.1). Lineage (NCBI taxonomy): Bacteria > Bacillati > Actinomycetota > Actinomycetes > Micrococcales > Micrococcaceae > Rothia > Rothia sp. HMSC066H02. The sequence goes on along the minus strand of NZ_KV818684.1, from coordinate 64,239 downwards.
GGCGGGTGTTCACCGGGTCTTGACCTACGGGCGCAGGGTTTCCCGGTGCTTCCGCGGTATGAGCTGAACGCGAGGCTGCCGGAACGGGGTACCGACCTCATCCTTAAGTATGAGTGGCGGCCAAACCAGCGTCCCGTCTCTACCCTGCGCCCGTACCTCTCCATACGCGCGTACACGAAAAGCCCCCGGCTCCTCCCCCATCTGGGTGGGGAAGCCGGGAGCTTTCATAGACTATCCGTTACGGCGCTGTCCGCTGATGCTCAGGCAACTGTTATGCCTTGGGTGCTTCGTAGCGGGGGAACACCGGTGCGGGTGCGGGCAGTTCGGTGCCGGGCACGAGTGCGGTGCCGAGGGCTGCGAACTGGCGTGCGTCGCCTTCGGGTACGCCGAGCAGGGTCAGCAGCTTGGCGGTTGCGTCGGGCATGACGGGCTGCAGCAGCAGGGCGACCTGGCGTACGACCTCGAGGGTTACGTACAGCACGGTGTTCATGCGGTCGAGTTCGCCGTTCTTGCGCAGGGTCCAGGGTTCCTGCTCTGCGAAGTAGGCGTTGGTGTCTGCGAGGACGGTCCAGATGCGCTCGAGTGCACGGTGGAATGCCTGCTCGTCGAAGTCGGCGCGAACCGGCTCGTAGAGGGCAGCCGCCTCGTCGAGGATCTTGCGGTCGGCTTCGGTGAATTCGCCGTGCTCGGGCACAGCGCCGCCGCAGTTCTTGGCGACCATCGACAGCGAACGCTGGGCGAGGTTGCCGAGGTTGTTTGCCAGGTCGGAGTTGATGCGGTTGATGATGGACTCTTCGGAGTAGGAGCCGTCCTGACCGAAGGACACCTCACGCATGAGGAAGAAGCGGACCGCGTCCAGGCCGAATGCGTCGACGAGGTTTGCGGGGTCAACGACGTTACCGACGGACTTGGACATCTTTTCGCCGTTGACGAGCAAGAAGCCGTGGCCGAAGACGCGCTTGGGCAGTTCGATTCCGGCGGACCACAGGAATGCGGGCCAATAGATGGAGTGGAATCGGGTGATGTCCTTACCGATGAGGTGCAGGTCGGCGGGCCAGTACTTGGTGAACAGCTCGTTATCGGTGTCGGGGTAGCCAAGGCCGGTCAGGTAGTTGGTGAGGGCGTCGACCCACACGTACATGACGTGCTTGTCGTTGCCGGGTACGGGTACGCCCCAGTCGAAGGTGGTACGGGAGATGGACAGGTCGTTGAGGCCGCCCTTGACGAAGGAGATCAGTTCGTTGCGGCGGGATTCGGGGTAGACGTAGCCTTCGTTGGCGTAGAGTTCGAGGAGCTTGTCGCCGTACTTGGAGAGGCGGAAGAAGTAGGATTCTTCTTCGGTCCATTCGACTTCGGTGCCGGTGGTGATGGCGTAGCGCTGGCCGTCGCGGACTTCGGTTTCGTCTTCTGCGTAGTAGGCTTCGTCGCGTACGGAGTACCAGCCGGCGTACTTGTCGAGGTAGATGTCGCCGTTTTCTTCCATGCGCTTCCAGATGGCCTGGGATGCGACATAGTGGTCGGGGTCGGTGGTGCGGATGAAGCGGTCGTAGCTGATGTTCAGCGCGTCGTTCATTGCTTTGAAGCGTGCGGAGTTCTCGTCGGCGAGTTCCTTAGCGGTCTTACCGAGCTTCTCGGCGGTGGTCTGCATCTTCTGGCCGTGCTCGTCGGTGCCGGTCATGAAGCGCACGTCGAAGCCGTCGAGGCGCTTGAAGCGGGCTAGCACGTCGGCTGCGATGGTTTCGTAGGCGTGGCCGATGTGCGGGTTGCCATTGGGGTAGGAGATGGCGGTGGTGATGTAGAACGGAGTTGCAGTCATAACTTTCAGTTTACCGCAGTCTTAGGCTAGGCTCTCACCGGGGTTACACTCTGATACGCGGTGGCTCATTGCGTGTGGGTGGAGGCTGCCATGCAACAGGCTAAACCGCGACAGCCCTCCCCCACCCCGGTTCGCTAGGCACGGGGCACACACCCAAACCACGAACCACCCCGGCGGGATTAGCTCGAGGTTCGGCACCCTCCTCGCTCCTACAGGGGCACCCGCCCTCGCTTCGCTTCGGGCACCCTGATGTCGCTACAGAGGCCACCGAAACCTCCACGCGCCCACCAGAGGTTGCGTATAGGTGTGCCCACCGGGAGCCCCTGGGTGCAGCTACGTTTTCCGGAAGCGCCCTCAGGGTGTCGCACGGACGCTCTCCGCAGCGAAGCAAGGAAAGAGCGGAGCGTCCGGGGGACGGGTGCCCCTGCGTAGGC
>NZ_KV818684.1:56300-61889 GCF_001814995.1 Rothia sp. HMSC066H02 | reverse complement strand
CGCTTCGCTTCGGGCACCCTGATGTCGCTACGGACGGCACCGACACCTCGGCGCGCACCAGGCTAACCACCACGCAACACACTAAAAGGCGACAGCCCTCCCCGCCCCACACGCAAACCGCCAAGCCACCACGCAATAGGCTAAAAGGCGACAGCTCTCCCCCGCCTCAGTTCGCTAGGCACGGGGCGCACACAAAACCACCACGCAACCCAATGGACCGGCGGGATTCCGCGAACCACTGAACCACAGGACCTAAAGAGGGGCGGGGCGGCACATCGGTAGCGCGCCGCGTTTTCCGGATGCGCCCTCAGGGTGTCACACGGACGCTCTTCCGCAGCGAAGCAAGGAGGAAGCGGAGCGTCCGGGTGACGGGTGCCCCTGCGTAGGCGCGGAGGAAACATGTAGCGCACCCCGTAGTCTTGGGAGACGCGAGGTACCCACCCACCCCACCCCTGTAGGAACGAGGGCGAATACCGTCTTCCAAGCATCGAACACCAGAGCAAGGGGAAATATCTACACCCCAGCCCTCAAAACTGTATTTATTCGGGGAACGCAAAAATCCCGCCAATTCCGAAGAATCAGCGGGATTTTCTTTGAAGTGCGCCCCCTGGGACTCGAACCCAGAACCCATTGATTAAGAGTCAATTGCTCTGCCAATTGAGCTAGAGGCGCTTATTTGTTTTTCAAGGTTTCCCCTGCAACAAGTAAATACTATACGGCATTTTGTGAGTGTTCACAACTCGATTGAGCATGAACTGCATCACATATCTAATGGGTGCTGCTGTTCAGCTTGAAACAGTAAGAATCCGGCGCCCCGCCCCTCCCCTATAGCGGGGTGTGGGCGGAACGCCGGATTCTTAGAAAGCTATTGCTGAGCTACCGTTTAGCGAGCGACGGAACCTTCGGTGTAGTCGTCGTCAACGGAGTTCCAGGAGAACAGCTCGCGCAGCTTGCGGCCGGTTGCCTCGATGGGGTGTGCCTCACCCTTTGCGCGCAGTTCCTTGAACTCGGGTGCGCCTGCAGCCTGGTCTTCCATGAAGCGCTTTGCGAAGTTGCCGTTCTGGATGTCTGCCAGGACAGCCTTCATGTTTTCCTTGACCTCGGGGGAGATCACGCGGGGGCCGGAGACGTAGTCGCCGTACTCTGCGGTGTCGGAGATGGACCAACGCTGCTTAGCGATGCCACCCTCGATCATCAGGTCAACGATGAGCTTGAGCTCGTGCAGGACCTCGAAGTAAGCAATCTCGGGCTGGTAGCCTGCTTCGGTCAGAACCTCGAAGCCGTACTGAACCAGCTGGGAGGTGGAGCCGCAGAGGACTGCCTGCTCACCGAACAGGTCGGATTCGGTCTCTTCGGTGAAGGTGGTCTTGATGACGCCTGCGCGGGTTGCGCCGAGGCCCTTTGCGTAGGACAGTGCCAGTGCGAGTGCTTCGCCGGATGCGTCCTTCTCAACTGCGACCAGGGCGGGAACGCCGCGGCCTGCTTCGAATTCGCGGCGGACGGTGTGGCCGGGGCCCTTGGGGGCGACCATTGCCACGTCGACACCCTCGGGTGCGGTGATGTAGCCGAAGCGGATGTTGAAGCCGTGTGCGAAGAACAGTGCATTGCCGGGCTTCAGGTGGGGTTCGATGCTCTCTGCGTAGACCTTTGCCTGGACCTGGTCCGGGGTCAGGATCATGATGACGTCTGCTTCTGCTGCTGCTTCTGCAACGGTTGCGACGCGCAGGCCTTCTGCCTCAGCCTTGGCACGGGACTTGGAGCCCTCGGACAGACCGACGATGACCTTCACGCCGGAGTCACGCAGGTTCAGTGCGTGTGCGTGGCCCTGGGAGCCGTAGCCGATAACTGCTACGGTGCGACCCTGGATCAGGGAGAGGTCTGCGTCGTCGTTGTAGAAAATGGTTGCTGCCATTTCTTCTCCTCAGTAAGTTTGGTATGCGGCCCAGGCTGGGCTCAACATTGACTATTCTACTTGAAAGCTGTTTAGTTGCGGGCTGTCGAGAGTACTTCTCAGCATCTGAAGTATCCGGAAGGTCTGTGAGCCCATAGGGGCGGGTATCGCATCGCCCGCCGGTTTCCCGGTCGAAGCGGTGCGATACCCGAAGCTATCCTCGCTAATGCGGGGTTGGTATGACACCCTGGTGGGTATTAGATGCGCTCGCTCATGGCGCGGGGGCCACGTGCCAGGCCGATGGTGCCTGCGCGAACAATTTCGCGAACACCGTAAGGCTCCAGAACATCCAGCAGTGCGGTGAGCTTCTCCTCAGAACCGGTTGCCTCGATGACAACAGACTCGGGGGAAACGTCAATCACGGATGCGCGGAACAGGTCAGCTGCCTGAACAATCTGCAGGCGAGCTACTGCATCTGCCTTGACCTTGATCAGGATGTGGCCGCGCTGGGTGGAGGAGTCGGCGGGAAGCTCGACGACCTTCAGCACGTGAACCAGCTTGTTCAGCTGCTTGGTGATCTGCTCGATGGTGTGGGCGTCACCCTCGGTCACGACGGTGATGCGGGAAACACCGGGGTTTTCGGTGGGGCCCACAGCCAGGGAGAGGATGTTGAACAGGCGGCGGGAGAACAGACCGGAAACTCGGGTGAGAACGCCCGGCTTATCTTCTACCAGAACGGACAGAGTGTGCTGAGACATTAGTTCTCTCCCTCACGATCGAACTCGGGCGAAGTGTTCTTCGCAATCCAAATCTTGTCATTAGAAACGCCTGCCGGGACCATGGGCCAGACCAGTGCGTGGGGGCTGACGGTGAAGTCAATGACCACGGGGCGGTCGTTGATTTCCAGGGCAGCCTTAATGGTGGCGTCCACGTCTTCGTCGCGTTCGCAACGGAAGGTTGCGCAGCCGTATGCGTCGCCGAGCTTGACGAAGTCGGGGATGCGTGCGGTGCCGTGGCCGTCCTTCAGGTCGGTGTTGGAGTAGCGCTCGTTGTAGAACAGGGTCTGCCACTGGCGCACCATACCGAGGGAGGAGTTGTTGATGATAGCAACCTTGACGGGGATGTTGTTCTGTGCGCAGGTGACCAGTTCCTGGTTGGTCATCTGGAAGCAGCCGTCACCGTCGATAATCCACACGGTGGATTCGGGGTGTGCAACCTTTGCACCCATACCGGCGGGAACGCCGTAGCCCATGGTGCCGAGGCCTGCGGAGCTGATGAAGTGACGGGGGCTCTCCTGCTGAATGTAGTGTGCACCCCACATCTGGTGCTGGCCAACGCCGGTGACGTAGTATGCGTCGGGGCCGGTGAGGGCGCTGATGCGCTCGAGAACGTACTCGGGGGAACCAAGGCCGTCGTTGGGCTTCTCGTAGCCGAGCGGGTAATCCTTGCGGATCATGTTCAGCTCGTTCCACCATTCGGTGAGGTTCGGCAGCTGGTCTGCGAACTCGGTGGAGAGCAGGTCGGTCAGCTCGGGCAGCACGTACTTGAGGTCGCCGACGATCGGAACATCCGCGAAGCGGATCTTCGAGATTTCTGCCGGGTCAACGTCAATGTGGATGACCTTAGCCTCGGGTGCGAAGGAGTCGAGCTTGCCGGTGACGCGGTCGTCGAAGCGTGCACCGAGGGTGATGAGCAGGTCAGACTTCTGCATTGCGGCGACGGCGGGGACGGTGCCGTGCATGCCGGGCATGCCGAGGTTCTGGGGGTCAGAGTCGGGGAATGCACCGATAGCGTTCAGGGTGGTGACGACGGGTGCACCGATGAGCTTAGCCAGCTTGTGGAACTCTTCGGAAGCACCTGCGCGGACCAGGCCACCGCCGACGTAGAAGACGGGGCGCTTGGATTCGGTGATGAACTTTGCAGCTTCGTGAATCTGCTTGGAGTGGCCGCGGGTGACGGGGGTGTAGCCGCGCAGCTCCAGGTCCTCAGGAATGCCGCGGTATTCCATCATGCCGACCTGTGCGTCCTTGGTGACGTCCACGAGCACGGGGCCGGGGCGGCCGGTGGATGCGATGTGGAATGCTGCTGCGAGCGCGCGGGGGATGTCCTGCGGGTCGGTGATCATGAAGGAGTGCTTGGAGATGGGCATTGCCATGCCGACGATGTCAGCTTCCTGGAATGCGTCAGAGCCCAGCAGCTTAGTGGACACCTGGCCGGTGATTGCGACCAGGGGGATGGAGTCCATGTTTGCGTCAGCGATTGCGGTCAGCAGGTTGGTTGCGCCGGGGCCGGAGGTTGCGATGCACACGCCGGTCTTGCCGCTGGACACTGCGTAGCCCTGAGCGGCGTGGCCTGCGCCCTGCTCGTGGCGGACCAGGATGTGGCGGACCTTCTTGGAGTCGTACAGGGGGTCATAGGTCGGCAGAATGGCTCCACCAGGCAGGCCGAATACGTCAGTCACACCCAGGTCTTCGAGGGTGCGGACGATTGCCTGAGAACCGGTCATGCGTTCTGCGGGAGCGTTTGCCGCGTCATCAGAAGTGGAAAATCCCATGGTCATGGAAATGCCTCGTGTCTTAATGGTTCTTCGTTGTACTCAATGTTCTGCGTGGGGTTTGTGTGATCCTCACGCATCCTATGCCCGGGGGTACCAAGCTATAAAAAATGCCCCTCGCTGTTGGTGGTAGCGGTAGGGGCGCTCAGTCGCAGTGAATAGACCCTGCCACTCGCCCTAGGCGACGTCGACAAGGCGTAGAATTCGCTGGAACATTGCTGTCTTCACCCTTCTATGGTGCGCCCCAAGAAGGGGTGAGTCAAATCTCTATCGGGCAACACACCCGTTTTTGTTCATAAAGGTGCAGGTCAGATACTTTCTTTCATGATGTGGACACATTGCACTTGTTGACACATTCCCACGTGTTCATTTGAACAGGTGAGAAAAACTCGCATTTTTGGACGTCATGGCGCGTAATATGCGCGAATACTCGTGACCTTCGTTGGTTGCCCCGGTAGACTGAAGCTATGACCGAACCGATCATCCCGGTCGCTGATGAGCTGACCGAAGCAAGTAAGTACGCAGAGGTTGTTGACCCCCGTAACTCTGTTGAGAGTGACGTGTTTTTGACGGGTGAGGAACTTATCCGAGTTCTGCACCCGGTTTTTGACGAGCAGATTATTAATTACGGTGCATACAATTTGGTGTATGCGACGGGCCGTGCGGTTTACCGTAATCCTGATTTGGCGTTGCATCAGTATCCTGATCAGCAGCATTTTATTGTTGGGTATCAGGATGCGCCTGATGAGGTGATTATTGCTCCGGTGAATTTGCCGGCGTTGACGCCTGCGGGTACGGCAACGACGATTGATAATACGAATGCTCTGCATGCGTATCGTGTGGGTGATGATGCGGTGACGCTTGAGTCGGTGAATGGCAGCTCGTTTTATTTGTCGTTTGAGGATAATGCTGAGGTTGCCACTCACCTTGGTACTGGCCTGTTGGAGCAGGGTAAGGATGTGGAGGATTTCCGTGAGTTTGTGACGCGGATTTGGCCGGTCCTGTAGCCTTATGACTTTTTGAAATGATTGCCCGCTGCTGTCTTGTGACGGTGGCGGGCTTTCGCGTACCCATACCCAGCCATGTTGAACGCTTGAGGGGCGGTGCACGTCCTCGCTCCTACAGGGGCACCCGCCCTCGCTTC
>NZ_KV818684.1:0-56200 GCF_001814995.1 Rothia sp. HMSC066H02 | reverse complement strand
GCCCCTGCGTAGGCGCGGAGGAAACATGCGGCGCGCACCATCAGAAACAAAGCCGAACACAAGCTCCTCAAGCCCAAAAACTGCTTTTCAAGGGGAATGCAAAAATCCCGCCGATTCCGAAGAATCAGCGGGATTTTCTGTGAAGTGCGCCCCCTGGGACTCGAACCCAGAACCCATTGATTAAGAGTCAATTGCTCTGCCAATTGAGCTAGAGGCGCTTATTTGTTTTTCAAGGTTTCCCTTGCAACAGAAAAATACTATACGCGAGTTTTCATGGTGTACGCAAGTTGATTTGAGGTGAGCCTGGACACATTGTATGGGTAGGGTGTGTGGGACACTAGACTGTGTGTATTGCACGGGGTGTATTGCACGGGGCGCGCCCGCCCTTGGTACTGTGTGGGGCGCATCCGCCGCTCCCCTGCTGTTCTCTATTGATGTTTTGAGGAGTTATTGATGAGCGTTCGTCTTGAGCCGGGCTCCCCGGCGCCTGCTTTTACCCTTGCTGATGCGTCGGGTAAGGAGCACAGTCTGAGTGATTATGCGGGTAGCAAGGTGATTTTGTATTTTTATCCGAAGGCGTCGACTCCGGGTTGCACTAAGGAGGCGTGCGATTTCCGCGATAATTTGGCGTCGTTGAAGTCGCTGGGTTACGTAGTGTTGGGTGTTTCTCCGGATTCGCCGGCGGCTATTGCTCGTTTTGTGGAGAAGGAGTCGTTGACGTTCCCGTTGCTGTCTGATGCTGATCATGCGGTGGCTGAGGCGTATGGTGCATGGGGTGAGAAGAAGAATTACGGCAAGGTGTATGAGGGCCTGATTCGTTCGACGTTTGTGATTGATGAGCAGGGTGTTGTTTCTGTGGCTCAGTACAATGTGCGTGCGACGGGTCACGTGGCGAAGTTGCGTCGTGATTTGGGTATTGACCCGAAGTAGGGTCACGTTTTTTGGGGTTTGCGTATCGCTGTTCTACTGCTTCTTGAGGGGGCTGTTGCTCGGCGTGTTTGCGGACTTTTTGCCCTATGGGGGCTTCTTTTAAGGCTTGGAGAACCTTGGTTCCTGGTGTACACTAATTTTTTGTTGCCTCAGACGCATGCATCTTCGGATGTGGGGTGACGCTACGCGCGAGTGGTGAAATTGGCAGACACGCAGGATTTAGGTTCCTGTGCCTTATGGCGTGGGGGTTCAAGTCCCCCCTCGCGCACACACATTCACATTGGGCCCGCCGTCACGGTTTTCGTGGCGGCGGGTTCTCTTGCATGTGCCTTGCCGTGGTGGGTGTGTCTCGCCCGGTTGGGTGTTGAACCGTTATCCTGAGAGATAAGCATCCGCGACGGAAGAGAGGACCCTCCCGTGCAGCATCAGCCTTATGCATCGTCAGCTGTTGGCAGTTCTGATGCGCTGCTGCGAGCTACTGCCGGCTCGAGTGGCTTGAGTCGACGCGCCGTTTTGCGTTTTGGCGCGCTTTTTAGTGCTGGTTTGGCGCTTTCTGCGTGTTCTGGTCAGTCTTCTGCTGGTTCGTCTGCTGGTTCTTCGGCGAGTGCGAGTGCGTCGTCTGCTGATGCGCGTCGTGTGTTTCGTTTTGCGCAGGGTGCGGCGCCGCTGGGTTTGGATCCGGCGTTGTTTCCTGTGGCGAGTACGTATCAGGTGACGGCGCAGGTTTTGCAGACGTTGTTGGTGGCGAATCATTACACGGGCGATCCTGAGGTTCAGGATTCGTTGTGTAGTGAGTGGACGGTTTCTGATGACCGTTTGGTGCATACGTTTGTGTTGCGTGAGGCGCATTTTAGTAACGGTTCTGCGTTGTCTGCGGATGCTGTGGTGCAGAATTTCCAGAGGTGGCAGGCGTTGGCTACGGGTGAGGGTACTGCTGCTTTGGCGGTGCCTGCTCAGCCGTTGTTTGCGTGGGGTTTTGGTGTGCCGAAGCCGGGTTCTATTGATCCTTCGGCGGTGGAGCCTGCGCCTGTTCAGGCGTCTCCGTCAGGTGCGGCTACCCCGTCTGCTTCAGTGAGTGCGTCTGCTTCTGCAAGTGCTTCCGCGAGTGTTTCTGAGACTGCTACCCCGAGCGCGTCTGCTTCTGCATCGGCTTCTGCGAGCGCTTCTGATGCTGCGCATCCGGGCGATAAGAAGGGTGCGCAGAAGTCGGATTCCGCTCAGTCCTCTGTGGTGCAGTCGTTCTTGCCGTTGGTTTCGTCGGTGGTGGCAAAGGGTAACTCTGTGGTGGTGACGCTGTCGCGTCCTTCTCTGGCATTCCCGCGTATTTTGACGCAGCAGGCGTTTGGCATTATTGATCCTTCGCTTTTTGGTGCGGATCAGAAGCTGACGGGTAGCCCGGTGGGTACGGGTGCGTTCCGTGTGGAGTCGTTCGAGGCCGGCACGGTGCGTCTGCTGAAGAATACCCATTTTGATGGTCAGGCACCTGAGCTGGATGAGATTCAGATTTCGACCCTCACTTCGTCGGATAAGCGTTATTTTGCGCTGATGGAGGGTCATATTGATGCGTGTGATCAGGTGAATTCGTCTGATCTGGGTCAGTTGGCGCGTGATGGTTATCAGACTCCTGGCCGTGACCCGTTTTCGCTCGTGTATTTGGGTTTGAATACGGCACATCCGGTGTTGAAGAATATTTCGGTGCGTCGCGCTATTGCGCATGCTGTGGATTGCGGTGCGCTACGTCAGTATTACCCGCAGGGTACGTCGGATGCGCATACGCTGATTTCGCCGTCGTTCCGTATTAAGGCTGATGATGCGAAGGATTACACGGACCGTAATCAGGATATGGCACGCTCGCTGTTGGCGACTGCTGGGTATGACAATCAGGTGATTGAGTGTTACTACCCTGCCGATGTGTCTCTGCCGTGGATGGATACTCCGCAGAAGGTGTATTCGGAGATGGTGGCTTCGCTGATTGAGGTGGGCCTGAATATTAAGCCGGTGCCTCTGCCGTGGTCTGAGTATCTGTCGAAGAGCCGTGAGGTTTCTTCTGAGCGCGGTATTACCTTGGCGGGTTTCTACGGCATGTACCGTGACCCGTATGCGTTCTTCGGTCCGGTGTTGGCGCCGCTGATTGCTGAGCATCAGGTGCGTTCGTTGATTGCTAATGCGCCGTCGGATATGACGACTGGTTTGACGAAGAAGAGTTCTGATGTGCCGTCGTCGGGTGGTGCGAATTCGAATGTGCGGATTTCTGCGACTCCGAGCCAGCAGCCGAGTTATTCGCCGGGCCCGTTGATGCCTGAGGAGGAGGCTTCGGCTTCTGCTTCTGCTTCGCCGAGCCCGTCGGCGTCGCCTTCGCCGTCGCCTACTGCTGTGGCGGTGGCGCCGTCGCCTCGTTTTACTGAGATTTTGGAGGCGATTCGTACCGCGGACTCTGCCGATTCGGTGGATTCGCAGCGCGAGTTGTATGCGAAGGTTGTGTCTCAGTTGGGTCAGTTCATGCCGGCGGTTCCGTTGCTGAATGTGACGTCGAAGGTGGCGGTGAGCCGTGAGGTTCAGGGCTATCAGACGGAGCAGAATGCGATTGAGCTGTTCGGTAAGCTACGTAAGTTGTAGGCAGTTCAGGTTTGAGTGTTGCGTTGCGTGTGTGTTTGGCGTGCCCTGGAGGGTTTTTACCTTCCAGGGAAGCTAACATGTGAACTGCAACACTCTCTCTCGTTTTGTGGATTCTGGCTATGCCAACCCCACTAAAAGGAGTAGGCTAGATGATGTACCCCACATTCACTGTGCCCAGGCCGGGCACCCGCACCCCTAAGGGAGAATTCAGTGGTAGCACGTACTGAACGAACCGACGTCGTCCTGGTCGGCGGCGGCATCATGAGCGCCACCCTCGGCGTGTTCCTCAAGGAACTCGAACCGAGCTGGAACATTATCCTGCTCGAACGCCTCGACAAGGCCGCTCAGGAATCCTCCAACCCCTGGAACAACGCAGGTACCGGCCACTCGGCACTGTGCGAACTCAACTACGCCCCCGCTGGCCCCGACGGCACCGTCTCGGCAGCTAAGGCACTGAACATTAACGAGCAGTTCCAGATTTCCCGCCAGTTCTGGGCATCCCTGGTTGAAGATAAGATCCTGGACAACACCGACTTCATCAACCCGGTCCCCCACATGTCCCTGGTCTTCGGTGAAGACCACTCCAAGTACCTGGCTGCACGCTACGACTCCTTCCGCAAGGAGAAGCTCTTCGAGCGCATGGAATTCTCCACCGAGCGCGAGAAGATTGCCGAGTGGGCACCGCTGACCGTCAACGGCCGCAAGGGTAACGAACCCATTGCCGCAACCTGGTCCCCCGAAGGTACCGACGTTGACTTCGGCGCCCTCACCCAGCAGATGATTGACCACCTGCAGACCAGGGGCGTTGAGGTTCGCTACGGCTACCAGGTCACCAACCTGAACCGCGAATCCAACGGCTCCTGGACCATTGACGCCGTCAACCGCATCAACAAGGAAGAGCCGCTGACCATCAATGCGAAGTTCGTCTTCCTCGGTGCCGGTGGTGGCGCCCTGCACCTGCTGCAGAAGTCCGGCATTGAAGAGGGTAAGGGCTACGGCGGCTTCCCCGTTTCCGGCCTGTTCCTGCGCAACACCCACGAGGCCACCGCAAACCACCACAACGCTAAGGTGTACGGTCAGGCTTCGGTGGGCGCTCCTCCCATGTCTGTCCCCCACCTGGACACCCGCTACGTGGACGGCAAGCGCGCCCTCATGTTCGGCCCCTACGCAGGTTTCAAGACCAACTTCCTGAAGCAGGGCTCCCTGCTGGATCTGCCGCTGTCCCTGCGCCCGCACAACATCTACCCGATGACCCGCGCAGGCATCGACAACCTGTCCTTGGTCAAGTACCTGCTCTCCGAGCTGGTCAAGGACAAGAACGCACGCCTCGAGTCGCTGTACCAGTACTACCCCGAGGCTGTTGGCGGCGAGTGGGAGCTCATCGAGGCTGGCCAGCGCGTTCAGATTATGAAGAAGGACGCGAAGAAGGGCGGTATCCTGCAGTTCGGTACCGAGGTTGTCTCCGCAGCGGACGGCTCTATCGCGGCTCTGCTGGGTGCATCCCCCGGTGCTTCCACCGCGGCTCCGATTATGCTGAACCTGCTGGCTAAGTGCTTCCCCTCCAAGATTGCCGGTTGGGAGCCTCGCTTGAAGGAGCTCATCCCCGGTTACGGTGTGAAGCTCAACGATAACCCCGACCTGGCTGATGAGGTCATGGCTCACACCGCTAAGGTTCTGGGTATTCACAACTAGTTTTCAGTTAGGCTCAGCAGGTAGCTTTAAACCCTAGCTGACAAGCCTTTTTTGAGGCTTTTCTGGGCGGTTACTCTCTCTAACTGACCGACAGGTCAGCTATCTGCACTCGCAGAAAAATGCGGGAGGGTTAGAAAACCCTATAATGTCACCGCAGGGGCGGGAAGGACAGCTCATTGTTCTCCTCGCCCCTTCTGTGCGCCCACACGCTGAAGCTCATAGGCGCACCACTGTGTACACCCCACTCATTCAAGGAGCCCCATTGGCTGCACACACCGGCTCTTCCACGGACACCTCCTCAACCCAGGTACCCGCCGGAGCTCGACGCGGACTCTTCTCCCGTAAGAAGAAGCCCGCGGCCCCCAAGTACGCAAGCGTGAAACTGCGCGACTTCCCCAAGGGCAGCATTCTCTACATTCTGCGCCGTGCCATCTACAAATTCGGCGCAAACGGCGGCACCGACATGGCGGCAGCACTCACCTACTTCACCGTGCTGTCCATCTTCCCCGCCCTGCTGGCGATCGTCTCCCTACTGGGCGTATTCGGTCACGGTGAGGAAAGCGCCGCCGTCATCCTCGCCTTCCTCAAGGACAACGCGCCCGCCCAGATGTACGCCATTATGGAAGACCCCATCAAGCAGATTACCGGCGACCATGGCGCAGGCCTGGTGCTGTTGACCGGTATCCTCAGTGCGATCTGGTCCGCCTCCGGGTACACCGGATCCTTCGGTCGAGCTCTCAACACGGTCTACAATGTGCGTGAAGGCCGCCCCGGCTGGATTCTCAAGCCGCTGAACGTCTTCGTCACCACCGTGATTATCATCCTCGTGGTACTCATGATGCTCATGATGCTGCTGGGTGTAACCGTCCTGGACATGGTCGGTCGGTATGTACCCGAAACCGTGGATATGGAGCTCATCAAGCTCATCTGGCTCAACGGCCGCTGGGTCCTCATCCTGTTCATGGCAATCGGGCTCATCACTCTGCTCTACGCCGCCACCCCGAACGTGCGCCGCTTCAAACAGTGGAAGCTCTCCCCCGGTGCGGCACTGGCACTCTTTGGCATGGGCCTGGGCGGTTTCGGCTTCACCCTCTACGCCAACAACTTCAGCAAGTACAACGCCACCTACGGCCTCATTGGTGGTGTAATCGTGATGCTGCTGTTCATCTGGATTATGAACAATATGCTCCTCTTCGGTGCGCACCTGGACGCAGAAATCATGCTCATGCGCCAGGTACTCGCCGGCGAAGACGACCACGGACACCTGAAGGTTCAGCCGCGTAGCACCACCGCATCCCGTGCGATGAAAGAACAGCGCGAACGCCTCATGTCCGCCGGACGCGAATTGCAGCAGCAGGCGGCAGGCCAGGGCATGCTCCCCAAGCCGAAGGGCCCCTCCATCGCGGATCGCGTGCAGAAGGCGGTGGACACCAACACCACCATGATTCGCACGCTCATTGCCGACGGTAAGGAACGCATCGAAAACGGTAAGGAGCAGCTGCAGCAGAAGCAGGCTAAGGCCGATGCCGCCGAAACTCAGGCTTCTGAGGCAACCGCGGCGAAGGCAGAAGCGAGCGCAAAGGCTGAACCTCAGCAGGAGGCGCTCTTCGACCTGGGCACCGATAACTCAACCGGTGCGGCACAGAAGAACTAAGCGGCAGCTCAGCTGAGCGCGTACCGCCTCAACGCATCAAGGGCGCGAGACAGAAAAGGGCGCAGGACAGAAACCCTGCGCTGGTCACTAAGATAGAACTATGACCAGTGCAGAATTCTCTCCCGCGCCCTTTGCCGTACCCAATGCTGTTGCACCCGGCACTACCCTGCCCGACCTCGAGTACACTCTCTACCAGCCGCAGCAGCTCAAAAGCCGCGTCCCCGCCCTCATGATTCACGGCTTCGCCACCCGCGGCGAACAGCTCTACGGCGGCACCAGCTGGATCCGCCAATACCTACGCGCCGGATACCCCGTGCTGATTGTTACCCTGCCCTACCACTCAGACGAATACCTCAAAGACCCCGAATCCATGCACGCCATCGACTGTAAGCTCCCCAACAACACGAGCGTGCGCAGCCGCACAATTCCGTTCGATTCGGTGCCCCCTGTCGATGCGGTGCCCTCCGTTGATGCGGCGGGCCGGCCGCTGACCCCCATGCACCTATTCACCACTATGCTTGCCCAGCTGCTGCGCACCGTCGCCACCGAGAACGACCTCGGCGTTGAACTGGAGCCCCGCGCGCACGTTATTGGCTTCTCCTTTGGAGCCCGCGTCGGCTGGGAACTCGCCCTCACCCACCCGGAGGCGGTCGCATCCCTCACCCTGGGCGGCCTGCCCCTACACGACCACCTCATCACCCTGCGCGCCATGCTCGAAGCGCACGAGGGAACCAGCGTCACGGCGGATAGTGAAACCCCGGCGGCAGACTCCACCGACGAGGCGATTGCTTCCTTCACCTCGATTATTGACGGCTCCCCCATTCAGCCCGACGCGCTGCTGAAGTTTGTGCGGATTCCCTTCGGCCCGTTCTTCGACGTGCCCGCCCTGCGTGCCGGATCCCCCGACTTGCCTGCGGGTCACCCGGGCGCGCATCCGCACGCACCCATTGCGGTCGTGCTCGGTGACGCGGACACCATCGCCGCAGACGGTGCCGAACTCTACGACATGGTGCGCGGCAACAACCCGCTCAACCGCTTCATCTCCCTGGCCGGCCGCGACCACGTGAACGCACTGACCTCGGGCGCGTTCCGACGCGGTGCGCTCGCCTTTGCGGCAGAGGTGGAGGCGGCAGAGTAAGTAGCCGCAGGCTACGCGGGTTCCGGGCGGGTTGAGTTACAACGTCATAAAACGTCACATTCACCTGGGGGCTTCACGCTCAGCCCCGGGGTGCATCAGGTATGCCTTAGCTCTTAGAATGGGAACGTATCAAAAAACCTTTATCTGCGGTTGAACCTCAGCCGCGCCTCAGCAAAGGAGCACCATGCACAAGGTTAAGGCTGTCGTAGCCCTCTCCCAGGACGCGCCCGTCACAGTCACCACCATCAACGTACCCGACCCCGGCAAGGGAGAAGCACTCGTCAAGGTCCTCACCTGCGGTGTCTGCCAGACCGACCACCACTACGTCACCGGCGGCGTCGGCCAGGACTTCCCCTACCTGCTCGGCCACGAGTCCGCAGGTATCGTTGAGGCTGTCGGCGATGACGTCACCGACATCGCCCCCGGCGACCTGGTCATCCTCAACTGGCGTGCCGTCTGCGGCGAGTGCCGCGCATGCCGCAAGGGCCAGCCGCAGTACTGCTTCGCAACCCACAACGCAACCCAGAAGATGACCCTCGAGGACGGCACCGAACTCACCCCCGCACTGGGTATCGGTTCCTTCGCTGAGAAGACCCTCGTCGCAGCCGGTCAGTGCACCAAGATCACCGCTGACATCAGCCCCGAACAGTACGCAGCAATCGGCCTGCTCGGTTGCGGCGTCACCGCAGGTCTGGGCGCTGTTCTGAACACCGGTGAGCTCAAGCGCGGCGAGTCCGTTGCAGTCATCGGCTGCGGCGGCGTCGGCACCGCAGCAATCGCAGGCGCACAGCTCGGTGGCGCAACCACCATCATCGCCGTCGACATCGACGAAGAGAAGCTGGCACGCGCACGCGAGCACGGCGCAACCCACACCGTGAACTCCTCCAAGGTCGACCCCGTCGAAGCCATCAAGGAACTCACCGGCGGCTTCGGTGCAGACCTCGTCATCGACGCTGTCGGCATCGCCCCCACCTTCAAGCAGGCATTCGAGGCACGCGACCTGGCTGGCCGCGTCGTCCTCGTGGGTGTGCCCGCACCCGGCACCACCTGGGACATCCCGCTGGATGAGGTGTTCGGCCGCGGCGGCTCCATCAAGAGCGCATGGTACGGCGACACCCTGCCCTCCCGCGACTTCCCCGAATTCGTGGATCAGTACCTGCTCGGCCGCCTCGACCTGGACGGCTTCGTCTCCGAGCGCATCCGCCTCGAAGACGTCAACGAAGCATTCGAAACTATGAAGACCGGCCGCGTGCTGCGCTCGGTCGTGGAACTCTAGGAGCGCAGGATGAGCGAACGTATTGAACGAGTCGTCACCTCCGGCACCTTCTCGCTGGACGGCGGCTGCTGGGACGTCGACAACAACGTCTGGATCATCGGCAATGACTCCTCCGTGATCATCATTGACCCTGCCCACGACGTCGACAAAATCTCCCGCACCGTCGCAGGCCGCACCGTGGAGAAGATCCTGCTGACCCACGCCCACGACGACCACATCCGCAGCGCCAAGGAGGCGGCAGAACGCTTCGGCGCACCCGTCTACCTGAACCCCGCAGACCGCGTGCTCTGGGAAATGGTGTACCCCTCCTGGGACTTCGACCACGAACTCGCTGACGGCGACGTCCTGCGCATCGGCGACACCGAGCTGAAGGTCCTCGCCACCCCCGGCCACTCCCCCGGCTCCGTGTGCTTCTACGCACCCACCCTCAGCTGGGAGAACAGCGAAGGCGTCGTCTTCTCCGGCGACACCCTCTTCAACGGCGGCCCCGGCGCAACCGGACGCTCCTACAGCGACTTCGACACCATCATCGAGTCGATCTCGACCCGCCTGCTGACCCTGCCCGAGTCCACCGCGGTCCTCACCGGCCACGGCGACAGCACCGGCATCGGCCTGGAAGCACCCGAGCTTCCGGCATGGATCAAGCGCGGTCACTAAACCGGCAGCCTCACGCTGAGGTTCTCAGGCCGAGGCTCACCACAAACCGAGCACGGTACACAAAAGGCGGATGCCCCACCACCTGCAGAAGGTGGCGGGGCATCCGCCTTTTATCGCGCGCTCATCACGCTCAAGCTACCGGCAAGGAACTAGCAGCAACCCAAACTAGCCGCGTTCCGTCTCAGCCAAAGGGGCCAACTGTTCCTCATGCTCCTCACGCCACAGGTAGCCGTACAAATGACCCAACGCAAAATACAGAGTCGCAATAATCACCGGAACCATAAACGCATTACGGTAATACGGGGCGTCGCCCATATAGCCGCCCCACATACTACCCAGCGCAAGCCCAATACCCAGCATCGAGCGGGTAAAGAAGCTCGCCTGCGCATCAGGAATATGCTTGAGTGAACGGTTCAGCCACAGCTCATGGCCACCAAACGCCACGCCCAACACCGCGCCGCACAGCGCCAACGCATAGAAAATCGTGGACGTATCATCGCTCGCCGGCAAGTACAGCGCCGCCATAATCAGCAGAACGCCGCTCGCCAGCCAGCCATGCCACGGGTTCACCGAGCGGCCACCCAAAACCACGGGGAAAGCCACCACCACGAGCGCGCCGGTACCGGTCGCAACCATAGCCATGAACAGGTTCATCGAACCGTGAATCAGTGAGAAGCCCAGCAGACCAGAACCAACCGAACCCATGCACGCACCCAGCAGCACCAGACCAAGAATCAGCACCACCGTCTGACGGCTCGGACGCACGAGATTCTGCGGCGGAGCCATGCGAATACGCGAAATATCCGGTAGCCACCTCGGCGCCGCCAGCACCACGACGAACAGTAGCGCATCCAGAATAATCGTGATCCAGAAGCCCGCGTACTCATTATTCGGGGTGATGTACGCATCGCCCAGCCACACCAGCAGAGCAGCCAGCGGATGCATCGACATGTTCGCCGTGGTACCCCACGACACCGCAGTCGACAAGCGAATATCGCAGTACTGATAGTTACGGCGATACAGCGACTCAAGAGCAAACGGAGTCCACGGCGGAGTCGTGAAACCCATCGCAACACACGAGAGCGCATGGTAGGTCGTACTCACGTTATTCGGGTCAACCGTCAAACGCCAACCAATCACCAGCATGTTCAGCACCGCAGCGATGTTCAGAATCGACGTAATCGCCAGCAACGCCCGCAAACCCAGAGCACGCACCAGCATCGGGCCGAGCATAATCTGCACCGAATACGCGCCAGTAAACGCCGCCACCGCGTAGCCGCCATCATGCACACTACCCAGGTGGCTCGCCAACAGAATATACAGCGCAAACGCCGAAGAAGCCGCCGGAATGTGGAACAGAATCGTCAACACATTACGGGCAAAACCCTCAGCACGAAGCACCGCATACAGGTGACGACGCTGCTCCTTACCGTTGCGCAGGAACAACGCCCAATGCTGACGCAAAATGTCCGGCACCGACGCGTTCGTATTAATCTCATCCGCAGCCGGAATCGGGCGAGGCGGCAACTCCTGCAACACGTGCTCGTTGTTGCGCACCACATCCGTCAGGGAGGTGCCCGGAACCGTCGGAATGCCCGTGCCCGAAGCACGCATTTTATTCAGCGCATCGGAGGCGGGTGCCACCTTCATGGTGCGCGGAGGAACCTCCGGCGCGGATGCGCCAGTACGCGCATCAGCCGAAGGTTCCACACGATACGTTGAATTCGGTGCCCTGTCCTGAGGTGTCGAGGTCATCATCTCTTTCACGAATAAGCCGCCGGACATGCCATAACAGCAGCCCGGAAGCGAATTTATGCCTACTAGGAGTTTACCCTCACCGACGAGCCGTTCTGACCCTTTTCCACCACAATCTGCGCTGGAATACGGTTCTTCATCTCCTCCACATGCGAAATCAGGCCAATAGTGCGGCCACTATCACGCAGAGATTCAATCGTGCCCATCACCATGTCCAGAGTTTCAGCGTCCAACGTGCCGAAGCCCTCATCAATGAACAGGGTGTCCAGCTCGATGCCGCCGTTATTCGCCTGCACGACCTCCGCCAGACCCAACGCCAACGACAGAGACGCCAAGAACGACTCGCCACCGGACAGCGACGACGCCTCACGCGGCTCACCCGTCCAGGTGTCGGTAATCTCCAGGTTCAGGCCACCGCCGGAACGGCTACCCTTCGCACGGTGGTCACTGAACACCATGCCGTAGCGGCCCTCACTCATACGATCCAGGTGCAGTGACGCCGAATGCAGAATCCGCTCAAACTCGGCACCCAGCACATAACTCACCAGGTCAACCTGATGCTCATAACCGCCCAGCGTGTCACCGCGGGCAGCCGCCGCCAGGTTCGCCAGCATCTGCGCACGGTCATAACGCTGCGCCGTCTTCGCACGGAACACCGCATACTCGCCACGCAGCGCCTGCAGGGAACGCAGAACGCTCTCCCGCTCACCCTCACGAAGAGCCAAACGGTGCGCTGCCGCACGCAACTGCTCAACCTGCTCACGCACACCCTGCAGGTCATCCGGCGCCTGCTCACCAGCGGCAACACGAGCCGCCACCGCAACAATCGCCTCACGACCAAAGCCCTCAAGGAGGCGGGCATGCTCCAGCTCATACGCGGCAACAGCCTGCTCCAGGGCGTCGATGCGCTCGGGGGTACGCACCGCCGCATGAACCAGCTCCGCGCTCTCAAACGCTGACTCGCCCAACAGGCGCTGCGCCTGCGCCGCCGCCAGAGCATGACGCTCACGCGCCTGACCCAACAGCAACACCGCACGAGCCAGACGCTGATGCGCCGCACGGTAGCCCTCCACAGCCTCAACACGCTGCGCAAAACCCACCGCCGCACGAGCAGGCGCCAAATCAGCCGCGGTAGCCTCACAGCGCGCCGCAGCGTCACGGTGACGCGTCTGAGCTTCCACCGCCGCGCCCTCGATGGTGCGTAGCGCCTCCTGAGCCTTCTGCAGCTCAACCCGCACCCGCTCAACCTTCACCAGCACGCCGTCACGCGCCGTCACACGCGACTGAGCCTGCGCGAGGCGGGTCTGCGCCTGCTGCAGCTGCGCGGCAGTCTGCTCAACGTCGCACTCACCCTGAGCAGTCAGAGTCTCGTACTGGGTGCGGGCGGCGGCGAGCGCCTCGGAGGCTTCCTGGTGCGCCTTGGTCGCCCGGTCCTTAGCCAGTTCGTGGGTGCGCGCCTGCTTGTGAGCCTTGTCTTCATGCTCCTTGGCGGCGTCCAGGTCGGCGCGCTCAACCAACTGCTCGCCCTCGGCAATCTGCGCGGGGGCGGGGTGCTCGACCGAGCCGCAGACCGCGCAGGGTTCGCCGTCCTTGAGCTCACGCGCCAGCAGGGAGGACGCCTGGGCGAGGCGCAGCACCTGCAGGTTCTTGAACTCCTCCGTCGCGGCGAGCGCCTGCTGAGCCGAAGCCTGCCACTTTTCCTGTGCCTTCTGCTCAGCGGTGGCGGTGCGCTTGCTCTGCTTCTGGGCAGCGGCGACCGCGGCGGAGGCGGCGTCCAGCTTCTGCTGCATCTGCTGGGCGGCATCGTGCTTCTGCTGCGCCTCGGTGACCAGGTGCGCGGCGAGGGTGCGTTCCTCGTCGGCGGTGCTGTAGCCGGCGAGTTCTTCGGCAAGCTGCTCGGCGGCGGCGGTCAGGTCGCTCAGGGTCTTTTCGGCACGCGACTTGTCCTGTTCGAGGGCGTTAGCCTGCTTCAGCAGGGTGGCTGCGGCGGCTTCCTCGTCGGTAAGCTGTGCGTCCTTCTTCTGCAGGGCGCGCAGGGTGTCGAGGAGCGCCTCGAGCTGGGTTTGCTGCTCGGCGGGTTCAAGGGAAGGGAGCGCGGCGAAGGTTGTCTCCTCGGGGAAGGTGACTTCTTCCGCGGTTTCCTCATCGCGCAGTGCCGCAAGCAGGGCGCGACCAGTCTCATCCAGCGCGGATGCGCACGCCGCCTGGTCCTGTTGGCGGGCGGCGAGCGCCTGCGATTCGGCGTGGACCTGCGTGTACTGTGCGTGCAGGGGCGCGGCGGCACGCGCCTGCCCCAGCTCTTCACGCTGCGCCTTGTGCTCATCGGCGCGTTCGGTCAGGCGGGTGCGGCGCTCGCAGAGCTGCTCGTATTCACGCCAGTCGGCCTGCAGCTGGGCGCGTTCGGCGAGCAGGCGGGTGTTCTGGTCGGCTTCGTCGGTGAGGCGCTGCTGTTCCTGCTTTTCGCGTGCGGAGGTTTCGCGGGCGCGTTCTGCTCCGCCGGCGACCCATGCGTCGAGGGTTTCGGCGGTGACACTCTCAGCGGTGAGGTTTTCCGGCTCCTCCCCCGCCTCCACAGCCCCTTCAACAGCAGAGCCCTCGGTATCGGTGCCCTCAGCATCCGTATCTACAGCGTCCAGTAGTGCCTGCAGGGCGAGCATTTCTGCGCGGGCACGTTCGAGGTAGCCGCGCTGGGTGTTTTCGTCCTGGGCGACTTCCTGCTGGGCGGTTTTCGCTTCCTCGGTGAGTGCGGCGAAGAGCTGTTCGTAGTGTTCGACGGGGAACATCTTTTTGAGCAGTTCTTTGCGTTCTTTGGGCTTGGACTTGAGGAATTGCGCGAACTGGCCCTGCGGCAGGAGTACGACTTTGAGGAATTGTTCTTTGGTCAGGTGGGTGCGTTCGGCGATGGTGCGGTTGACTTCGGCGACGCTGCTGGAGATGGGCGTCCATGCCTTTTCGTCGGTGGGGTCGGCGCCGGGTGCGAGTTCGGCGAGGGTTGCTTTGGCGCTTTCTTCGCGCATCTGGCCTTTGCGGGCGCCGCGGGTGATGGGTTTGTTGTAGGCGGGGGTGCGGTCGATGCGCAGGCGCTTGCCGTGGAGGGTGACGTCGAGTAGCACGCGCGGTTTGGTGCCGCTGTGTGCCGCGTAGGTGGAGTGCAGTTTGGCGGATTCGCGGTCGCTGCTGGTTTCGCCGTAGAGGGCGTAGCAGATGGCGTCGAGGATGGTGGTTTTACCGGCGCCGGTGGGTCCGTTGAGTAGGAATACGCCGGCGTTGTTGAGTGTGTCGAAGTTGATTTCTTGGCGCTTGGGGTATGCCATGAAGGCTTCGAATTCGAGGTTGTGCAGGATCATGCGTTGTCCTTGTGGCTTTTGATGTGGTCGCTGAGGGTGGTGATGACGTCGCGTTCTTCGCTGGTGAGGGGGCGGTTGCGTACGTATTGGTGGAATTGGTCGAAGGTTTCGACGGGGTCGGCGTCGCGGGTGGGTGGTGCGGCGGCGGGTTTGTCGGTGGCGGGTTGGGTGCTGCGGTAGCTGAAGTGGGAGATGGTTTCGTAGCGGCTGCGCAGGCGGTCAACGGCGCCGACGGGTAGGGTTTCGTCGGTGAGTTCGATGCGGCAGTAGTAGCCCTGCTCGTAGGGGCTGTTTTCGGGGCTGTTGAGCAGCTGCTCCATGGTGCCGCGCAGGGTTTTCATGTGTACGCGGGTTGCCCATTCGTGGCTGCTGATGGTGGGTTCCTCGCCGGGGTTGAGTTCGATGAGGTAGGCGCCATTGCGGTTGTGTTCTTCGCTGAATGAGAAGCCGAGGGGTGAGCCGCTGTAGCGGATGGTGTGGGTGACGGGGTAGCGTTTGTGGATGTGGCCGAGGGCTACGTAGTCGAAGCCGTCGAAGAGGGAGGCGGGTACCCAGTCGATGCCGCCGACGCTGATGTCGCGTTCGGAGTCGCTGCGGGGTGTGGTGTCTGCACTGGCGGCAATGTCACTGCCGGTGGTGTCGCTGACGGTTGCGTGGCTCATGACGATGATGCGGTCGGCGCCTTCGCCGCGGGCGTGACGTTCTGCGGCGTCGGCGCGGATGGCGTCGGTGACGGTGCCGAGGACGGCGTGGTGGGTGGGGTCGACGCCGAGGGCGGTGGCGTGGAGGCGCGGCGCGAGGTAGGGGATGGCGTAGACGTGTACGCGCAAGGTGCCGTCGGTGAGTTCGACGGGGCGGGTGGCGTCTTCGATGGTGGTGCGTAGGTGCACGCCGGAGGCTTCGAAGAAGGCAGCGCCGTAGCTGAGGCGGCGGAAGGAGTCGTGGTTGCCGGAGCTGAGGATGACTTGCACGCCGGCGCGCATGAGGCGGGTGAGTGCCTGGTCGAGCAGGGTGGTGCTTTCGGCGGTGGGGATGGTGCTGTCGTAGACATCGCCGCTGATGAGGAGGGTGTTGATGCCTTCGGCGTTCACGTAGTTGAGCAGTTCGTCGATGAACTGCTGATGTTCGCGGGTGAGGGGGCTGCGGTGGAAGGTGCGGCCGAGGTGCCAGTCGGAGGTGTGCAGGATCTTCATGGTTTCAGTATGGCATTGCGTCGTGTTTTGCGCCTCACAGTTCGTCATTCAGGGGCGGAACCTTCCGCAGCTCAGGCACCCCATCGCGGCGAAAGTGCTCATGCGGAGCGGGGGCTCCGTCCTCAAGGCGCCCCGGCGCCGCAGAGGGGGCACTCCCCCGCGAGCGTGAGTGCAAAGCCGTCTTTGTCTAAGCCCCTTCCAGTCCCGGCGAGGACGAGTAGCCAACCCACCGCGGCGTAGGTGCTCATGCGGAGCGGGGGCTCCGTCCTCGAAGCGCCAGGATTATTTAATTCGGGGCGCTGAAGAGGGGGCACTCCCCCGCGAGCATGAGCACGAAGCCGCCTGGTATACTCCCACCCCCGCGCATCCTGAGCACGAAGCTGCCCGGCACATCCCCCACGCATCCTAACCACCCGTGGGATAATCGCCCTATGAGTTTTTCTTCTGTTGAGTTCACGCGTGCACCTGAGGTTTCGGCTGAGTTTGCGGGCAGGGTGCGCGGCTTGTTGTGTGCGTCTGCGCTGGGTGATGCGCTGGGTTATCCGTTGGAGTTGTTGTCGGCTGAGCAGATTGCGGAGCGTACCCCTAAGCCGTGGGAATCGGCGTTTGGTGAGCTGTTGGTCAGTGATGATACGCAGCTGATGTGTTTCACTCTGGATGGCCTGACGGAGGTTTTGGAGTGGAATAATGAGGGCGCGGCGGCGGATGAGTTGGCGTGTTTGTGGTTGGCGTATTTGCGGTGGTTCCGCGGTATTGGTGATGTTCTGCCGGAGTCTGCGCCGTTTTCGTTGGATCGTGAGATCGATGGGTCGGCAGAGTTGACGGCTCGTCGTGGTCCAGGTGCGGCGACGTTGCGGGCGTTGGGTTCGGGTGAGATGCAGTTGGTGTCGAAGTCGTTGAATCCTGATGCTTTGGGTAGTGGTGCGTTGGTGCGTTCGGCGGCGTTGGGTGTTTTGCCGGTGGCGCAGGAGCGTACGGTGGTTTTGTTGGCGGTGCGTGCGGCGGCGTTGACGCATGGGCATCCGGAGGCGTTGGCTTCGGCGGCGGCGTATGCGTTGCTGGTTCGTGACCTGTTGGCGTCCCCGGCTGGCTCGTTTGATGCGTTGTTGGATTCTGCCCGCCGTGTGGTGTCGTGGTGCGGCGCGGATGATTCGATTCCGGGTGATGCTGCGCGTACGGCTGCGGCGCTGAGCCGTGCCCTTGAGCTGCTGGAGCGCGGCGTGGTGCCGGTGCCGCAGGCTGTGGCGGAGCATTTTGGTACGGGTTGGACGGCGCCGGAGCTGTTGGGTGTGGCGTTCTGGTGCGCGGCGGATGCCGTGAAGGACCTGTCTGCTGATACCGATGAGGCGACGGTGCGTGGCGCCTTGTTTGAGGGGTTGTGCCGTGCGGTGTCGGTGGATTCGGATTCGGATTCGGTGGGTGCGATGACGGCGGCGTTGTGGGCGGCGGCTGGTTTCCCGATGGGCGGCGGTGAAGCTGATGCGTGGTCGCAGGCGCTGGGTCGTGTACGCGGGCTAAATCAGGTGGAGGCGGTGGCGGACCGCTATCTGCGTCAGCTGGGTCTGTAGCGGCACGGTATAGCTGGCGGCGTAGCGGCGATGCGAAGCGGGGGCACTCCGTCCGCAGAGCCAACCTGACATACTCAGCCTCTGTGGAACTGAACGTTGACGGCATAGCGGACATGCGTAGCGGGGGCTCCGTCCTCGAGGTGCCTCAGGCACCGATGAGGGGGCACTCCCCCGCGAGCATCGTCCGCAAGCCGTGAGTACAAACTGTTTACATACGCAGAAAAGGCTCTCCGGTATCTCGGAGAGCCTTTTCTGTATGTGCAACTAAACCTTACGGCGTAGCCGGTCACGCGGAGCGGGGGCTCCGTCCTCGAAGCGCCCCCAGGCGCTGAAGAGGGGGCACTCCCCCGCGAGCGGGAACCGGTGCGCCGTCTGTAAGGACAAGCGCACGGAGTCCGGCCCCGCGCTCCCCCGCGAGCATTGTCCGCGTGCCGGACAGCAGACCAGCTGCACGAGCATCCGCCAGCACGTTAGAACCGCTAGCTATGAACTTTTAGTCCAGGTAGTCTCGCAGTACCTGCGAACGCGACGGGTGACGGAGCTTAGACATGGTCTTCGACTCAATCTGGCGGATACGTTCGCGGGTCACGCCGTAGACCTTGCCGATTTCGTCGAGGGTCTTGGGCTGGCCGTCGGTCATGCCGAAGCGCATTGCGACCACGCCGGCTTCACGCTCGGAGAGGGTGTCGAGCACGGAGTGGAGCTGTTCCTGCAGAAGGGTGAAGGACACCGCGTCTGCGGGGACGACTGCCTCGGAATCTTCGATGAGGTCGCCGAATTCGGAGTCGCCGTCTTCACCTAGGGGGGTGTGCAGGGAGATGGGTTCGCGGCCGTACTTCTGGACTTCGATGACCTTTTCGGGGGTCATGTCGAGTTCCTTGCCGAGTTCTTCGGGGGTGGGTTCGCGGCCGAGGTCCTGGAGCATCTGGCGCTGCACGCGGGCGAGCTTGTTGATGACTTCTACCATGTGCACGGGGATGCGGATGGTGCGGGCCTGGTCTGCCATTGCGCGGGTGATGGCCTGGCGGATCCACCAGGTTGCGTAGGTGGAGAACTTGAAGCCCTTGGAGTAGTCGAACTTTTCGACGGCGCGGATGAGGCCGAGGTTGCCTTCCTGGATGAGGTCGAGGAAGAGCATGCCGCGGCCGGTGTAGCGCTTGGCGAGGGAGACGACGAGTCGCAGGTTGGCTTCGAGCAGGTGGTTTTTGGCTCGCTTGCCGTCGTGGATGACCCAGCGCAGGGCTTTTTTGAGGTCTTTGTCCATGTCGGGATTTTCGGCGAGCTTGTGTTCGGCGTAGAGGCCTGCTTCGATGCGCATGGCGAGGTCGACTTCCTGCTGTGCGTTGAGCAGGGAGACTTTGCCAATCTGCTTGAGGTAGTCCTTGACGGGGTCGGCGGTTGCGCCGGGGGTGACGACGCGCTGTGCGGGTGCGTCGTCGTCGTCGTTTGCGGTGAGGACGAAGCCGGAGCCCTTGGCTGCTACTTCTTCCGCGGCCTTCTTTTCTTCTTTTTTGGCTACGGTTTCTTCGTCTTCTTCGTCGGTTTCGTCTTCGGCGTCGGTGGTTTCGAGTTCTTCGTCGAGTCCGAGGTCGAATTCGTCGTCGTCGTTCTTTTTGCGGCGGCCGCCGGTCTTGCGCTTGGTTGCGGTTTTGGTGGTGGTTTTACGGGTGCGCTTGGGCTTGTCTGCCTCGGTTTCGGCAGTAGTTTCGGCACCGGTTTCGGCGGTTGCGCCGGTGGTGTCTTCGGTTGCTGCTGCGGCTTTGGTGGTTGCCTTCTTGGTGCGGGTGGTCTTGGTGGTGGTTTTTGCGACGGTTTCTTCGGTTGCGTCGCCGGTCGCGGTCTTCTTGCTGGTTGCAGGTGCCACTAGAACCCTTTCTGGCTTGTGGTGGGGTGTTTTGTTTGCAAAACACCTAAGACCCTGTCAAGTCTGTGCTGGCGTCCTCGGTCGGGGTGTTTGCTGCGTTTGTCCGGTTTAACGCTGTGGGGGCGGGTTTTATTCCGCGTGCGTTGGTCGTTTGCAGGGTTCCGTTGCTCGTTGTGTTGAGCTGTTTGAGGGCGCGTTGTAGCGCATTGACTATACGGGGTCAATATATAAGTATTGCAGATTTTTGGTTGCTTTCAACTTGACGCGCTGTTTGGGGGCTTGTGGGCCTGGTTTTGGGTGGGTGCGGCTGTGTGCGGTTGTGTGTGGGAGGGGCGTGCCCGGTGGCGCGCCCCTCCCCTGTTTGTGCTTCGCTTTTAGGTGCCGGGTTTAGGGTTTTCGGGGTTTGAGGGTGCTGATGGGTTCGCGGTGTGTTCCGGGTTCGCCGCAGATGGTGTGTTTGATCCAGGCGGGTAGGTTGCCTGCGTTGAGGTGTACGTCGAGGATGTTGAGGTCCTTTCCGGATGTGTGGCGGTGGGCTTCTTGGCGGAGCATGCGGGCGTAGGTGCTGTAGCCCTTGTACCAGTTGGTCCAGGCTTGGGTGTTGCGTAGTGCGGCGTATTCTCCGTCGGTGCTGTGGGGTGTGAGCAGGCTGGTGAGTAGTTCGAGTGCGTTGAGGCGTGCCCAGTGGGGGCTGTCTAGTTTTCCTTTGAGGGCGTTGAGGTAGTGGGTGTAGACGGCGTGGTGTTTGGTGAGGTATTCGCTGGTGGTGCAGCTTTCATCGATTCGTTGTTGGAGGTTTTCGAGTTTGTTGTGGGCGTTGTGGTCTTTGGGGCGTTCCTCGATGCGTGGGAGCAGGTCGCGGCTGATGGTATTGAGTTCGGCAGCGCTGGCGAGGTCGGCGGGGATGAGGTTTTCGAGTGCCCAGCCGTTGAGGTTGGTGTGCTGGACGCTGCGGTTCTGTTGGACGCTGCGGCTCTGCTGAATGGTGCGGTGGGTGCGGCGGATCCAGTCTTGCCATTGCACGCATTTTTTGGGCACGGCGCGTACGTGTGCCTGTTCGGTGCCGGGTGCGGCGTTGAGTGCGTGGGTGAAGTTGGCGGGTATGTAGGTTTTGCGGGTGATACGGGTGCCGTAGTGGGGTGGTTCGAGCGGCACGAAGTTGGGGCTGGCGCTGGGGTATTCGCCCCCGAAGGCGTGGTAGGTGTATTGGGCGGAGTAGTGCAGGTGGGCGAGCGCTTGTTGAGCGTGGTTGAGCCCGTAGCCGGCGAGGTAGGTGAGCATTTCGGCGGTGATGGGGTTGAGGGTTACCGGTGCGATGGAGGCGCGTAGGTGCCCGGCGACTTCGGCGGGGATGAGTTCGCGGAGTGCATCGCCGATGGTGGGGCAGTCAGGGTCAGTGTCTGCGTTATCGACCGGGTGGGTGGTGAGCAGGTGCGCGGCGGCGTTGATGGCGGCGTCCCAGTAGCAGAGGTCGACTTGGGCTTGGCGGTAGATGGTGCGAATGTTCTGGCGGCGGGCGTCGTCATTCCGGGTGGTGTTGGTGCGGGTGTGGTCCCAGAGTTCTACGGCGTTTTCCCAGTCGTGGCGGGTTTCGGGGTTGGTTGTGGGGTCGGTGTCCCAGGGGCTGTGGGCGTAGTTGTGTTGGGCGGTGTCGGCGATGGTGTCGCCGTGGCGGGTGAGCCAGGTGTAGTAGCTGCTGTGGCGGATTTCTTCGATGGGTGCGAGGAGGGTGAGTGCCTGCTGTTCGGGGTTGAGCGCCCAGATGCTGGCGCCGCCTGCGTAGATGACGTCTTCACAGCGTAGTTCGCTGACGATGCGCGGGTCGTGGAGCAGGTGGAGCCATGCGTTGATGGGGATTTGGGTGTCGACGTCCTGTTGGATCTCTTCGATGGCGGCAAGTTGCGCGGTGTTGGGGTGCAGTTGGCGTTGGCGTACGGTGTTGTCGCCGTCAATGATGATGGCGTAGAAGCGGGTGAGGGTTTCGCCGTTGTGGCAGGTGGGGAGTTTGGTGAAGGTTTCGTGGAGGAAGTCGGCGCGTTCGGTGTGGGTGCAGGGTTCGTCGGGTAGGTTGACGCGCAGGCTGGGGCCGAGCGTGTCGTCGGTTGCGGTGAGGATGATGAGTGAGTGGTCGGGCCAGTAGCCGTGCTGGTGGAGGGCGCAGCTGAGCACGTCGTATTCGTTGCGGATGGGCGGGGGCGTGTCGTTACTGTAGCCGCCGTGGTTGTGGCCGCTGTTGGGGATATTGCCGTTGAAGGTATTGTTTGCGTTCATGCCTTCACGGTGGCATGGTTTGCGCGGGTGCTCAGGTTATACAAATAAATCTGTGGATACTTCGGTTCATGTGTCCGTTGGTTCCACAGATTTATTCGTATTGTTCGTTTGTTTACCGGGGTTTGTCCACAGCGGCGCGGGGTACCGCGTCATAATCTGTCACGCAATATCTGTCAGGCACTATCTGGCGGGCGGTATCCCCTACTGCGCGCACCTATTGTTCGTCGAGGAACCGCTCGAAGAGCGCACCAATCTCGTCGCGGCTGGGCACGTTGTGCGCGTCGCGTCGCGAGAGGGGAACCGCAATGTCGGAGGTGCGGAAGTTCTCGTCGTAGTTCTCCTCCATGGTCGTAATCATGCGACCAATTTCGGGGTTCTGCTTGACCTGGTCGTTAATCTGGCTGTGCACGTGGCGTGCGGCTTCGCGCAGGTTCTCGGTGGGTAGCGAGAGGTGCGCCGCCATGCCCACGTGTTCGAGGGCGGTGAGGGTGCCCTGCGGCAGGTCCGCCTCCGAAATGTACTGGGGAATGTTCACGCCGAAGCCGACGGTGTCGATTCCGTTTTCGGTGAAGAGCACTTCCAGCAGGTTGGTGACGGTCGCATGCACGTCCGCGCTGGGCTTCCACGGGGAGATGCCGCGAATCAGGTCCTTGCGGGAGCCGTGCGCGGTAATCGGGAAGGGGCGGGTGTGCGGCACCGGCATGGGGAATGCGGAGACCAGCACAACCAGGGAGGGCTTGACCCGCTGGGCGATGGTCAGCACCGCCTTTTCGAAGCGCTGCCACTGCAGGTCCGGTTCGGCACCGGTGAGCAGCAGGAACGGCTTGTCGAGGCTGTCTTCTACGGCGTAGAGCTTCAGCTGCGGGTATTGCGGCTTTTCGAAGTGGTCCTTTTCGTAGCGGATGAAGGGGCGGCGGGCACGGTAGTCGTGCAGCTGGTCGCTGTCGAACTCGACGATTTCAATGTTTTTGAGTTCGCTGAGCAACACCTGTCCGAGCTGACCTGCGGTGGAGCCTGCGTCTTGCGGGCTGGAGAGGGCGATGACGAGGGTCAGCCCGTGCATCCTGGGGTCGTCCAATATTTTGGTGTTGGCTAAGTAGAGATCTTCGGGGTTGAGCATTGCGCCTCCTCACTTCTGTCTGGTTCGCGCCGCGCACAAACGTATCTCAGCAGTTCTGTGCTCGGGGCGAAGGGGCGTCTTCTGTTATCTGACGTTTTCCTTAGTCTTTCATTTTATGCCACTACTGCCCTGTCTCGACAGTGTGCGGGCTTTTCTCGCAGTAGGTGAACTTGCTTGGTGTCTCGTCGACGTTCTTAAGGCGCTGCAGCTCGGCTTCTTGTGCATTTTTCTGTTCTGCCAGCTGTTCGGGGTGAGAGCTGAACCTCACGCCCTCCTACATATCCGTGTAGAGTAGAAGCAGTAGTCCGCGTGGCTTTGCGCGGCGGTATTCATCCTCACTCTTCGAGGGCCTACAGTTGAGTTTTTCGGGCGCGAGGATGTGCCCCGACTATTTGAGAAGACATACGCAAAGGAGTAACGATGTCTCTGTCTCTGTCTATTCACAGCACCGACCTTGAAGCGCTCGAAGCTGACGTTCTGGTTCTGGGCGTTCTGAAGGGTTCGGACGGCCCGTACCTGGCGCCGAGCTCCCTGTCTGAGGACTCTGTTGAGGGTATTAACGAGTTGCTGGAGGCGCTGGGCGCTTCGGGCGCACCCGATCAGCTGCTGCGTCTGCCCGGTCTTGAGGACACCGGTGCCGGCATTGTGGCGCTGGCGGGTCTGGGCTCTGATACCGCTGAGGGTCAGGAGCGCCTGGACGCTCTGCGTTACGCGGCTGGTTCTGCGGCTCGTCAGCTGGTTGGTTCCGCTGAGGAGATTGCTTTCGATTTCGGTGTTTCTTCGGTAGAGGAAATTGAGGCTATTGCTCACGGCGCCGTGCTGGGTAACTTCGTTGAGGAGGGCCTGCGCGGCAAGACTCAGGACTCGATTAAGGAAGAGATCGATTCCATTCTGATTGTTTCCTCGATTGACCAGGAAGAGGCTGAGGAGGCTCTGGTGCACGCCCTGGTTCTGGGTGAGACCGCTAAGGATGCTCGCCGCCTGGTGAACCTGCCCCCGTCGCACCTGTACCCGGAGACTTTCGCAGAGTTCGCTGCTGAGGTCGCTGAGGATTACGCAAACATTGAGATTGAGCTGTTCCACCACGACCGCCTGGCTGAGGAGGGCTTCGGCGGCATTTCCGGTGTTGGTCAGGGTTCGCCCCGCAAGCCGGTTCTTGCCGTTGTGAAGTACACCCCGGAGAACCCGAAGGCTCACGTGGCTCTGGTCGGTAAGGGCATCACCTTCGATACCGGTGGTAACTCGCTGAAGCCTGCCGCTTCGATGATGACCATGAAGTGCGATATGGCGGGTGCCGCATCCGTGCTGAACGCTGTGGTTGCTTCCGCTGAGCTGGATGTGCCGGTTGCTGTGACCGGTTACCTGTGCCTGGCTGAGAACATGCCCGGCGGTCACGCACTGCGCCCGGAGGACATTATCACCATGCGTGATGGCCGTACCGTTGAGGTGCTGAACACTGACGCTGAGGGCCGCCTGGTTATGGCTGATGGTATCGCTCTGGCTTCTGAGTCGAACCCGGATGTCATCTTGGATATCGCTACCCTGACCGGTGCCGCTATGGCTGCTCTGGGTCTGCGCACCGCGGCTCTGCTCGGTGACGAGGAGATTCGTGACCGCGTGATTGCAGCCGGTGCTGCTGCGGGTGAGGCGTACTGGCCGATGCCGCTGGAGTCCTACCTGCGTAAGAGCCTGGAGTCCCCCGTTGCTGACATCAAGAACATTGGTTCCCGCTACGGTGGCGCGCTGACCGCTGGCCTGTTCCTGAAGGAGTTCGTGGGCGAGGGCATCCCCTGGGCTCACCTGGATATTGCGGGCCCCGCGTTCAACGAGGAGGCACCCTACGGCTTCACCCCGAAGGAAGGTACCGGCTTCGGTACCGCTACCCTGGTGAACTTCATCCAGTCGTACGCTAAGTAGTCTGCTTCGCTGGGCGCGCACCCTAACTGGCGCATCCTAACTGGCGCCCCTTATCTGGTGCGCGGCCGCACAGCATAGAGCTGATTTGAGGAGGGCTTTCCGGTATTTCTACCGGGGAGCCCTCCTCTGCGTCTGTTCTTGATTGGTTCTGTTCTTGACCGGTTCTGTGCGACCGCTGTGGTGATCCTGCCATCTGACTGTTCCCTGCCATCTGACTGTTCTATGACGCGCCGCTTTTCTTGAGTTGTGAAAAATTTGGGGTGTTTGGGTGATTAATCGGCTAAAACCGCCCTGAGTGAACTTAAACGACCGTCAACGGGGGTATTGTTGTATTAAGTGTTTTTCTGCGTACGCGGAGGGGCGCGCGATTTTTCGAGCTCGCGGGCCTTTCGCGCATGCTGGGAAACCTACCAATAAATTGGTAAAGAACTCATTGCAGGGGTCTTTAGCCCCAACAACTATGCAAGGGAGCAATATCGTGGCTCAAGAATTCGACATCCTCATCCTCGGCGGCGGTTCCGCTGGCTACTCTGCAGCTATTCGCGCACGCCAGCTAGGCTTCACCGTCGGCCTGATCGAGAAGGAAAAGGTCGGCGGCACCTGCCTGCACACCGGCTGTATCCCCACCAAGGCGTACCTGCACGCTGCTGAGCTGGCTGAAGAGGCACGCGAGGCGTCCAAGGTTGGCGTTAACGCTGTGCTGCAGTCCATCGAAATGGGCAAGGTTCGCGATTACAAGGACGGCATCGTCTCCGGTAAGTTCAAGGGTCTTGCAGGCCTGCTGAAGATGAAGGGCGTAGAGGTTATCCCCGGCGAGGGTAAGCTGACCGCTCAGGACACCATCACCGTCGGTGGTGTTGAGTACAAGGGTAAGAACATTATCCTGGCATCCGGCTCGGTCTCCAAGACCTTCGGTCTGCCCATTGAGGGTCGCGTTCTGACCTCCACTGAGGCACTGGAGATGGACTACCTGCCCAAGAGCGCTATCGTGCTCGGTGGCGGCGTGATTGGTTGCGAGTTCGCATCCATGTGGAACGCTATGGGCGTTGACGTCACCATCATCGAGGGCCTGCCGAACCTGGTTCCCAACGAGGACCCGGCAATCATCAAGGTTCTGGAGCGTGCGTTCAAGAAGCGCGGCATCAAGTTCAACACCGGCACCCTCTTCGAGAAGGTTGAGCAGGACGCTAACGGTGCTAAGGTCACCCTGGCTGACGGCAAGGTCTTCGAGGCAGAGATTGTTCTGGTTGCTGTTGGTCGTGGCCCGAACACCGCAAACATGGGCTACGAGGAGCAGGGCATCCCCATGGATCGCGGCTTCGTCCTGGCTAACGAGCGCCTGCACACCGGCGTTGGCAACATCTACGCTGTTGGCGACATCGTCCCCGGTGTTCAGCTGGCTCACCGCGGTTACCAGCAGGGTATCTTCGTTGCTGAGGAAATCGCTGGCCTGAACCCCTCCATCGTTGAAGACGTGAACATCCCCAAGGTCACCTTCTGTGACCCGGAGATTGCTTCCGTTGGCTACTCCGAGCCCAAGGCTAAGGAGAAGTTCGGCGCTGAGAACGTTGAGACCGCTGAGTACAACCTGGCTGGTAACGGCAAGTCCGCTATCCTCGGTGCTACCGGTATCGTGAAGGTTGTCCGCCAGAAGGACGGCCCCATCGTTGGTGTTCACGCTATTGGTAAGCGCATGGGTGAGCAGATTGGTGAGGCTCAGATGTGGGTTGCTTGGGAAGCATTCCCCGAGGACGTCGCTAAGTTCATCCACGCACACCCGACTCAGAACGAGTCCCTGGGTGAGGCTGCAATGGTCCTGAACGGCACCCCGCTGCACAGCGCATAAATTTTGCTGACTGGCGTTAGCGCGTCAGCTTAGTATTGACGACCGTTGGTCGTTAGCGGTTGCCGGGCGTATCCGCTGAACAACGCCCCTATCCGGATGCGCGTCGACGTGCTTCGATGCATGCGGCGCGCATCCGGGTCACCGCTCACATTTTTCTAGTTCAAGCATTCACAAGGAGAACGGGAAAGATTATGTCCCACACCGTAGTACTGCCCGCACTGGGCGAGTCCGTGACCGAGGGTACCGTTACCCGCTGGCTCGTTGAGGTCGGCGACACCATTGAGGTTGACGCACCCCTGGTTGAGGTTTCCACCGACAAGGTTGACACCGAGGTTCCCTCCCCCGTAGCAGGCGTTGTTGAGCAGATTCTCGTCCCCGAGGACGAGGACGTCGAGGTCGGCGCTGCTCTGGCTATCATTGGCGACGGTTCCGGCGCTGCTGCTCCGGCTGCTCCCGCAGCTGCTGAGGCTCCCGCAGCTCCCGCTCCGGTTGCTGAGGCTCCTGCTGCTCCCGCAGCACCCGCCGCTGCTCCCGCAGTTGCTGCTGCAGGCATCGAGGTCGTGTTGCCCGCACTGGGCGAGTCCGTCACCGAGGGCACCGTTACCCGCTGGCTGAAGGAAGTTGGCGAGCAGGTTGAGGTTGACGAGCCCCTGGTTGAGGTTTCCACCGACAAGGTTGACACCGAGGTTCCCTCCCCCGTAGCAGGTACCCTGCTCGAGATCCGCATCCCCGAGGATGAGGACGCAGAGGTTGGCCAGGTTCTGGCTATCATCGGCGACGCTTCCGCTGCTGCTGCTCCGGCTGCTCCCGCAGCACCCGCTCCGGTTGCTGAGGCTCCTGCTGCTCCGGCAGCACCCGCAGCTCCTGCTGCTCCCGCTGCACCTGCCGCTCCGGCAGCTGCTGAGGGCGAAGCATACGTGACCCCGCTGGTCCGTAAGCTCGCTAAGGACAACGGCATCGACCTGTCCACCGTCAAGGGCACCGGTGTTGGTGGCCGCATCCGCAAGCAGGATGTTCAGGCTGCTATCGCTGCTAAGGGTTCCGCTGCTCCCGCCGCTGCTGCACCCGCTGCAGCTGCTGCTCCGGCTGCTGGTTCCGCAAAGGCACCGCACACCTTCGAGGTTTCCCCCAAGCGTGGCACCGTCGAGAAGACCGCACGTATCCGCCAGGTTATTGCAAAGCGTATGCGTGAGTCCCTGGACATCTCCACCCAGCTGACCCAGGTCACCGAGGTTGACGTGACCCGCATCGTTCAGCTGCGTGCAAAGGCTAAGGACGGCTTCGCTGCTCGTGAGGGCGCTAAGCTGACCTTCCTGCCCTTCTTCGTCCAGGCATCCGCTGAGGCTCTGCAGCAGCACCCCGCTCTGAACGCTTCCATGACCGAAGACTACAAGCAGATTACTTACCACGGCTCCGAGAACATCGCTATTGCTGTGGACACCCCCAAGGGTCTGCTGGTTCCCGTCATCAAGAACGCTTCTGACCTGGGCATTGCTGGCCTGGCAAAGGCTATTGGCGACCTGGGTGGCCGCGCACGTACCGGCGACATCTCCCCCGAGGAGCTGTCGGGTTCGACCTTCACCATCACCAACATTGGTTCCTTCGGTGCTCTGTTCGACACCCCGATCATCAACCAGCCGAACGTTGCAATCCTCGGTACCGGTTCCATCGTGAAGCGCCCCATGGTTGTTAAGGATGTTGACGGTAACGACGTTATCGCTATCCGCTCCATGTGCTACCTGTCCCTCACCTACGATCACCGCGTGGTCGACGGTGCGGACGCTGGTCGCTTCCTGCACACCCTCAAGACCCGCCTGGAGGAGGCAAACTTCGAGTCTGAGCTGGGCCTCTAAGACCTGCATAGATTCAAGGAAGTTTCCTTGTGGCGGTGCCCTGATGGGTAACCGAGTGTAGCTCTCCGGGTTTTCCCGGACAGTGAGCAAAAAGGCGGCGGTTCCATCCACTTCGGTGGGTGGGGCCGCCGCCTTTTGTTGTGTACGCGTTTCTACGGTGTCAGTTACACAGTGTTAGTTACTCGGCGTCAGCTATGCCGGTACGGGTTCGGCGCGGGCTATCTCCCAGCCTTTCTCCCCGCGGTGCAGGTCGAAGATGACTTTCTGGCGAGTGACGCCGTTTTCTTCGCTGAGTTTACGGGCTTCCTGCTCGGTTTTATCGGCGCGGTAGCCGGGTGCGGAGACTACCGCCATAACGCGGATGTTCTCGCTGTCGCGGCTGAGTTCTTCGGCGGTGTCGACAGTGAGCTCTGCGCCGCCTCGGGCACGGCGTTCTTGGTTTCGCTGGTCGATGAGTGCGCGTAGGATCTGATCGCCCTGCACAGTCTGATTCTGTTCTTCCGTGCCGCCGGGCGCCTGCTCCCCCGCTACGTTCACAGATTGAGCGGATACGGGCTGTGCCGTTGCCGGGGCGTTCTGCCCGTAGAGGGTGAACCCGAGAGGCAGCGCAATAACCCCCAGCGCGAGCGCGGCGAGCCCCAGGCGCGCGGAGGGGCGGGCGAAAGCACCGCGTAGCGCCGCAAGGCGGGATGAGCCTGTCGCTTCTGCGTTCTTTCCGGCATCTGCATTCTTCGGAGCGGGTGCACTCTTTGCAGGGCTCAATGCGGAGCTCGCCACAGGGCTCAACGGCATAGAGCCTGCGGCAGCTGCCGGCTTCTTCACGCCCGGTTTCTTCATGCGAGGCAAACGTTCCGCCAGGTAGCGTTGCGCCTTCTGCGTCTTTGAGAGCTTCTGTACCGGCGCGGGATCCACAGCTGCGGGAATGAGGGCGCGGGCTCGTTCTGAACAGCTCAGGTAGACATTGAGCGGGCGAGGCGGCACCTCCTCCGCCAGGGCGACCACGGAGCTGAGCCCTGCGAGCGCCGCCTCCTGGGCGGGTGCGTTCAGCAGGTATTCGAGGGCTCTGCCGAGGCGCTCAATCCACTCGCTACTGGGTGCCCCATCGGTTGCGGTGTCGGCGGCTCCCATGCGCTGTGAATCCATGCGCAGTGAGAGAGGTACGCGGGCGGCTGAGGGTTCCGGCGCGTGCCCGCAGGCAGCTTGCCAGAGCAGGGCTGCTGCGGAGCGTGCGTAGTTGCCCTGAGCGGCGGTGAGCTGTTCTCCGTCTTGAGGGGCCGCTTCACGGTAGACAGCGTCAGGTAGCAGGAGTTTGGGCACTCCGGCGGCGCTCAGCGCAATGTATTCGGCGCTTAGTTCGGCGCGTCCCTCCCCCACCTTTTTGAGGCTGCCGAGTGCCCGGTGTAGCGTGCGCGCCAGGGTCATGAGCTCGGCGGGGTTCAGGGTGCGAGCACGCAGGAGCTTGTCGAGGGTGCCCGCGTCGAGGGGCTCGTACCAGAGGCACAGCTTGCTGTCGTACTCCTCGCTGGTGACGGCGTGGAGTTTGGCGACTCCGGGTGCGTTCCGCAGGGCGGCGGCTACCTGCGGGGTCTGGGCGTGAGCGGATGCATCCGTGCTTTCTTCGAATCCGTACCCGTTGGCTGCCGCGCGCAGAGTGGGCGCGGAGGGAGCGGAGCTCTCGGGTGCAGCAATGGTGCGCAGGGTGTAGCGTCCGGGGCGCGCGGAGGTTACCGGGGATACGGGAGTTACAGAGGGTGCGCTCTCGGCGGTTCCGCCCCGGTACTCGACAATCTGCAGGGTGGGCAGGGCCGAGTTGGCGATGCTTTCCAGAACGTGTGCTTCTTTGCTTCTCATACCATTATGTTATCAAATAACACCAAATAATATGTTTAGACTCAATAAAACACTATAAATAAACCATGCAACCCTAAAATCAACACCTGGAATATTCACCCCTCACTATCCACCACACCCGCCCGTAACATTCCTACATGTTCGCTCATCACGTGATTCAGGGCGCCCTAATTTTCTTCCCTCCACTAGCAGTACTAAGGTAGAAAGTATGTCTGTGACGATTGAACGCGTGGGCTTCGCCCCGAACTATGTGAACTATGTTGGGTGCCTGGACGAGCAGTACCGCATCCACGATGAGGTGGCTAACCGCACCCGCCAGAATACGATTCTTCTGCTTGAGCATGAGGCAGTGATTACCGCGGGTAAACGCACCGAAGACCACGAATACCCCACAGACAAGTCCACCCCCGTCGTCAAGATTGACCGCGGCGGCAAGCTGACCTGGCACGGCCCCGGCCAGCTGACTGCATACCCGATTCTGCGTCTGCCCGAGCCCATTGACGTGGTGGCGTATGTGCGCATCGTTGAGGAGATTATCATCAACGTCCTGGCTGGTCTGGGCATTAAGGGTGAGCGTGTTGAGGGCCGTAGCGGCGTGTGGATTCTGGGCGACGGTGTCACCCAGGACAAGAAGATCGCCGCACTGGGCATGCGTGTTTCGCGTAACACCACCATGCACGGCTTCGCGATTAACTGTTGCAACGACCTGGCGCCTTTCGCACAGTTCATTCCCTGCGGTATTAGCGATGCGGGTGTCACCTCCATTTCGGAGCAGCTGGGTCGCACCGTGACCCCCGCCGATATTTTGGAGCCGTTGGAGGCGGAGCTGGTGAAGTACCAGGACCGCCTGGCGGAGTCCTTCGAGCCCGTCACCGCACAGGATAAGGCGCAGGACTAAGTACAGGACCAGCCGCAGGGCTAGAGCGCAGAGCTAGACGCTGAACGAGCCGCGCTGGTAGCGCATCCGGGTTCGTTCGTCATATACGAAAATCAGTTTCACCTACGCCTGAGCGGGCGTAAAATAGAAGGTGGCCCACCTGCACAGAGGGCACACCGAGACCAAGGAGAAGACTTTTGAGCACCGCACCTGAAGGACGCAAGCTACTGCGTGTGGAGGCCCGCAACGCTGAGGTTCCCATTGAGAAGAAGCCTCACTGGATTAAGACCAAGGCTATTGTTGGCCCCGAATACAACGAGATGCGCGAGCTGGCTCGCGGTCAGGGTCTGCACACCGTGTGTGAAGAGGCTGGCTGCCCCAATATTTACGAATGCTGGGAAGACCGTGAGGCAACCTACCTGATTGGTGGCTCCGAGTGCACCCGCCGTTGCGACTTCTGCAATATTGCGACCGGCAAGCCCGTTGCTGTGGATTACGCTGAGCCGTTCAAGGTTGCGAAGAACGTGAAGGTCATGGGTCTGCGTTACGCTACCGTGACCGGTGTTGCTCGTGACGATCTGGAAGACGGCGGTGCGTGGCTGTACGCAGAGACCACCCGCCAGATTCACAAGATGTGCCCGAACACCGGCGTTGAGATGCTGGTTCCGGACTTCAAGGGTGTTCCCGAGCATGTTCAGAAGGTCATTGACGCTAAGCCTGAGGTGTTCGCACACAACCTGGAGACCGTTCCCCGTATCTTCCGTCAGATTCGCCCGGCGTTCCGTTACGAGCGTTCCCTGGATGTTATTACCCAGGCTAAGGAAGGCGGCATGGTCACCAAGTCCAACCTGATTCTGGGTATGGGCGAGACCGATGACGAGATTTACGAGGCGCTGTGCGATCTGCACGATGCTGGCTGTGACATCATTACCCTCACCCAGTACCTGCGCCCCGGCCCGCTCTTCCACCCGATTGAGCGTTGGGTGAAGCCGCAGCAGTTCGTGGATTTCGCGAACATGGCTGAGGAGATTGGCTTTGCTGGCGTTATGGCGGGCCCGATGGTTCGTTCTTCGTACCGTGCAGGTCGCCTGTGGGCTCGTGCAATGCGTAAGAACGGCTACCCGATCCCTGAGAACCTTGCCCATATTGAGGGTGAGGGTGCAGCTCTGCAGGAAGCCTCCTCCCTGGTGGCTGCGGGCTACTAAGCCTTTTCAGAATCTTTCTGAGAGCGTTGAGGCTCCTCGAACCCGGTGTTCGTCCGGTGTTCGGGGAGCCTCCCCTTATGCCCCGCCCCTTGTGCGGGTAGGGTAAACTAGAAAAATTGCAGGCATACACTGCATCGTTACGTCACTATGGTTCCGTGAGCGTTTGAGGCGCTTCTCGGGGCCGCGGAAGAACCAGCCGAGGAAGAATCGTGGCAGATAAGCGCGAAGAGAAGAAAAAGAAGAAGGAACGCACTCCGGGCACTTTCGCCCAGATGAAGCAGGTCTACCAGATGACCAAGAAGTCCGACCCGAATATCGGTTGGATTCTGAGTCTGTCGGCTCTGGGTACCCTTTTGGTTTTCCTCCTCATCGGTATTGCCCTGGGTAACTGGATTACTTTCCTGATTCTGGGTCTGGGCGTTGCCGCTATCGTGGCGATGCTTCTGCTGGGTCGCCGCGCGCAGACTGCGGCTTTTGCTCAGATTGAGAACCAGCCCGGTCGTAGTGGTGCGGCGATGAACTCGGTGCGCCGCGGTTGGATTGTTGAGGAGCAGCCCGTTGCTGCGAACCGCAACCAGGATCTGGTGTTCCGTGCGCTGGGCCGTCCCGGTATTGTGCTGGTGACCGAGGGCCCTCACAGCCGCGTGAACTCGCTGGTGAACACTGAGAAGAAGCACCTGGCTCGTGTGGCTCCCGGTGTGCCGGTTCATGTGATTGAGACCGGTCACGATGAGGGTCAGGTTGAGCTCAAAGACGTTGTGAAGACTATGAACAAGCTTCCGAAGGCTCTGACCCAGCAGGAGATGCAGGTTGTTTCTGGTCGCCTGAGCACCTTGAACACTATGCGTAACCCGATGAATGGTCTGCCGAAGGGTGTTGACCCGATGCGTGCACGCCCCGACCGTCGTGCGATGCGCGGCCGCTAAGCGAGACGCTGATATAAGGTTTTGAAGGCTCCGGCTCTTCCCGTGTGGGGAGGGCCGGGGCCTTTTGTTACCCCCGATTATTGCGCTGCTGCTGGCATTGATATTGGCTTTGCTAGAGCTTTACTAGAGGGCGTTAGCATCTCTACTGTGTTTCGTGAGGCAACCAAGATGTAACTCCTTTCCAGGATTTGTAACATTACCGAAACACGATAGTCACGCACGCGCAAAAAATAACCACTATGCTTGATATGTCACAGGGTTTTGCCCGCGGCCAAAAACTAAACCAAAGACTGAATGTGATGAGGGAAGATACCCTCCTGCACCGTCAGTCGAACAAGGAGCAGTCCTCATGTTTACCAGCCCCCAGGAAGTTCTCGACTTTATCAAGAACGAAGAAGTAGTCTTCGTTGATATCCGATTCACCGACATGCCCGGCGTGCAGCAGCACTTCAACCTGCCCGCTAAGGCGATTGATGACGATTTCTTCGTCAACGGCCAGCTTTTTGATGGCTCCTCCATTCGCGGCTTCCAGGGCATTGCAGAGTCCGACATGCAGCTGATTCCCGACGTTCAGTCTGCGTACGTTGATCCCTTCCGCATTGAGAAGACCCTGGTCATCATCTGCTCCATCGTGAACCCCCGCACCGGCGAGCCCTACCACCGTGACCCCCGCGGTGTCGCTGAGCGTGCCGAGGCGTACCTGCAGTCCACCGGCATTGCAGACACCGCGTTCTTTGCATCCGAGGCTGAATTCTTCGTCTTCGAGGACGTTCGCTACCAGGTCGAGCCGAACTCCGTATTCTTCAAGATCGACTCCGATGAGGCTCCCTGGAACACCGGCCGCAAGGAAGAGGGCGGCAACCTGGGCAACAAGACCCCCGTCAAGGGCGGCTACTTCCCCGTCTCCCCCGTCGACAAGCAGGCTGACCTGCGTGACGCAATGTGCGTAGCAATGGACGAGGTTGGCCTTGAGGTTGAGCGTAGCCACCACGAGGTGGGCGCAGCCGGCCAGGCAGAAATCAACTACAAGTTCGACACCCTCACCAAGGCTGCTGACGACCTGCTGAAGTTCAAGTACGTCATCAAGGGCACCGCAGACGCATGGGGCAAGTCCGTGACTTTCATGCCCAAGCCCGTGTTCGGCGACAACGGCTCCGGTATGCACTGCCACCAGTCGCTGTGGCAGGACGGCGAGCCCCTCTTCTACGACGAGCGCGGCTACGCTAACCTCTCTGACACCGCACGCTGGTACATTGGCGGTCTGATTGAGCACTCCTCCGCTGTTCTGGCGTTCACCAACCCGACCGTGAACTCTTACAAGCGTCTGGTTCCCGGCTACGAGGCTCCCATCAACATGGTGTACTCGCAGGGTAACCGTTCCGCTGGTATCCGCATCCCGATTACCGGCACCAACCCGAAGGCTAAGCGTCTGGAGTTCCGTGCACCGGATCCCTCCGCTAACCCCTACTTCGCGTTTGCTGCTCAGCTGATGGCTGGTCTGGACGGTATCCGTAACCGTATTGAGCCGCCGGCACCGATCGACAAGGACCTGTACGAGCTGCCCGCTGAAGAGGCTAAGGACATCAAGAAGGCTCCGGCTAACCTGGAGGAGGCTCTGGCGGCTCTGGAGGCTGACCACGACTTCCTGCTCGAGGGCGGCGTCTTCACCGAGGACCTGATTCAGGCGTGGATTGACTACAAGCGTAAGAACGAGCTGGAGCCGCTCTCGCTGGTTCCGCACCCGCTTGAGTACCAGCTGTACTACGGCGTCTAATCTTTCTTCCTGAACGGTGCCCCTTGTAGGGGGTGCGTTCTGGAGAACAGGCAACGGCCTATACGTTCCTTTGGGAGCGTATAGGCCGTTGTTGTGTATTCTGCTGGGTGTCTGCAGGGTGCAGGCTCACCGGACTATTTTGGTGACGGTTCGTGTCTAATATTTTTCTGCCTCGATGAGCCTCATGTGTCTTAGTTGCGCTTAGAGTGGCTCTAAGGGCTAAGCTGTTGGTGCTGGCGTTCCCTCCCTTTTTGTCGTGCAACCGGAGGGAACGCCAGTCTATTTTTATGCCCTAATGCTGCTGAGCGTTTAGAACCTGCTGAGCGATGAGCCGGTCAAGCTTGCGCACGTCAATCTTTCGGCCCAGCTTGATTTTGATGTAGCCGACCTTCGTCCATAGAGCGATTTCACTATTCGCGTCGAACAGGTTTCCTGCATTTTCAGAAGACCACATATGGATTGAGGAGTAAGGCAACGAATACATTTCTACCTTCTTGCCCGTCAGGCCTTGGGCGTCACGAATGATGAGTCGGTGAGTCGTGAAAATCGCCGAATCGCGGAAAGTAGCAAAGGCTGCGACGGCGCTTTCACCCGGCCCCAAAAGGGCTTGGGCGTCCTGAGGTACAGGAATTTCTGATTGCAGAGTCCAGGTCATGATAGCGGCGATAGACATAGAGTTACCTCCAAGGTGTTGAGTGATAATAACGTTCTCAGTATAAGAGCTTTGTTAATTCATGCGCGTTCTAAATGGTTATCCTTGCAGACACGCTGTGAGCAATAAATACCTGTGGGGGGGGTTGTACCGGTAAATCTCATAGAGCGGGTTCATACCTATACCTTTGTACAGAGCTTTCAATACTGAGGTATGCTCTTTCATCACGCAGAACGTATTTGAAAGGAAACGCCGTTGCCAAATTCCTCCGCATATTTTCAGGCAAAGCACTTCAACGAGCTGACTCTACGAGAACTACAGCAGATTCATATCACCCGTTCTCTTGTCTTTACTGTGGGTCAGCAGATTCTTGCGCAGGAGCCAGACGAAGCAGATTTCGAGTCTGTTCATTTCTTCCACGCGGATGAGTCTGGGCGAGTCTTAGCGTACTTGCGGATCTTTGATCTTATGACAGTAGATGATGGCTATCATCGCCCCATCCAGGGTGCTTGGACTCTTGGGCGGGTAGCGGTACGTGAGGAGGCGCGTGGCACCGGCCTGGGGCGCGCCCTACTGCATGAGGCGATTGGCTGGGTCCGTGAAAATACGGAAGCTCGTCAGCTGGTGATTAGCGCCCAATCATATTTGAAAGACAGCTACTACGGTGCGGCGGGGTTTGTGCAAGTGGGAGAGCCGTACCTTGAGGTTGGAATTGAGCATGTGGAGATGGTTCTGAACTTCTAAACTATTTCTGTCTGTTAGCGGGAAAGCCTACGGTGACTCATGCATTCTGTTTGCAGGTGGTGCAGGGTCACATCATAAGATGTCATACCC
Source organism: Rothia sp. HMSC066H02 (assembly GCF_001814995.1). Classification (NCBI taxonomy): domain Bacteria; kingdom Bacillati; phylum Actinomycetota; class Actinomycetes; order Micrococcales; family Micrococcaceae; genus Rothia; species Rothia sp. HMSC066H02. The sequence goes on along the minus strand of NZ_KV818684.1, from coordinate 19,384 downwards.
GCTAGTCCCGGGGTTCTTCCTGCACGGGCGTACAATGAAAGTGCGTGCGCCCGGCCGGCGGCACCTACGAATTCCGCGAGAAACGACACCAAAACGCCGTGTTCTCCCCGACGCCCTTCCCCTTTTTAGCATCAGATTGGGGCGAGTATCGCCGATGACCGACCGACCCGTCTGACGCCGCATCCACTGTAACGAGGAGAAATCTCATGGCATATCAGCCGACCATCCTAAACGGTGAAACTGTTTTCCGTAACGAAGTTTTTCAGACCGGCCTCATGTCCCAGCTGCTGGACGGCATCTACGATGGCGAGATGACCATCGGTGAGCTCCTGAGCCACGGCAACTTCGGTGTGGGTACCTTCAACGGCCTCGACGGCGAAATGGTCGTCCTCGACGGCGTCTGCTACCAGGTACGCCACGACGGATCCGTGTCCCTGCCCGACCTGCGCCAGCAGACCCCCTACGCCGTGGTCACCAACTTCGTGCCCATGATTAAGCGCGAACTGCCGCAGAACCTGCTCCGTAAGTCTGCCTCGCAGATTCTGGATGACTTCACCGTCTCCAAGAACTACATGTACGCCATCAAGATTTACGGCGAGTTCGAATGGGTCCGCACCCGCACCGTCATCAAGCAGGAGAAGCCCTACCCGAAGATGGTTGCGGCCACCGAGAATGAGGACATTGTCCAGTTTGATAACGTGACCGGCACGATTGTTGGCTTCCGCACCCCGATTTACGAGCAGGGCATCTCGGTGCCCGGCTGCCACGCCCACTTTATCGATGATGAGCGCGTTCAGGGCGGCCACGTGGTCGACTTCAAGCTGCGTTCGGCAAAGGTCGAGATTTGCCCCGGTACCGGCCTGCAGCTGCACCTGCCGCTGACCCCCGAGTTCTCCTCCGCTAACCTCTCCCCCGAGGACCTGGCTGACCAGATCTCCAAGGCTGAGAAGCACTAAGCTTCTTTCCCGCCGGAATATAGCAACGGGATATATTAACGAAGGAGCCGCCCTCTACTGTTGTGTAGAGGGCGGCTCCTTCGTGTTTATACGCGCTGTAAAGGGCACTTACGCCTCGGGCACGAACTCGCCGTGGCCGCGCTCGCGCAGGGCAACACGCACCTTCTCAGCCGCCGCATCCAGCTCTTCGGCGGTAGCGTCCTTCTTCGCGTTGGCGGGATCGTAATCAGCCATGCTATCAACCGGGAACAGGTGGATGTGGGTGTGCGGAACGTCGAAGCCCGCAATCATCAGAGCCACACGCTCCTTATGAAACGCCTGATCCAGGGCACCCGAAATCTTGTGCACCACAGCGAACAGGTGCGCAGCCAGCTCAGCCGGCAGGTCGGGCCAGCGGTCAATCTCCGCGCGGGGAACCACCAGCAGGTGACCTTCCGACTGGGGCATGATGTCCATGAACGCCACGCAGTGCTCGTCCTTCCAGACGAAGCGGCCGGGAAGCTCGCCATCAATAATCTTGGTAAAAATCGTGCTCACAATAATCTCCTTCATGCGCCGTCGTCGGCGCGTTTGAATCTCAACGGTCAGGCTTACGCCTCAACCTCAATGCTCTCACCGGGGTTCAGGTGCTTCAGCTCAGTGCCGTACTTCGCACCGAAGTTCGTCACCAGGCCCTCAATAATGCCGGTGCCGTTCTGGTTAATCATGCCGTTGTGAATCGGAACCACACGCTGAGCGCCGGTCGCAATCACAAAATCAATGACTTCCTGAACCTTCGACCAGGGCGCGTGAATCGGCACCAGGACGGTATTCGCACGCACGCGGTGCGGAACCACCAGCGAATCACCCGGGTGGTACACGGCACCGTTAATCAGGTAACCAACATTGGCGATGGTCTGAATCAGCGGGTGAATCAGGGCGTGCTGACCGCCGTAGGTCTTCACCTCAAAACCGGGGATGCTGAACTCAGAATCAGAGGAAACAACGGTAACCTCGGCAGCGGGTACAGCTTCCTTGATGGTCTGGGCGACAGCCTCGGGAGCCCAAATCTTCAACGGGGTCTGCGACTCGGCACGCTCAGCAATCAGCGGCAACACCGACGGACCATCAAAATGATCCGGATGCGCGTGGGTCACGAACAGGTAATCGGCGCCTTCCAGCGCGGTGGCATGCTCACCTTCAGCAGCAAAATTGCCGGGGTCAAGAACGAGGGTGCGCCCCTCATTCTCAAGGCGGATACATGAGTGGGTGTACTTCGTCATCTTCATAGTTTTAGTCTACCGCGAACCCCCACACCCGCCCGGCGGCGGCTTCAACTTTTGAGATAAGCCGCAAATCAGCCACCTTTTGAACGCCTCTAGTGTAAAGTCGTAAGACAAGATCGACCACACAATGGGGCGGATTTCCACCCCGAAAGGTTCAGCAATGGACACTCATATTCCCGTACGGAGAATTACGAAACCCGCCGAAGCCCGAAATACCCGCCAGCGTCGCATCATCAAGGCGACCATGGAAGAACTCGGCGATTTCATCTCAGCACAGGATCTGCACCTGACCCTCGCGAACCGCAAGGAACAGGTCTCTCTCGCAACCACCTACCGTGTGCTGCAGTCGCTGGCTAACGCCGGTGAGCTCGACTCGGTCAAGGGCATTGAGGGTGAGACTCTGTACCGCCACTGCCAGGTCAAGGACCATCACCACCACCTGCTCTGCCGCCGATGCGGCACCGCCATTGAGCTAGAAGCACCCGCCCTTGAGGACTGGGCACTGGCGATGGGTAAGCAGCACGGCTTCTCGGAGCTGGAGCACGTGGTTGAAGTGACCGGTTACTGCCCGGACTGCACTTTGGCACGTCGCGAGGAAGAATCGCAGGGCGGCGCTGCACGCTAACGTTGCAGGCTAAGTCGCAACCTCTAAGCCCCTCATTCTGAGGAGCTCTCCCCCACCGGGGAAAACCTTCTCAACGAAGGATACGGCGCCTTCAAAGATCTTCGGCGCCACTACAGCACGACACACAGGGCATCTGGACAGGGCAACACAACGCCACACAGGTTGAGCCCGCATTGCGCACCGGGTACATGACCCGTAGCGCTAACACAGCACGACAACGAAAGAGCCCCACCTCATTCCCGAGGTGGGGCTCTTTCTATAGGTCTTATGCCTTCTCAGCCAGCTGGCGGCCCGACGCGCTGTGGCGGCGCTTCACGCCACCAATCACACGGCACACCACGTAAATCAGGAAGGAAATACTGGTCACGTAGGGGCTAATCGGCAGCGAACCGGCAAGAGCCAGCAGAATACCGCCCACGATGGAAGCCTCCGCGAACAGCACCGACAGGATCAGGGTGCGCACCGGAGAGGCAGTCACCTGCATCGCCGCAGCCGCCGGAGTAATCAACAGCGCCAGCACCAGCAGCGAACCGACCACCTGCACCGACAGCGCCACAGCAATACCCAGAATCACCATGAACACCAGGGACAAAAAGCGCATCGGCACGCCCTTAGCGCGCGCGACCTCCGGGTCCAGGGAGGCGAAGCTCAGCGGACGCCACACCATCACCAGCAGGGAAATAATAACCACCGCACCAATAATCATGGTGTGCAGCTGGTCGGCATCCACGGACACGATCTGACCGGTCAGCAGACCGAACTTATTCGCGCTACGGCCCTGGTACAGGGAGAGGAAGAGAATGCCCAAGCCCAGACCGAACGGCATGAGCGCACCAATCACCGAGTTCGAGTTACTCGCCTTAGAGCCCAGAAAGGCAATCAGCAGAGCCGAGGCAATCGAACCGACCATGGAGCCGGTCACCACGTCATAGCCGAGCAACAGGGCAAGGGCGGCACCCGCGAAAGACATTTCAGAGACGCCGTGCACCGCAAAGGCATGGTCGCGCATCATCACAAAAATACCGACGAAACCACCGATAAGGCCTAGCACAGCGCCAGCAAAAATGGAGTTCTGCAGCATGTGCAGCAGCTCGCCGTAGCGGTCAAACACGAAGATACGAGAAAGCAAATCGTTCTGCGCGGCGGCAACCGGTGCCAGAGCAGGGAGGGAAGCAAGAATGGTCATCGAGTGGTTCCTCCCGGAATGTGTAGAGTGCGCTGCGGTTCAGAGAGACCAGACTTCAGGTGGGAGCCGTGAATGTTCTGGTCGGTGCCCTCAATATGGCAGTGGTCGCTGGCGTGAGTCTCACCCACCACCACGTAACGGCCATTAGACTTGAGAACGCTCACCGGGGTTCCGTACAGGGAGGTGAGAGTCTCACTGGTCATGACCTCTTCCACCGATCCGACCGTGAAACGACCGTTCGCCAGGTAGAGCACGCGATCCACATGCTCAATGATGGGGTTGATTTCGTGGGTCACGAACACCACCGCCACACCGCGTTCACGGTTGAACCGGTGAATCAGCTCAGCCACCGCGTACTGGTGGTTGAGGTCCAGGGAGAGTAGCGCCTCGTCAGCCAGCAGAATCTTCGGGTCGTTCGCGAGCGCCTGGGCGATACGCAGGCGTTGTTGCTCACCGCCGGAGAGCAGACCCACCGGCACGTTCGCGTATTCGGTCGCGCCGACGGCTTCGAGGAGCTCATCAACCTTGGCGCGGTATTTGCGGCCGTGCAGGCGGATGCCCCAGCGGTGCCCGTCCACGCCAAGTCCCACGAGGTCGCGGGCGCGCATCGGGGTGGAGGTGGGGATGGACTTCTGCTGCGGTACGTAGCCGACGCCGGCGTTGCCCAGGCGTGCGGGTTTGCCGAGCACGGAGATTTCTCCGGCGTTGAGTCCGGTCAGGCCGAGAACGACTTTGAGGAAGGTGGACTTGCCGGAGCCGTTGGGTCCAAGCACGGCGAAGTATTCGCCTGCGCCGATGTCGAGGGTTAGATCTTTCCAGAGGGTGCGGGCCCCGAAAGCGAGGCTACCCCCGCGAATGGAAATCGCGGGGGCGGCACCGTTATTGTTGTCAGTCACTTAGGAGAGCGCCTTTTCGAGGTTGCTGACGTTGGTCTTCATCCATGCCAGGTAGTTGGTGTTTTCCGGCAGGGTTTCGGTGAAGGATACGTAGTTCACCGAGGCGTCCTTAGCTGCCTGCAGCACCTCGTTGGTCTGGGAGGTGGAGGTCTGCTCGTTGTAGGCGAGCAGCTGGACCTTCTTCTCGGTGACCATGTCCTTGGTTTCCTTCAGGACGAGGGCGGGGACGTCGTTGCCGGCTTCTGCCGCCTCAGCGAATTCGCTGGGGGTTGCGTTCTCTGCGCCGGTGGAGGAAATCAGGTAGTCCGGCACGGGCTCGGTGGACAGGTACTTCTTACCTTCACCGGCGATTGCCTTGGCGGTGGTGTCCAGTGCGTCCAGTTCCTTGGAGAAGGTGGATGCGTTGGTGCGGAACGCCTCAGCGTGTGCGGAGTCGAGGCCTGCGAGCTTTTCAGCGATCTTCTGGGCGACCTTCTTCATGGTTTCGAAGTCGTACCAGAGGTGCTCGTTGAACTCGTGTGCGTGGGCGTGGTCGCCGCCGTCTTCGTGGTGTTCGCCGCCGCGGTGGTCCTCGACCAGGTGGGTGTATTCGGCGTCGGTGAGCTTGCCGCTGACCTTGACCGCGTTCACGATCTTCTGGGAGGTGTTGTCCTTGCCGGCGAGGTCTTCGAGGAACAGGTCGTAGCCTGCGCCGTTGATGACGATCAGGGATGCGTCCTTTGCCTTGAGGCGGTCGGCGCTGGTGGCTTCGTAGGAGTGGGGGTCGGTGCTGGTGGAGGAGATGAGCGCGGTGACCTCAATGTAGTCGCCGCCGACCTGCTTGGCGATGTCTGCGTAGACGTCGGTGGAGGCGACGACCTTCACCTTGCCGTTGGAGCCAGCCGAGGAGGACGAACCGGAGGTCTTGTTCTCGGTTGCGCAGCCTGCCAACAGCAGGGAGGACGCGGCGAGTGAGCCCATTGCGGTGAGGAAGTGCTTGCGGGTGATCTTCGGGTGCGACATGAGGGCTCTCTTTCGGTTCGTTCTAGTCTGTAGGTTCCTTAACTACATCATGCGCACACCCGTATAAACAACTCTTTATTGGTGTCATTTGGGTGCTGTTAGGCAACCCTTTTCCCTATCAGTAGCTTATGCAACAGGGATAGTTAGCTCAGCCTACTGCGCTCCCCCACCGCTACTTTATACTGCCGCTTCATCCCGCCGTCTGAGAGTGCCCCTGGGGTGCATCCATAAGCCGTTTTTGACCGCAAAACAGCCCGCCCTTAGCCCTCTTTGACGAGGGCACCGGGCGGGCTGTGTGTTCAAGATTTCCCTGTTTTATTCGGGATATCTCACGATGCGGCTACTGGGCTTATTACTGGGCTTCGCGCGCCTGCTGTCGGCGTACACGCTCACGCACCGCGTCCTGGGTGGTGTCGTTGATTTCGCCGACGAGCTCCTCCAGCACGTCTTCGAGGAAGACCACGCCGAGGGTTATGCCCTGTTCATCCATAACCTGTGCGATATGGGTTCGGCTGCGCTGCATGGAGGCGAGCGCATCGTCAATATCGGTGGTCGGTGTGAGCGTGTCCAGGGAACGCAGCTTGTACCAGGGGAAGGGCTCTTCGAACCGCTCGGGGGCGATGGCGAGGGCGTCCTTCACGTGCAGGTAGCCCATGTAGGTTCCGTCGCTGTCGGTAATGACGAAGCGGGAGTAGCCGCTGCGTGCCACGGCGCGTTCCAGTTCGGCGGGGGTGCTGCCGAAGGGCAGGGTGACGAGCTTATCGCCGGGCACCATGATTTCGTAGACGTCCTTCTCGGTGAATTCGAGGGCGCTTTCAATCACGCCGGCGTCGTCTTCCACGGTGCCTTCCGCGGTTGAGGTTGCCACGATGGTCTGCAGCTCGCCCAGGGTGAAGGTGGAGGCGACTTCGTCCTTTGCGTCGACCTTCATGAGCGCCAGCAGCTTGTTGGACAGGTTGTTCAGCAGGGCGACCACGGGGGCGAAAATCTTGGAGAAGGTCACCAGGGTCGGCACGATCCAGAGAGCCACACCGCGGGCGGCGAGGGTCACGGCGGCGTTCTTGGGAACCATCTCGCCGAAGATCACGTGCAGGTAGGTGACCAGGATCAGGGTGATACCGAAGGCGATTACGTCCACGATCGCGTGGGGCAGGCCGACCAGGTGCAGGGGCACCTCCAGCATGTGGTGCAGTGCCGGTTCTGAGACGTTCAGGATCAGCAGGGAGCAGATGGTGATGCCCAGCTGGCAGGTGGCGAGCATGAGTGAGACGTTTTCTAGCGCGTAGATGACGGTATGTGCTCGCTTATTGCCTTCTTCGGCGAGCGGTTCGATTTGTGCTCGTCGGGTGGACATGATGGCGAATTCACCGGCGACGAAGAAGGCGTTTCCGGCGAGCAGGATGACGAGCAGTGCGATGGCTACCCAGTCGTTCATGCGTTGCCTCCCTTCTCGGTCTGTTCCTGTGCGCTAGGTGCGGGGGTGAATCGGATGCGGTCCACGCGGCGGCCTTCGAGGGTGTCGACGCGCAGGGTGCCGCCGGGTACGGGGACGCTGTCGCCTACTTCGGGGATGCGGCCGAGGCGTTCCATCATGAAGCCGCCGACGGTTTCGTATTCGGGGCTTTCATCAACCTCGAGTCCGGGGATGAGCGCGTTGATTTCGTCGGGGCGGCGCAGTCCGGAGAACACCCAGTCGCCGTTGCCGTAGCGTAGGGGGCGTTCGGTGCGGCCGCGGTCGTGTTCGTCGGAGACTTCGCCGACGATTTCTTCGACGAGGTCTTCGAGGGTTGCGATGCCTGCGGTTCCGCCGTATTCGTCGAGGACCACGGCGAGCTGCAGGGCGCCCTGGCGTAGCTGGGTGAGCAGTGCGTCCAGGTGCAGGGTTTCGGGGACCTGCAGCACGTCTTCTGCAAGGGCGCCGGCTTCGAGGGTTTCGCGAACCTCCGGGGGCACGCCGACCGCCTTCTTCACGTGTACGACGCCCACGATGTTGTCGTGGTCGCCCTTGTAGAGCGGGAATCGGGAGTGGCCGGTGGAGCGTGCCAGCTTGATGACTTCGGCAACGGGTGCGGTGTCTTCGAGCATGGCGACCTGACCGCGCGGGGTCATGACTTCGGAGGCGGTCAGCTCGGAGAAGCGCAGGGTGCGGTCCACGAAGCGTGCCGCGTCGGAGTCGAGGGTGCCTTCTTCTGCGGAGCGACGCACCATGGAGGAGAGCTCTTCGGGGGTGCGTGCCGCGGAGAGTTCTTCTTTGGCTTCCATGCCGAACCGTCCGAGAATCCAGTTGGCGGAGCCGTTCATGATGCGCACGAGCGGGGACATGACGCGGGTGAAGGCGAGCTGCGCGGGGGCGACTCGACGCGCCACATCGTAGGGTTCGGCGATGGCGAGGCCCTTGGGCAGCAGTTCGCCGACGACCATGGAGAGCAGGGTTGCGATGAGCATCGCCAGCAGCAGGGTGAGCACGTCGGTCACGCTGCTGGGCAGCCCCATGCTGTTGATAACACCGGTGGTGAGCGCCTTGATGGCGGAATCGAGAGTGTAGCCGGTCAGCAGCGTGGTGATGGTGATGCCGATCTGGCAACTGGACAGCTGAGTGGAGAGCGTCTTGAGGCAGCGCAGGACGGCGTCGGCGGCTTTATCGCCGGAGTCCTTTGCCTGCTGCACGGTGGCGGTTTCGAGCGCCACGAGAGAGAACTCTACGGCAACGAAGAAGCCCGTTCCTAGGATGAGGAGCAGGCCGATGAGTAGGAGAATCAGATCCACTCAGCCACCGCCTCCATCGACTGGTGTGCGGCGCCTTGGGCTTGGCGGGGTAGCCCCGCAGCCAGGCTGTCCAGATGCTGAGCATCGGAGGTGGTGTTTTTGGGTGTTACAGTGCCGTGTTGCGCAGAGTATGCGGGCAGTATTCTGCGCTGGCTAGTAGTCAGAGTCTTACTCAAAGGGTCATCCATACCCCATATTTTAGCGAAGGTTTCGTCTCTTCTCGGTGCTGTAGAGTGCCTGCTCACAAGCGCAAGACAGCACTTGTTGCGCACGCGGCTCATTGCTAATCCGTAAGAGTGAAAAATTGCATTGCGGATATGGCGCGATGAGCTGGAAAGTTCACCGTGCTTCTCTTTACACTTATACATAGGAGCATGAGTGTGCCGCCAAGCAAGCGGATGAACCCCGACGTTCACGGCACGCTAGGCAGGTTTGTACGGTGCACACCCCGCACATACGGCCACCATCTTAGGCGATGCGCACATGCTCAGCGTGATGATTCGCCCCTCGAAGACGCGGGTCGTCTATGCCGGGGAGAGTCCCGGACGCGACGGATAAATTCACACTAATTGGAAGAGGCGTTTAACGTGCCCAATCTGCCAGAACATCTGGTGCCTGAGGAATTTGCCGGTAACGAATGGTTCGTTGAAGAACAGTACGAGCGTTACCAGAAGGACAAGAACCTCGTGGACCCTTCATGGTGGCCCATTTTTGAGACCATCGACAAGGCGCTGGGAGGCGCCGGTACCGCTAGTGCAGCTCCTGCTGCGGCACCCGCCGCACCGGCTGCACCTGCCGCACCTGTAGCAACTCCCGCCCCCGCGGCACCGAAGCCTGCGGCTGCGCCTGCTAACCCCACCCCTCCCGCTGCTACCAAGAAGGCTGAACCTGTGGAACCTGTTGAAGACAAGATTGTCCCCCTCCGCGGCCCTGCTAAGGCAGTTGTCACGACCATGGAAGAGTCGCTGACTGTCCCCACCGCAACCACCGTTCGTGCGGTCCCCGCAAAGCTGCTCATTGAGAACCGTGCTGCCATCAACAAGTACCTGGCAAGCACCCGCGGCGGCAAGGTCTCCTTCACCCACATCATTGGTTACGCTGTGATTCGTGCAGTGGCAGCGATGCCTTCGATGAACGTGACCTACGGTGTGGACGAGAAGGGCAAGCCCGTTGCAATCCACAACGCACACGTGAACTTTGGTCTGGCTATTGACCTGCCCCGCCCCGATGGTTCCCGTAACCTGGTCGTTCCGAACCTCAAGGGTGCTGAGCAGCTAAGCTTCCGCGAGTTCTGGGATGCGTACAACGACATCGTTAAGCGTGGCCGTAACGGCGCGCTGACCATTGAGGACTTCCGCGGCACCACTGTTTCGCTGACCAACCCCGGTGGTATTGGTACCGTCCACTCGGTGCCCCGCCTCTCCAAGGGCCAGGCAGCCATCATCGGTGTGGGTGCTCTGGAGTACCCGGCTGAGTTCCGTGGCCTGTCCGAGAAGCTCATCACCCAGCAGGGCCTGTCCAAGATCATCACCCTGACCAGCACCTACGACCACCGCGTCATTCAGGGTGCAGGTTCCGGTGAATTCCTGAAGCTGGTTGAGCACTACCTGCTCGGCGGCGACGACTTCTACGACGCAATCTTCCGCGACCTGAAGGTTCCTTTCGAGCCGGTTCGTTGGGCACGCGACAACCACGTCGATGACGCTCACGAGATTTCCAAGGTTGCACGTATCCAGCAGCTCATTCACGCGTACCGCGTACACGGCCACCTGACCGCAGCAACCAACCCCGTTGGTTACAAGATGCGTTCGCACCCGGACCTGAAGCTGGAGAACTACGGCCTGACCCTGTGGGATCTGGACCGCGTCTACCCGACCGGTGGCTTCGGCGGTTCCGAGCGTCTGCCGCTGCGCACCATCCTGGAGCGCCTGCACGAGGCATACTCCGGCTCTCTGTCCGTTGAGTACATGTACTCTGAGGACCCCGAGGTCCGCGCATGGTTCCAGGAGCGCCTGGAGCGCGGCGTTGCTAAGCCCACCCGCGAGGAGCAGCTGCGTGTTCTCTCCAAGCTGGTTGAGGCTGAGGCATTCGAGAACTTCCTGCAGACCAAGTACCTGGGTCAGAAGCGCTTCTCCCTGGAGGGCGGCGAGTCCCTGATTCCGCTGCTGGACGCTGTTCTGGACAAGGCAGCTAACAACGACCTGAAGGGCGTTGCCATTGGTATGGCACACCGCGGTCGCCTGAACGTGCTGACCAACATTGCTGGCAAGTCCTACGCTCAGATTTTCCGTGAGTTCTCCGGCACCGCAGCACCCTACGAGGGTGGCTCCGGTGACGTGAAGTACCACCTCGGTACCGAGGGTGTATTCACCTCCGATTCCGGTAAGCAGACCCAGGTTTACGTGGCTGCTAACCCCTCGCACCTTGAGGCTGCAAACACCGTGCTCGAGGGTATCGTCCGCGCTAAGCAGGACGTCTACAACGAGCAGGGCGTTGAGGGCCATCCGGTCCTGCCGATCCTGATTCACGGTGACGCAGCATTCGCTGGCCAGGGCATCGTCATGGAGACCCTGCAGATGGCTGACCTGAAGGCGTACACCACCGGCGGCACCGTGCACGTTGTGGTGAACAACCAGATTGGCTTCACCACCCTGCCGAACGACGGCCGCACCGCAACCCACGCCTCCGACATCGCGCGTATGACCAAGGCTCCGGTCTTCCACGTCAACGCTGATGACCCGGATGCAGTGGTTCGCGCCGCACGCCTGGCATTCGAGTACCGTGAGCGCTTCGGTCGCGACGTTGTCATTGACCTGATTTGCTACCGCCGCCGCGGTCACAACGAGGCTGACGATCCGTCGATGACCCAGCCGAAGATGTACCAGGATATTGACGTCCTGCCCTCGACCCGCACCCTGTACGCACAGGACCTGGTCGGTCGCGGCGATGTCTCTCAGGAAGAGGCAGACGAAGTTCTGGACTCCTACCACTCGAAGCTGGACGCTATCTTCGTCGAGACTCAGTCTTCGGCACCGGCTCCTGCTGGCGCGCACGTTTCCGGTCTGGAACTGCCCGCATCTCAGCAGAACACCGAGGTCGTTCACGGCGGTAAGACTGCAATCTCCCGTGAGACTCTGCAGCACATCGCTGACGCGTTCGGTAAGGAGCCCGAGGGCTTCACCGTCCACAAGAAGCTGAAGAAGCTCATGGAGCAGCGCGTTGAGATGGGCCGCACCGGCAACGTGAACTGGGGTATGGGTGAACTGCTCGCCTTCGGTTCGCTGCTGATGGAGGGCACCGACGTTCGTATGAGCGGTCAGGATGTTCAGCGCGGTACCTTTGTTCAGCGTCATGCTGTTCTGCACGACCACATCACTGATGAAGAGTGGTCGCCGCTGGAGCACCTCTCTGAGGACCAGGGCAAGTTCCGTATCTACAACTCCTTCCTCTCTGAGTACGGCGTTCTCGGCTTCGAGTACGGCTACTCGGTAGAGCGCCCCGACTCGCTCGTGGTGTGGGAGGCTCAGTTCGGTGACTTCGCAAACGGCGCTCAGACCATCATTGATGAGTTCGTGTCTTCCTCCGAGCAGAAGTGGGGCCAGCGTTCCTCGCTGGTTATGCTGCTTCCTCACGGCTACGAGGGTCAGGGGCCTGACCACTCCTCGGCTCGTGTTGAGCGTTACCTGCAGCTGTGCGCTGAGAACAACATGACTGTTGCTTGCCCCTCGACTCCGGCTTCGCACTTCCACCTGCTGCGTCGCCACTCTCAGCACCGTCCGTACAAGCCGCTCGTGGTGATCAGCCCCAAGCAGCTGCTGCGTCTGAAGGCTGCTGCGTCCTCCATCGAGGACTTCACCGAGGGTTCGTTCCAGCCGGTGATTGGTGACCGTTCGGGTATTAACCCGGCTCAGGTTGAGCGTGTGGTCTTCGTATCCGGTCGTCTCTACTACGATCTGGAAGCTGAGCGCGAGCGCCGCGGCGACACCAAGACCGCTATTGTCTCGGTGGAGCAGCTGTACCCGTTGCCCGAGCAGGAGATCAAGGAGCAGCTGGCTCTGTACTCGAACGCTACCGACGTTGTGTGGGCTCAGGACGAGCCTGCTAACCAGGGTCAGTGGCCGTTCATGGCTGTGAACCTGCTGCCGCTGCTGGACCGCCGCGTGCGTCTTGCTTCCCGCTCCGCAGCTGCTTCCCCGGCTGCTGGTACCGGTAAGCTGCACGCAGCTGAGGCTGAGGCTCTGCTCAAGCAGGTCTTCGAAGGCTAAGGTCTTCTACAGCTGATTGGCTCATGATTTAGCTCTTCAAAACCCGTCTTCCCGTCAGATGTTTCTGGCGGGCAGACGGGTTTTTTAGTCTCGGATACTTACCGGATAGGGTATTAAGTTCGAAAAGAGGCCGGTAAGCGCTTATCCTAGATATAAAGACTATTACTCACGTGCCTTGCCGCCTCTCACGGCGGGCGCATACTGCAGAAGAAAGAATTCCGTGGAGCAACGCAATATTCGAATTGTGGCAGTCGGCGATGACCTGCTCGCCGGTGTTGGCGATCCCCGTACTCTCGGCTGGTTTGGCCGTGTTATGGCGCGCACCCCGCAGACCACCGCATCCATTGCGGCATATAACCTTGCCGCCCCCAATGAAGGTAGCGAGCAGTTGAATGCACGCTGGTTCGAGGAGGCGCGCCGCCGCTTCGTTCCCGGTGCTGATAACCGCCTCATTATTGCTCCGTCGACCTTTGACATTGATTTGGGTCTGACCAGCGCTCGTTCGCGTTTGAACCTGGCGAACATTGTGGACATGGCGTCGCAGAACAACATTAAGGTTCTGGTTGTTGGTCCGCCGCCGACCCTGGACGCTGAGCGTAACCGCCGTATCGCTGACCTGTCGGCGGCGTACGCAGATGTGGTGACCCGCCGTAACCACGTGTACGTGGATACGTTCAACCCGCTGCTTCACCACGAGCAGTGGCGCAACGACCTTGCCGCTAATGACGGTCGCCCGGGTCAGTCCGGTTACGGTCTGATGGCGTGGCTGGTTCTGCACCGAGGCTGGTACAACTGGCTGAACATTCCTGAGCACGGCTAAGAGCCCGCTCTCCCCGCTGGGGTTGTGAGCTGATGCGAAGAAAGTTCGTGTTTTTTAGCTCATATCCCGGTTCCAAGATGCAATCATGCCGTTTCTATGAAAAAATAGACGGCGTTGCCCTTATAGCGTGGAGCACCGGTTTTCGGTGACCGCCTCTGCTAGGGCAGGTAATAGGGAGCGCGCACCGCGAAGGTGGGGCGTGCATCCATGAACACTATAAGGAGGCTCTGATGAGCAAGCGCGGTCGTAAGCGCAAGGACCGTCGTAAGGGCGGCGCAAACCACGGTAAGCGCCCCAACGCATAAGGTATCTTGCATACACTTTAAAACCCCGGCGTTTCGGATATTATTCGGACCCGGGGTTTTGCTTTACCCGCAGATGTTTGTGCACATTCTGCGGAATAAAGAGAAGAATTCTACGTTATGGAAGTGAACGCCTGGCGCGTTCCTGTAGAGGAGAAACATGGCTGAAACCAACACCGCGGCAGATACCCGCGAGCTACGCGAACGCTTTACCGCGGACGCTATGCAGTACGTGGATCAGCTCTACGCTGCCGCCCTGCGGATGAGCCGCAACTCTGCCGATGCTGAAGACTTGGTGCAAGAGACCTACATGAAGGCTTTTGCTTCGTACCACCAGTTCACCGAGGGTACGAACCTGAAGGCGTGGCTGTACCGCATCCTGACGAATACGTACATCAATTTGTACCGTAAGCGTCAGCGTGAGCCGCAGCAGTCTCAGGGTGAGACGGTGGAGGATTGGCAGCTGGCTCAGGCGGGTGAGCATGATGCGGTGGGTCTGCGTTCTGCTGAGGCGGAGGCGCTGAGTGCCCTGCCGAATACGGAGGTTCGTGAGGCTCTGAACGAGCTGTCTGAGGATTTCCGCATGGTGGTGTACTACTCCGATGTGGAGGGGTTCGCGTACAAGGATATTGCGGAGATTCTGGATATCCCTCTGGGCACGGTGATGTCTCGTCTGCATCGTGGCCGCCGTATTCTGCGTGAGAAGCTGCTCGATTATGCGCGTGAGAACGGTCTGCGCCCGTCGACCATCGCAAAGGTAGAAGCGAAGGCTGAGGCGAAGGCAGCCGCGAAGGCGAGCGCTAAGGGGCAGCCGGCAAAGGCTACTAAGGGCACTAAGGCGGCCAGGGGCGTAAAGTCCCCGCCGGCGGACTCTCGTTCCGAGGCGCCTGCGGATTCTTAGCTTCGCTCTTCTACACGTGAGCTAGCCTCCCATCAGGTTGGGGCTAGACTCCCCTAACGCTTTATACCTTCCGTGTGAAAGGAACCCCGATGTCAACCACAGACAAGAATTCTTCTGTCCCCGAAGCCGCCGATGCCTCTGCGGCTTCTGAGCCGCTGGAGGATTGCGGCGGCCAGCCCTGCTCGTCGTCTCTCAAGCACCTCTACGAATTCCTCGATAGGGAGCTGAGTCCCGAGCAGCTGCGCACGGTTCAGGCGCATCTGGATGCCTGCCCCGACTGCGCGGATGTGAAGGACTTTGAGCTGATGATTCGTGAGAAGATGCGTTCTTCGTGCGCTCAGCAGGCGCCCGAGCAGCTGAAGGCGCGTCTGTTGCAGGATGTGCAGAAGTTCTGCGCCGAGGCTAACCTCTAAGCTGCCTCAAGCTGTTGCCCCGCTGGGGTATAGACATCTGATGATGAGTGAAGGCGGTGCGCCAATGACGGTGTGCCGCCTTCACGCGTATTGATTGGTTCGCGCTGTCTGGTTCGTGTTGCCTGGTTCGCGCTGCCTATCTCACCGCTGGAGTCCTCAGCGGCTCGCAAACCCTCAACCGGTAGAATAGGGGTAGACGTCAACCGGCGCAGCGTCTCTGAGTCTGCGCCCTCCCCATGATTTGAACCAGAAGAGGATGTATGAGCGACGCAGCAGTGCAGCTTTCCCCCGGTGATTGGCCCGCTCCCCTGGCACCCGCCTCCAGCGAAGCCGCTGGCAAGAACGCGCTGGTGCATATTCCGGGTTCTAAGTCGCTCACGAACCGTTATCTGTTACTTGCTGCTCTGGCTGATTCCCCCTCGTATTTGCGTGCGCCGCTGCATTCGCGTGATTCGGCGCTGATGATTGAGGCGTTGCGCCAGCTGGGTGCGGGTATTGAGCTGGTTCCGACCGATTCGCCGTTCGGTCCAGATGTTAAGGTCACTCCCCTGAACTTTGTGGAAACGCATTCTGCTCAGGCGCAGGCCGATTCCGCTCAGCCGGTGTCGATTGAGTGCGGTCTTGCCGGTACCGTGATGCGTTTTGTGCCCGCCCTGGCGGCGCTGCTGCCGGGTGAGTTCGCTTTTGACGGTGACCCGCACGCTCGTCAGCGTCCGATGGGCCCGGTTCTGGAGGGTCTGCGTCAGCTGGGTGTGCAGGTGGATTGTGAGCAGGGCGAGAACGCTCTGCCCTTCGTGTTGCGCTCCCCCGGTCTGGCGAGCGTAGAGGGTGTTTCTGAGGCGCCCGTGGTTCGTATTGATGCTTCCACGTCGTCCCAGTTCGTTTCGGCTCTGTTGCTGATGGCGCCTCGCCTACCGCAGGGTATGGTGCTGGTGCACGAGGGTTCTTCGGTGCCGTCCATCCCGCACATTCAGATGACCGTGGAGGCGCTGCGCCAGATGGGTATTCGGGTGCAGGAGCACTACCCGAACCAAGGCAATGAAGCAGAGGGCGGCGAGTACCGTTGGACGGTTCACCCCGGTTCTTTCCCCGGCTTTGAGATGACCATTGAGCCGGACCTTTCGAATGCCGGTCCGTTCCTTGCTGCCGCCGTGGTTACCGGCGAGTCGGTGACTATTCCTCACTGGCCTGCACCCGCGGCTGATTCTTCGGCGGGTACGACCCAGGTGGGCGATATGTGGCGTGAGCTTCTGCCCGCGCTGGGTGCGCAGGTTCGCTACGCTGAGGGCCGTCTGACAGTGACCGGTCCGGTGCAGCTTCCCGAGGGTGACTTCTCCTTTGATCTGTCTGCCGGTGGTGAGCTGGCACCGACCATGGCAGCTGCCTGCGCTTTCGTGAAGGGCCGCGTTGAGCTGACCGGCATTGCGCATCTGCGCGGTCATGAGACGGACCGCCTCGCAGCGCTCGCCGCTGAGATTAACCGCCTGGGAGGTACCGCCCGCGACACCGCCGATTCGCTGGTGATTGAGGCGCCCATCCCCGCTGCCGCTGAGGCTGCGCCAGTTCTGGCGCGCACCTACGACGATCACCGCATGGCAACCTTCGCGGCGATTATTGGTCTGCGCCGCCCCAATGTGGTGGTGCAGAACGTAGCCACCGTGGCTAAGACCATGCCCGAATTTACCGCAATGTGGGAGGACATGCTGGCGCAATGGCAGGCCGGCGCTTCCACCTCTGACGTTACCGCCGACCAGGAGGTCTTCTAAATGGGTTCTTCCCGCATGAACGTGCGCGATTTCTCCGAATGGGATGAGTCGGATGTGCGCGTGCGCCCGAATAAGAAGGGCTCCCGCCCCCGCACGAAGGACCGCCCGACCTTCAAAGAAGCGATTCGTGGCAGGGTCATTACGGTGGACCGTGGCCGCTGGTCGGTCGTCGTGGATGAGGGTACCGAGAAGGAGCGTACCCTCATTGCGGCGCGCGCTAAGGAGCTGCGCCGCACCGCGATTGTGACCGGTGACTTTGTGGACCTGGTGGGTGACACCTCCGGCGCGAAGGATACCCTGGCGCGCATTGTGCGGCTGGGCGAGCGCACCTCGATTCTGCGCCGTAGCGCCGATGACACCGACCCGTCGGAGCGTGTGGTCGTGGCGAATGCTCAGCAGCTGGTGATTGTGGTTGCTGCGGCGAACCCGGAGCCGCGCACCGGCTTCATTGACCGTGCCGTGGTGGCGGCATTTGACGCCGGGATTGAGCCGATTCTGTGCATTACCAAGACCGATGTGCGGTACCCGCAGAACCTGCTGGATTACTATGCGGCGAGCGGTTTGAAGATTGTGCTGTCTTCGTCTTCGGATGGTTTGGCGCCGAGCCAGGAGGGCGCTGCCGGTTTGGAGTCGGCACCGGTTCAGGAGCTTCTGCAGGAGCTGTTGGGTCAGGTGTCGGTGCTTCTGGGCCATTCGGGTGTGGGTAAGTCGACCCTGGTGAATGCGCTGACCGGCTCTGAGCGTGCGACCGGTCATGTGAACGCGGTGACGGGCCGTGGCCGCCACACGTCCTCGTCGGCGTTGGCGTTGCGTCCGGTGAATGCGAATGGCGACCCGATGGAGCCGGGCACCTGGATTATTGACACTCCGGGTATTCGTTCTTTCGGTCTGGCGCATGTGCCGCCGGAGACCGTCGTGGAGGCGTTCGTGGATCTGGCACCCGGTGCGGCGGATTGCCCGAAGGCGTGTACTCACGCGGCGCAGGCTCCCGAGTGCGGTCTGGAGGCGTACGTTGCTGCCGGTCACGCCGGTCAGAGCGGTCCTGACCGCCTGGAGTCCTTGCGTAAGCTGCTGCTGTTGACTCCTGAAGAGGGCGATTCGGAGAAGGAACTGGGCGCTCTCGTCTAGGGTTCTCTGCAGGGTTCTCTGCCCCTCCCGCACACACATTTTTGCTGACTACATCACCGATACTGAAGAAGAGCATTACTATGAGCCGTCCCCAGCAGTACACCGACGATTTGCGTCTTGCGCATATTCTTGCCGATAGCGTCAATCGTGTGAGCGCTATGCGTTTTCGTGATCGCCCGGTCTTCTCCCCCATCTCCGAGGCGGTAGAGCCCGCGGAGGCGGCACCCGCCGCGGTAACGTTGGCGCCGTGGCAGCAGGCTACTCAGCAGCCCGCAGAACCGCAGGTACAGGAGCAGGAACCTGCCGATTACGCCTCGGGTGTGGCGCAGGAGGTTGAGGAGCTTCTGCGTGCGCAGCTGTCGCGTGTGCGTACTCGTGACGGTATTGCCGGTGAGCATGCCGGCTATAACGGTCAGGCGTCGCGCCAGTGGGTGATTGCGCCGATTGCTGAGCTGGATAATTTTCGCCGCGGCGTGCCGGTGTGGGCGACACTGATTGCTCTGCTGGATCAGGGTGAGCCGGTGGTGGGTGTGGTATCTGCACCCGCGCTGGGCCGCCGCTGGTGGGCTGCTCGCGGTTCGGGCGCGTACACGGGTAAGTCCTTGGCGCAGGCTACTCGTCTTGAGGTGTCTTCGCTGACTCAACTGGATCAGCTATCTGCCGCGTACACCGACCTCTCCTCCTGGAAGGAGGCATCTGAAGGCCCTGTGGACCGCTCTGGCGAGCTTGTACAGCTTCTGGGCTCAGTGGGTCGTTCCCGTGCGTACGGTTCGTTCTGGGCGGCGTGTATGCTCGCTGAGGGTGCCGTGGATACCCTCGTGGATCCGTCTCTGTCGTTCTACGAGGTGGCGGCGCTTCTGCCGCTGATCCGTGAGGCTGGCGGCGTCGCCTCCACCCTGGAGGGTGACCTGCCCGAGCACGCGGGTGTTTCAGTCTCCGGCGTGCACCCGGTGTCCCTGGTGGCAAGTAATACGGCGGCGGTCCAGCAGCAGGTGCTGGAGGCGCTCGCGCCCCAATCCTAGTCTGTACTCCCCTCCCCTGTGACGGTGACAATATAGCGAGGCGGCGGCTTTCCCGTAAGTGGAAAGCCGCC
>NZ_KV818683.1:212276-315845 GCF_001814995.1 Rothia sp. HMSC066H02 | reverse complement strand
CCAGCGTTTTGTGTGCCGTGCAAATCCGTTTTCCGTGATTCGCACCACAAAGTTTCTTTCCTAAACTCCTCCAACATCACCATCCAGATGATCAAGAATCTTCTAAGCAAGAAACCAAAACACTATACAATTGAAAGATATTCAACCGCTTCTGACTAGGAGAAACACCGAAGAAGTTCTTCGTTTTTTCCTCCTCGCCGCGGCGACTCATACAACTATACAGATGCCTAAACGCCCCTGCAACCCGAAATGGGGTGAAGTAGGACACAAACAGGGCCTTGAAGGGGTCCCAGACACCCTTCCAGACAGTAAAACACCTAGTCAGTGCGTTTTATGGGTGGCAAAAAATCTTCAAAAAACTTCTAGAAACCTCAAAAATCTGCGAATTCCCCTCTCGGGAGCCCCAAAACAGGGTCGAAAGGCGCCTAAAGCCCTCGTCAACAAAGACAAACCAAGAAAACCCAGAGCCAGAGGGCAGCAGAACGATACAAGAAGAGCCCCTTCTGACGGAGGGGCTCTGTATATAAAGGGAACGTATATAGGGAACAGAAAAGGAGGGGCACTCCCCCACCGAACATTCGGTACTGAATACTCAGCACTAAACACTCAGCAGAAAAGAACCCCTCCCCATCTATATGTATCGAGAAGACTAAACCAGCTCTGTATTAGATCAGCTCTACAGCGCCCTGGTTCTTCTTGCCACGGCGAACCATCGCAAAACGACCGTGCAGCAGATCATCCTTAGAAATAGCTGCGTCCTCACCCTGAACCTTCACGCCGTTCACCGAAGCGCCGCCCTCCTTCAGAATGCGACGAGCCTCAGAGTTAGACTTCGCAAAGCCCAGCTCAGTCAGAACAGAAATCATATCCAGGCGGTCCTCGGACAGCTTAGCCGAAGGAAGCTCAGCAACCACAGACTCCAAGGTAGCCTCATCCAGAGCAGCGAAATCACCCTTGCCGAACAGAGCCTCCGAAGCAGCCACGGCCTGATCGGTAGCCTCGGTGCCGTGCACCAGCGAAGTCACCAGGTACGCCAGAGTCTTCTGAGCCTCACGCTTAAACGGTTCCTTCTCAACCTTCTCGGCGAACTCAGCAATCTCAGCGCGAGTCAGGAAGGTGAACACCTTCAGACGATCCACAACATCCGCATCCGCGGTGTTCAGCCAGAACTGGTAGAACGCGTACGGCGAGCACATCTGCGGGTTCAGCCAAATAGCGTTACCCTCGCTCTTACCGAACTTGGTGCCGTCAGAGTTAGTAATCAGCGGGGTACCAATAGCGTGAACGCTCTTACCCTCGACCTTACGGATCAGCTCGGTACCGCTGGTCAGGTTGCCCCACTGATCAGAACCACCGGTCTGCAGGGTGCAACCGAAACGACGGTTCAGCTCCAGGAAGTCCAGGCCCTGCAGAATCTGGTACGAGAACTCGGTGTACGAAATGCCCTCGTCGGAGTTCAGGCGCTTCGCCACAATCTCCTTCTTCACCATAGTGCCCACGCGGAAGTGCTTACCAACATCGCGCAGCAGCTGCAGAGCAGACATCTGACCGCTCCAGTCCAGGTTATTCACCATCCGAGCAGCGTTCTCACCCTCGAAAGACAGGAAACGCTCAATCTGTGCGCGCAGGGACTTCACCCACTCAGCAACAACCTCAGGAGAGTTCAGCACACGCTCAGACGTCTGACGCGGATCACCAATCAGACCGGTGAAACCACCCACCAGGCCCAGCGGCTTGTGACCTGCCAGCTGCAGACGACGCATCACCAGCAGCTGCACCAGGTGGCCCAGGTGCAGCGAAGCCGCGGTCGGATCATAACCCGTGTAGAAAGTCAGGGTCTCCTCACTCAGCGCCTTCTCCAGGGCAGCCTCATCGGTGCTCACGTGCACCAGGCCGCGCCACTTCAGCTCCTGCCAAATATTCTCGAAGGTATCGTCATTATGCTGCGCGTTGAGGATCTCGGCAGACATGCTTCTCCCATTCACAAGGTAACAACGCCCGAAGGCGCTCGAACAAAATATGTAACAAGCCTAGCACCGCACCGGCACAAACGCTCAGAAAAACCCAGGCGAGCGCCCAAACCGGTGTGGCACCGGCTCAAAGAAATAACAGATAGAGGCTACACGAGCCGCAAGGCTACAGACCCGCGGGCATCCGCGAACCCACCATGTGCAGGCGCTGAGTCGGACGAGTCATCGACACGTACAAATCACCCACAGCACCATCAGCATCATCAATCAGCTGCTGCGGCTCAACAATCACCACAACATCAAACTCCAGGCCCTTCGCCTCCCACGGAGTCAGAACCAGCACCTGATTTTCCAGGGCGGTCTGCGCGGTACCCGTACGATCAGCATGAGCACGAGCCACAGCCTGAGCAGTCTGAACATACAGGCTCGGCGGGCACACCACACCAATCAGAGCACCACCCGAATGAGCGACCTCCTCGCTGACCACAGACACGGTCTGCTCCACAACAGACTCGGCGGCAACCTCATGCACCAGCGGAGGCCACTTGCCCTCACGTACCGCACGAGGTGCAGACACCTCATAACCAGCGGCCTGAGCGACCGACACCGCCGCCTCAGCAATCTGAGCCGGAGTACGGTAATTAATCGTCAGCTCCTCCAGGGTGAAACGCTCACCCACAAACGGTTCCAACGCCTGCGACCACGAGGAAGCAGCCGCCGCAGAAGAAGCCTGAGCAATATCGCCCACAATCGTGAACGACTTCATCGGGCAACGACGCATCAGCAAACGCCACTGCATAGGTGAAAGCTCCTGAGCCTCATCCACCACAATATGGCCATACGCCCACGTACGATCAGCAGAAGCCGCAGCCGCAGCAGTCATACGTTCGCCACGAACCTCATTCATCATCGCAATCTGCTCAGGAGTAATCACGCCATCAGCGCCAATATCCTCCAGCGACTGGTGAACATTCTCCAGAGCCTTCGCAGCGTTCTCAAGGTTCGCACGATGCTCCGCCGCAGCACGAGCCGCCGCAGCCGCACCGGTCACCTTCGAAAAATCACCCAGAAGCTCAGCAGCCTCATCCAGCAGAGGAACATCAGCCTCGGTGAAAGGTGCATCCGCAGGACGAGCCAGCAGAGCACGCTCGGCCTTCGACAGCTCACGGGTTGCCGACTCCAGGTAATGCGGCTTCGAGAACAGCGAGCGCAACAGAGTCTCAGGCGACAGCGGCATCCACGCCAGGTTCAAGGCACGGCGCACATCCATCGAGGCGCGCACATCATCCTGCAGATACGGACGCTCCACCACACGACCCGCCGCACGGTTCAGCTGATCATCCAGCTTCGCGGTCAGCTCCTTCAACAGAATCTTCACGAACGTCTCACGAGCCTCATTATGCGGCTTGCCCGTCGAACGAGCACGAGAACGAGCCGAACGAACCATCTCCGGAGTCAGCTCAACATCAGTACCCTCAACGTTCAGACGCTGAACCTGAGCCGGCACCTTCTGACGATCCGCCACCGCACGCTTAATAACCTTCACCATGCGCAAATCGCCCTTCAACGCGGCAACCGCGCGGTCCTTCTCAGGCACAGCACGCAGACCCGGGTACAGGGTCGCCAACGAAGCCATCACCACGCCGGTCTCACCCAGCGAAGGAAGCACACGCTCGATGTACCACATGAACGAATTCGACGGACCAACCACCAGCACGCCAGCCTTCGACAGGCGCTCACGGTTCGTGTACAGCAGGTACGCCGCACGATGCAGCGCCACAGCAGTCTTACCGGTACCCGGGCCACCCTGCACAACACGCACACCCGGCAGCTCCGAGCGGATAATCGCATCCTGCTCTGCCTGAATCGTCGCCACAATATCACCCATACGGCCGGTACGCTTCTTATTCAACGCCGCCAACAGAGCACCCTCACCGTGGAGGGTGTCCTCATCTTGCAGCATCTCCGAATCGAAGACCTCATCCTCAATATTTACGACAGTGCGGCCCTCAAGCATCAGGTGACGGCGGCGGCGCACACCCATCGAGTGGAAAGCAGTCGCCTGATAGAACGTACCCGCCTCCGGGGCACGCCAGTCCATCAGCAGACGCTGCTGATTGCTATCCGTAATACCAATACGACCGATATAACGCACCGCATCAGCGCCCTCACGGTCCATATCCAGGCGACCAAAGGTCAGACGAGAATCCACAGCATTCAGCTGCGCCAAACGATCCTCATAGTGAGTAGCAAAAGAGTCACGCTCCGAACGGTTCTGATGACCGCCCACCGCCTGATTCTTACGCACAGCAGCCAGCTTCTCAGCCGTCTCCTCACGGAGCTCATCCAGACGGGCATACACGCGAGCAACATACTCACGCTCCGCAGCCATCTGCTCAGCAAACAGCTTCTCAGCCGCCGAAGAATCAGCAGACTGCTGGGGCAAAGATTCAGATGACACGTAAGCTCCTTAAACCTATGGTGTCTCAAAGACAGGGTGCGACAGGCACCCAAAAATACGGGTCACTATTTTACAGGACAGGCTCCGCAGCGCCGAAATATTACCCCCGTAGAAAACCCGCCCAAGCATACACAGAAAAGTGCCCCACCGGACCAACCGGCGGGGCACCTCCACATCTATAAAACTACTTCGACGGCAGCGGGTACTCAGAGACCAAGCTCAGCGTCTCAAGACGGTAACCGTCCAGCGCCTCACGACCGCCCAGGCCCTCCAGTTCCAGAAGAGCGCCGACGCCGGCAACCTTCAGATCCGCACGCTCCACCAGCTTCGCGGCAGCCACTAGGGTACCGCCAGTCGCCAGCAGATCATCCAGCAGAAGCACACGAGTACCCGGTGCGAAATCATTACAGTGAATCTCAATCGCCGCGCTACCGTACTCCAGCGCATACTCCTCACGGTACGTCTCACGCGGAAGCTTACCCGCCTTACGAACCGTCATCACACCAGTACCGGTAGCGTACGCGAGCGCAGAAGCCAGCAAGAAGCCACGAGCCTCAACACCAGCCACCACATCAAACTGACCCTCAAAACGGGTAGCCAGCTCATCAATGCACGCCTTGAAAACCTCAGCATTAGCGAAGAGAGTGGTCACATCGTAAAAGAGGATGCCCTCGTGCGGGTAATTCGGAATCGTAGCGCAAGCAGCCGGAATCAACTGCTCGATAGGGGTTCGCGAAGCCTCAGAAGCGGGAACGCTCATGCTCTCTCTTTCGTGAAGGGGATAGTCCCGAAAAAAACACCCGGGAACAATAACGCGGTAGAAGCCGCCTACAAGATTCTACCCTCTTCGCCCGCGGTTGTCCTCAGAACAGCGCTAAGAACCGTCTGCCGGGATTAGCTCCGCTGAATCGAAACCCGCAAGTCACGCTTGAGGATCTTACCGGTCGGGCCCAGCGGCATGCTCTCCACCATCACGTAACGGCGAGGATACTTATACGCCGCCAAACGAGTACGAGCCAAAGCATTCAGCTCCGCCTGCAGCACACCCTCATCCGCACCCGGACGCGGCATCACCACGGCGACAACCTCCTCGCCCACGCGCTCATCCGGCACACCCAACACAGCTACCGACTGCACCTGCTCATGGGTATAGAGAACATCCTCAATCTCACGCGGATACACCGAATAGCCGTTACGCAGAACCATGTCCTTAATACGGTCCACAATAAAAATATTGCCCTGCTCATCAACACGAGCAACGTCGCCGGTCGCAAACCATTCACCGTCAAAAACCTCAGCAGTAGCCGCAGGATTATTCCAGTAGCCAGCCATCACATTCTCACCGCGCACCCACAGCTGACCACTCACACCCGGCGCGCACTCGGAACCTTCCGGGCAACGAACCTGCACCTGCACGCCCGGCAGCACACGACCTACCGAACCGAGCACCATGCCAAACTCCGCCTGGTTAAACGAAACCACCGGCGAAGTCTCGCTCAAACCGTAGCCCTCATACACCGGGCACTCAATCAGCGTTTTCAACGCAGAATGCACCGGCGCAGGCAGCGGCGAACCGCCCGAAATGCCGAACCGGATGCGACCACGCAGCGAGCGCGCACGCTCAGGCTCAGCCTCCAGCGCCGCCACCAATGACACATACATGCTCGGGACCGCAGCCAACACCGACACCCCGGCACGCTCCATCAGATTCAGCGCGCCATCAGGGGTAAAACGCGGCAGCAAAGCCACCGTAGCCGACGCCGCAAACGCCGCGTTCATCGACACCGTCTGACCAAACGCATGGAACAGCGGAAGACCACCAAAAATAACGTCCTCAGCGGTGAAACCAAAAACGCTCACGCAGCTACGAGCATTCGAGAGGATATTCGCGTGAGTCAGCGTCGCGCCCTTAGGTTTGCCCGTCGTACCCGAAGTGTAGAGAATAATCGCCGGATCACTCGCCGCCACCGGGACAGGCTCCAGAACAGCAGCCGACGGAACAGCATCCGACAGCGCGCTATCGGCAGGCGCATCAAAAGGAGCCACCGGTGAGCCCTCTCCCCCGGTGAAAATCTCGCAACGAACCGAACCGTTCTTCACCGGCACCGTCGAGGTTGCCTCCGACGCCAGGCGAGTACCCGCAAAAGCAAAAAGCACCTTCGCCCCGCTATCGCGCAGATGATACTCCAGCTCAGCACCCGACAACAGCGGATTCAACGGAACACAAATCGCACCCGCAGCCACAATGCCGTAATACAACGCCGGCATCAACGCCACATTCGGCATAGACAACGCCACCCGGTCACCACGCTCAACACCGAGCGCCGCCACATGACGCTGAACCTGCGCGGCCGCAGCTGCCAACTGCGCGTAGCTCACCACCTGCATATCAGCAGAGTTAGAAGTCGGAATCGTCAAAGCCGCCTTAGCCCCAGAATCAGAAGCAGCCTCCGCCAAAAGGTAGGCAATATTGTTCGCTGAATCGTGCATTTCAGACATGATAGAAAACTCTCACCACAAAAATTCGGTATATCTAGAAAAGAGAAGCCGAGCTAGAAGCCAACAAAAGAGCCCGAAGACAGCAGAAGGGCGTACCTTCAACCGCTCCCCCGAAACATCAGAAGAACAGCGCAAGATACGCCCCAACTACTACTGAGCAGCAGACCAGTCCAAGAAGCTCTCGGCAAGCGCAGCCCCACCATTGGGGTCACGAGTAATCACTATTACCGTATCGTCACCGGCAATAGTGCCCATAATCGCTTCAAGACCGCCCTGATCAATAGACGAAGCCAAGAACTGCGCAGCACCCGGAGGAGTGCGCAGAACCGTAATATTCGCCGAACCCTCAGCGGTAATCAGCAGCTCCTTGAACAGGGAAATCATACGGGCATCAGGTGCAGTGCCGCCGCCACGACGAGCAGGATAATTCGGCACAGCATAAATCAAGCCGGCGCCTTCATCACGGATGCGCTCAGCGCCAATTTCAACAAGATCACGGGAAAGGGTCGCCTGAGTAACCTTCATACCATCATCGGTCAGGTACTGCGCCAGTTCAGCCTGGGAGCGGACACGTCGGGTCTGCAACAATTCAACGATGCGTGCCTGACGCGCGATCTTGGTCGAGGGGAAAGGCATAATATCTCTTCTTCCTACGGTGCCAATCACGAATTCAGAACGGAGCTGCCCAACGGTGGCGCAGCGCAACATTCTTTACTACCCAAGATAATACATATGCACATAAATATGCGCGCCAAATATGGATTATTCCAAGATATGGGGGAATTTTCAGGGTTTATCTCACCAGCTGTCACACAAAACGCCGCGAATGTAGCGTGTATCTACACATTCGGGCGCATAACCTCGCAATGAATGCATAGCGTGCAAGAACATTGTTGGCTGGTGCGCCGCACCAGTCAAGAGACCTCCGGCAGGCGAACGCAAAAAAGGAGCCCGCCTCCAGCAACACAACGTGCGCCGGAAACAGGCTCCTCAACAAAACGTCAACCGGTCAATCCTCAAGATTCAGAAACGCCTAGCGCTCATCCTCCACCAGACCATCCAGGTCCTCATACTCGACATCGCGCGAACGGCGGTTCAGCCACACAGCAAAACCCAGACCCAGCAGAAGCACCAGCACCGCACCAACAATACTTGCGATACCGGCAAAACGCTCAGCATTCACGCTGTCCTCAGTCACAGGCTTCAACGTGCCCTTCTCAGCGGTGTAGACAACCTCAAGAGTGCCGCCCTTCTCCACCAACAGGCCATCCACCTCACGCGGGAACTCGGAAGGAACATCACCAGTCTGCGAACCACGGAACTCAATCGGAGCACCCGAAGTCACTTGATACTTATCTTTCAGGTTCGACACATAGGTCTTACCATTCAGCGCGTCATCAGCCGGCAAGTTGCCCTTATAACGAGCAACATTGCCCTTCGTAATCAGGTCAGGAGTCAAATCCTGGTAGGTGCCCTGAATGACCCAGCTCTTACCGGCATACTCGGCGTTATTATTCACCGACGCAAAAGCACGGACACCCGCAATAGCCAAAACAATGGAAAGAATAACCGCGACAGCAGCAGAAAGAACCGACAGCCAGTTCACGCCCGGACGGTCATCCAGCTCTTCATCACTCATCGCGAAAAGGGAGGAGTTCTCTTCCTCATCATCGTAATCCTCGTACTCGTCGTACTCGTCGTACTCCTCATATTCAGAATCCTCGTACTCAGAATCCTCAAAGTAGGTTTCTTCGACCTCAGTAGACTGCGACAGCTCATCCTGTTCGCGCGAGTTCTCTCGATTAGCCATTACTCTCTCCCTCACTTCATCTATCTTCTAGGGTACCCATAACCACATGAGTTCACCACTGAAAGCGCTTATCAACGCTTCATAAACCAACCCAACAGGTAAACCCACCACGCAACCCCAAAAGCTACGGGGTGGGAGCCAACAACTCCCACCCCGTCAGCATTAGGCGTTACGCCATAGGGTTAGACCCGGTTAGACACGCGGTTCCGCACCCAGCTGCTCAACAGTCGCAGCCACAGCAGCCTCACGAGCAGCCGACGCCTCATCAGCAGTCAGCGTACGATCCGGCGCGCGGAAACGCAGAGCAAACGCCAAAGACTTCTTCGACTCATCAATACCGACACCGCGGTAATCATCAAAGACGCGGATGTCCTCCAGCAGCTCGCCAGCGCCCTCACGCAGAACACGCTCCACCTCAGAAGCAGGCAGATCGCGGTCCACCAGAAGCGCCACATCCTGAGTAGCAGCCGGGAAAGTCAGCACCGGAGTAGCCTGACGCGCCTCAACACGACCAGCGAACAGCGCCGAGAAATCCAGCTCAAACGCGCAAGTACGCTCAGGCAGGTTCAGCTCCTGCAGAAGCTTCGGGTGCAGCTCACCAGCAAAACCAACACGCTCACCGGCAGCGTTCAGAACTTCAGCCACACGGCCCGGGTGGAACGCAGTGTGCACACCGTTACGGACCTGAATCTCAGCCGAAACAGCGTCAGCAACCAGACGCACAGCATCCAGAGCGTCACGCCAATCGAAAGCGCGCGGAGCGGCACCCGGCATCGCCTCGTGCTCAGTACCTGAAAACAGACCAGCAACGAAAGTGGGCTGCTGCGGAATACCGGCGTTCAGATCAGCCAGAACCTCATCCGAAGGACGAGCACCCAGCGGCGGAATGGACTCTGAACCCAGCTGCTCACCCGGGATGAACACGTGGCCCGCCTCAAAAATAGCCAGGTTCTTGAAACCGCGAGACAGGTTACGCTTCAGAACCTCAACCAGGCCCGGCAGCAGCGAACGGCGCATCCAGCCCTCAGCCGAAGAAATCGGGTTCTCCAGGCGAACCGAAGGAACCTCAGTCACCGGGTTCTCAGGGGTGCTCACCCACGGAGCCGACCACAGGTTGTTCGCATCAGCCGACACGAAGGGGTACGCGAAAACCTCAGTCAGACCCGAAGCCGCCAGCGCGTTCAGCGCACGACGCTTACCCGCCTGCTCCGGAGTGTAACCGCGACCCGCAGGAGCCACCGGCAGAGTCGAGGGGATGTTCTCGTAACCGTCAATACGTGCGATTTCCTCCGTCAGGTCCTCCTTCGCACGCAGGTCAGTACGCCACGACGGGACAGTCACCGCGTAACCAGACTCGGTACGCTCCACCGAGCAGCCAATCTCACGCAGGCAAGACTCAATCTGCTCCGGCGAGTAATCCACGCCAATACGACCAGCAGTGTAATCAGCAGGCAGGTCAATCACGACCGGCTCATAGCCGAGCGACACATCAGTAACACCCGGCTCAACCTGAGCACCAGCCAGCTCAACCAGCAGCTCAACCGCACGCTGAGCGGCAGCAGCCTGAATCTGCGGATCCACGCCACGCTCAAAACGCTTCGAGGACTCAGAAATCAGCTTGTGACGGCGAGCAGTACGAGCCACCGACACCTCATCAAAACGAGCAGACTCCACCAGAATGCGGGTGGTCGAATCGGTCACCTCAGTCGAGGCGCCACCCATCACACCGGCAAGACCAATCACGCCGGAATCATCAGCAATGACAATATCCTCGGGGTGCAGAGTACGCTCAACGCCATCCAGGGTCACCAGCTTCTCACCAGCTACGGCGCGGCGCACCACAATCTCACCCTGAACCTTGTCAGCATCGTAGAAGTGCAGCGGCTGACCGGTCTCCAGCATCACGTAGTTCGAAATATCCACCGGCAGCGACAGCGAGCGCACACCCGCCAGACGCAGACGCGAAGACATCCAGGTCGGAACCGGCGCATCCGCCTTCACACCCGACACCTCACGCATCACGAAACGAGTGCATGCCGGGTTACCGTGAATCGGGGCGTCATCACGCAGAACAACCGGGTGACCGGCGTCGTTAGCCTCCGGGGCGCGCTCGCCGTACGCCAGCACAAAATCCTCGAAGGAAGAACCGGTAGCGTGGCACCACTCGCGAGCAATACCGCGCAGAGAGAACGCGTAACCGCGGTCCGGGGTCACGTTCACCTCGGCAGCCTGATCGTACAGACCCAGCAGCTCCATCGCATCGGTGCCAAGCTCCGGGTCCAGGCCCAGGGTCGAAAGCACCAGGATGCCGCCGTGATCATCGCCAATACCCAGCTCACGAGTCGAAGCAATCATGCCAGCCGACTTGTGACCGTAAGTCTTACGAGCGGTAATCTCAAAACCACCGGGCAGAACAGCGCCGGGCAGGGTCACAACAACCTTGTCGCCGGGTACGAAATTGTGGGCACCACAAATAATGCCCTGAACACCGGAAGGCTCAATGCCCTTACCGGTCAGAGTCTGCTCCTGGCCCTCCGGAACCACACGCACCTGGCACCAGTTCACGGTCTTGCCGTTCGAGTGGGTCTCCGGCTCCATAGAGAGCACCTGACCAACCACAATCGGGCCGGACAGCTCATCAGAGGGGCGGTGAACGTCTTCTTCTTCCAGGCCAACCTTCACCAGGGTCGCCATCAAATCTTCAGCCGAAGCATCCTCGGCTACAGGCACGAACTCGCGCAGCCATGACAGGGGTACACGCATAATTTAGATCTCCATCCCGAACTGCTCAGAGAAACGGATGTCGCCTTCAACCATGTCATGCATGTCAGCGACGTTGTTACGGAACATGAGGGTACGTTCAATACCCATACCGAAGGCGAAGCCCGAGTACTCCTCAGGATCAATACCCGCAGCACGCAGAACATTCGGGTTCACCATGCCGCAGCCGCCCCACTCAATCCACTGCGGGCCACCCTTAGCATTCGGGTGCCACAAATCCAGCTCAGCGGAAGGCTCAGTGAACGGGAAGAAGTTCGGGCGCAGGCGAATCTTAGCGTCCTCACCGAACATGGCGCGTGCCATGTACTCCAGGGTGCCCTTCAGGTCAGCCATCGTCAGGCCCTTATCCACGGCAAGGCCCTCAATCTGGTGGAAGACCGGGGTGTGGGTCGCGTCCAGCTCATCGGTGCGGTACACCTGGCCCGGGCACACAATGTACAGCGGCAAATCACGCGAAAGAAGCGAGCGCATCTGCACCGGCGACGTGTGAGTGCGCAGCAGCAGGTGAGCGTTCTTCGGCTCAACGTAGAAAGTATCCTGCATTTCGCGTGCCGGGTGATCCGGCTTAATGTTCAGAGCGTCAAAGTTGTACCACTCAGACTCCAGCTCCGGGCCGTCAGCAACTTCCCAACCCATACCGACGAAAATATCAGTCAGGCGCTCCTGCATCAGAGCAATCGGGTGGCGGCCGCCCAGGGAACGGCGAGGCGACGCAGCAGAAACATCCACAGCCTCCTCAGCCAGGATGCGAGCCTCACGCTCAGCCTCCAGCTCAGCGGTACGAGCCTCAATAGCCTCAGTCAGGGCTGCACGAGCCTGACCCATCAGCTTACCCACCGGGCCCTTGTGCTGGTTCTGAAGATCACGCATCTGGCGGTTAGCGATGCTCATGATGCCCTTCTCACCGAAGAAGCTCAGGCGCACCTCCTTGAGGCTGTCAAAGTCCTTAGCCTTCTCGCGAATCTCCTGGCGGGCGCGCTCACGCTCAGCCTCAAAAGCCTCACGGATAGCGTCCAAACCGTTCTCGGGGTTCTCCTCCAGAACCTGCGCAATGCGGGCGAGAACCTGAGCCGGGCCGTTAAGACCCTCGTGTTCCTGCACGGAATCGGTCATTGTCACTCTTCTCTGCATACCACCGGCACTATGCCGGCTGGCTCGTTATACACCTTAGGCAGCACCGTCTGCTCTCCCCCGGCTACCCGCACAAGGTGCGGAACAGGGGGAAGGCGACGGGCGCATATCCTATCCATTTTAGACCAGAGAAGGAAGCGTAAACAGCAGAACGCCCGGATAGTCCATCCGGGCGTTCTTAGGTATATAGCCTCAACAACAGTGTTGAAGGGTTGTACTTACTTCAGAGCCTGCTTCACAGCCGGGTCAAAAGAAGCACGAATCCACAGCACGTTCGCAATGAACCATGCCGCGTACAGGGGCACGAAGCCGTAGCGCTGAGCGTCAATAACATTACCAATCAGAGACAGGATCGCCACGAACGCACCCAGAATTGCAAAAATCAGACCGACAGTCAGGCCCAGACGCTTGCCCTTCTGAATCGTGAAGTACACCCAAATGTACACAACCGCAGAAACAACCAGCAGGCCGATACCGCCTGCAACGCCGACCTCCGGCAGACCCTTCAGCGGGGACAGGTTATCCGGTGCGAACGAGGAAATAACACCGTGGATCAAGCAGAGCAGCGCGGAGACAATCATAATCTCCTGCAGACGCAGAATCTTCGGGTGCTTGGTCGGCGAGTGGAACAGAATTCCGCGCGGCTCAGCGCCGCCTTCCTGAATATAAATAGCTTGAGTGTCCGAGGGAACCGCGTCGGAGCGGTAGGCACCCGGATCAAACGGGGGTTGAGCAGTCATCATTGTCTCCCAATACGTATGTGATTTCTCCCTCAATACTACCCGCCTACCGATTGGTTTCCAAAGTATGTATCCGTGTCGAACCCATATATGACAAAATCCCCTCCCCAACAAATACACAAGTCAGAATCACCTGGCGCATAAATCACCCTCAAAATATGAATAAAGGCGGGACTCCCCACAGGGAATCCCGCCTTCACAGTGTCAAAAAAGATAGAGAAAATTTATCCTGTTGCTGCCGCAAACGTGTCACACAACGGCGAATTAGCCTCGCAACGAACTAGCGCAGAGCATTAGGTCAGATCTTGGGTCTACGCCTCGCCAGTGCCAGTGTCCTGCAGCTGCTGCAGGAGCGCTTCCACAATCGGCAAATCCGCCGGAATCCACGGCAAACCCAGCAGGTCATCATACGCCTGCGCGTCATCCTTAGACTTCGGCAACGGCATCCACCGCAGAGCACTGTGATCTTCCAAAGTATCCGGAGTACCCGAAAGAATCTCCGCAAAGAACACGCGCATCGCCAGACGCTCGCTCAGACGCCAGCCCTGCGGGTACGCGCCGGGCACCTCAGCACCCAAACGCGCCTGCACGCCCAGCTCCTCCTTCAGCTCACGCACCAGCGCCTGCTCGCAGCTCTCCCCCGGCTCGACCTTACCGCCCGGGAACTCCCACATGCCGGCAACAGTCTGCGGCTCAGAACGCTGAGCCACCAGCATACGGGTCGGAGCCTCCAAAGAATCAACCACGGCGGCGCCAACCACCTGAACCTCAAACGAGGGCGACACTTCACTCATCTTTCTCTACCTTCTTCTACGCTTTAGAATCCTTCATCGGATGCGCGTCCTCAGCAGCGTGCTCCGATACTTCCTTCTCGGCATCCCCAGTATCCTCAGGCTCAGGAGCTTCCTCCACGCCTTCCTGCCACTCTTCTGCCTCATCATTCATATTCGAGGTCTCTGCTACCTCACGGCGAATATTAGTGCCGTCATTCAGCAGAATCAGCAGGCGGTTACCGTTCTTGAACTCCATGAGGAAGACATCCTCAAGCTCGACCTCAGCGGCACGCAACTGTAGGTACACCCAATCCTCGGTCTTGTGCGCATCCGCGATATCGCGAGTGACCAAGCTACCCTTCACAATCAGAGCAAAGTTCGGCACACCGTCACCCTTACGGATCACGCTCAGCGCACCGTTCGGTTCAATCTGAGCGAACTCAATGTCTTCCAGGTCGTAAATACCCTGCGCACGAAGGTCAGCAATCAGGCGCATCGGATCAAGAACCACATCTGCCTGCTGGAAGCTCTTAATATCGATATCGCCATCCGTAATGACCGGCACGCGCTGCTCACGCACCGCCATATGCAGAAAACGAATCTTCGTGGTCGCCACGTTCAGCAGCTGAATCATGCACAGCGTAAACACCATGTAGATGACAAAGTAGAACAGGCTAATCTGCTTGCTGTACAACACGCCACCGAACACACCACCGATGACAAAGTTACCGATGGTATCAATCGGGGTCTGGTGCCCCGCCTGAGAACGGTGAGTCAGACGCAGGTACACCAAAAGAATGATCAGGCCAACGAAAATCTTTAGCAAACCATCAACGATCATCTCAACGGTCATAACAAAAATCTCCTAGAGCTAGGCCCGGAAAATATCCGGTTCCAGATAAATGATGCGTGCCGCAGGAACAGCCTCGCGAATACGAACCTCAGCCGCGTCAATCTCATCAGCCACAGCGCGGCCGGTGTCGGCATCGTGAATACGAATCTTCGCCGCCACCAGAATCTCCTCGGGACCCAAGTGCACGGTCTTAATGTGGATAATGCGCTCGCTATCGCCATCCTCAATCGCCGCACGAATCTTCGCCAAATCCTCCGGAGAAGCCGCCTCACCCAAAATCAGAGACTTCATCTCCACCGCAAGGAACACGGCAATAAAGACCAGCAGCACGCCAATAGCCAGGGTGCCGAATGCATCCCACAGACCATTACCGGTCAACAGAGTCAGACCCACGCCAAAGAGCGCGAAAATCAGACCCAGCAGCGCACCCGCATCCTCCAGCAGAAGCACCGGAAGCTCCGGGTTCTTCGAAGTACGCAAGAAACGCATCCAGCTCTGCTTGCCCTTCAGATCACGCGACTCCTTCACCGCCACGCGGAACGAATTACCCTCCAGCAGGATCGAACCAACCAGAACAGCCACCGGAACCCACTGCCACTCAGTAATACCGTGCGGGTCATGTAGCTTCTCATAACCCTCATACAGAGCGAACAAGCCACCCAGGGCAAAGATAATAATCGAAACAATAAACGCGTAAATATAGCGGTTACGGCCATAACCAAACGGATGTTCCTCATCAGCCTGCTTCTGCGAAGCGCGACCGCCCAGAAGAAGCAAAAGCTGATTACCCGAGTCAGCCACCGAGTGAATAGCCTCCGCCAACATCGACGAAGAACGAGTCAGCGCAAAAGCCAAAAACTTCAGCACCGCAATACCCAGATTCGCACCCAGCGCGGCAATAATCGCGCCCGAACCCGAATGACCAGAAGGAGCAGACATATTTTCCCTTTCTCAGCCCTAAACTAAAACTCTAAAACCTATGAGGCTAAGGCGGCCCGCCGCTATGCCACAGCCGCGAACCGCCCAAAACCTAGAAAAATCTAGCGAGAAACGCCGCGCTGAGCCATCGCCGAAGCATACAGGCACACAGCAGCAGCCGTACCCACATTCAAAGACTCAGCCGAACCATAGACAGGAACAGCCACGCGCATAGTGGCGGCCGCCTTCTCTTCAGCGTTCAAGCCCTGCGCTTCATTCCCGAAAAGCCACATGGTCGGCTTAGAAAGATCAAAATTACCCTTCACACCGGACGGGGCACTCGCCTCCACACCGGCACGACGAGCCGCCGTGTACTCACTCAGCCCCTGCAGATTCACCGCACCATAACCGTCAGCAGCCAGCACAGCAGTACCCTGAGACTTCACATCCTCCGCGAAATCCTCCAGCTGCACGCCCTGAATAATCGGCACATGGAACAGCGAACCCGCGGTAGAACGCACCGTCTTCGGGTTATACAAATCCACCGAACCCTTAGTCGTAATCACCAGGTCAGCACCGGCCGCATCGGCCACACGAAGAATGGTGCCCGCATTACCCGGATCCTGCACACGAGACAGCACAGCAATCAGCTTCGGGTTCAACGCGCCCTCACCCCACAGCAGCGAGAACGACGCATCCACCATAAAGGAAACCGCAATAATACCCTGCGGGCTCACCGAATCAGCCATCGCCTCCAGCACCTCATCGGTCACCACACGCATAAAGACGCGGCGGCCCTCCTCCGGGGTGGGAGTGCCGTACACCTGCTCCAGCAGCTCAGCAATATCCTCATGACGGTCAAAAGCCGCCTCCGTAACGTAGACAGCATCCAGAATCGGCTTCTTCAGATGCGCCTTCAACGCCTCACGCACAGCCTGCGGGCCTTCCACCAGGAACTGGCCCTTCTTCGTGCGGGCAGCGCGGGTACGCAGCTTCGCAATATCGCGGACACGATCTGCCTGCGGATTGGACATCACAACGGGGGTACTAATACGTTCAAAAAAGTTCACTCTTAAAGGGTACAGGCAAAGGCACACCCCAAAACGCAGAACAGCCACAAGCACAACCCCAGATACGCAGAAAGCGGCCGCCCACACTCAAAAGTGCAGACGGCCGCTCACGACGCTTAAGCCTCCTACCCCGAACCTAGATTTTCGAGGTAAGAACACAACCTAGGCTAATTAAGCCTTGGGAGCCGAGGTGTCCTCGGGCAGGTTGTTCTTAGCAATCTCAACCAGTGCGTTGAAGGCAGCGGGCTCGTTAACAGCCAGCTCAGCCAGCATACGGCGGTCAACCTCAACACCAGCAGCCTTCAGGCCCTGGATGAAGCGGTTGTAGGTCAGGCCCTGTGCGCGGGAAGCAGCGTTAATACGCTGAATCCACAGGCGACGGAAGTCACCCTTCTTCTTACGACGGTGGTCGTAGCTGTAAACCAGCGAGTGAGTGACCTGCTCCTTAGCCTTACGGTACAGGCGAGAACGCTGACCGCGGTAGCCGGATGCACGATCGAGAATAGTACGGCGCTTCTTGTGCGCGTTAACCGCGCGCTTCACACGTGCCACGTGTGTCTCCTTCGTCTTATGTCCTGAACAGCTCACATATCACGCTGAACAG
Source organism: Rothia sp. HMSC066H02 (assembly GCF_001814995.1). Classification (NCBI taxonomy): domain Bacteria; kingdom Bacillati; phylum Actinomycetota; class Actinomycetes; order Micrococcales; family Micrococcaceae; genus Rothia; species Rothia sp. HMSC066H02. The sequence continues at coordinate 298,235 of NZ_KV818683.1, read as the reverse complement.
GAGCGAGTCTTTAATCAGTGCGCACCACTATCGGTGCGCCAGGTGCAGAGAGTAAGCGTTGCTTACTTACCCAGCATCTTCTTGACAACCTTTGCCTGGCCGCCGGTAACGATCTGGTCAGAAGCCAGACGACGGGTCAGACGAGAGGACTTGTGCTCCAGGTAGTGGCGACGGTTCGCCTGCTGGCGCTTAACCTTGCCGCTACCGGTGAGCTTGAAGCGCTTCTTAGCACCAGAGTGGGTCTTCTGCTTCGGCATAGCTGCCGTTCTCCTTACATTCATCCCCCGCCACAACGGCGGGGGAGCTTAGTGGGGTTGAGCGATACACGCATCAGCCCCAAGGACCAAAGGTGAGGCACCCCCAACGAGGTGCCTCGGAACCGGCACCGGGTGAACCCGCAACACCCACCCAACGGTGGAGGCGCGTGCCCATCCTAAAGTGACGACCCGGTTCCCTACTCGGCGGAAGCCTGTGCCTTCAACTCGGCAGGCATAGCGTCTGCCAGAGAATTAGTTACGGGCTTCGCCTTGGTCGTGTCAATACGCTCGCGACCCTTGCGACCGCCGGCGCCCTGCTCACGGCGAGCCTCTGCCTTACCGCGAAGCGGAGCCAGAACCATCACCATGTTGCGGCCATCCTGACGGGGGCGAGACTCAACGGTGCTCACCTCAGCCAGTTCAGCCGCCAGACGCTCCAGCAGACGCACACCCATCTCGGGGCGCTGCTGCTCACGACCACGGAACTGAATCATTGCCTTGACCTTGTCACCACCGGAAAGGAAACGACGAGCGTGTCCAACCTTGGTTTCGTAGTCGTGGGTATCAATCTTCAGGCGGAAACGGATCTCCTTCAGAACGGCATTAGCCTGCTTCTTGCGGGATTCACGAGCCTTGATTGCGGCTTCGTACTTGTACTTACCGTAATCCATGAGCTTGCACACGGGCGGCTTCGCGTTCGGGGCAACCTCGACCAGGTCGAGTTCGGCGTCCTCAGCCAGACGCAGAGCGTCCTTCAGAGGGACAACGCCTACCTGCTCGCCACCGGGACCGACAAGACGGACCTCGGGAACGCGGATACGATCGTTAATGCGTGGTTCGCTAATGACTAGCTCCTGTGCTCTGTGGGTTTCCCCGTGAATACTATCCGTTGCGGGAACTAAAAAAGCCCCCGCAGTTACACAAGCGGAGGCACAAACCAGCGTACGCCGAAAGCGGCGGACAAACCCGTTCACCTCAAAACTCGCAAACAAACGCCTGCGGCGGTCAACCGGGTGGGAGGCATGCTCCACTTGCAAACTGCCTACAACCATACCGCAGAATCCCCGACAGACGCAAGGAAATAGACGCAAAACACCATAAAAATTGCGGGGACTCCCCCAGAAAGTCCACAGAAGCACCCACTCTTAAGGACGCATTTACCGAAACAAACGAAATATGAGATTCTAAGACTATGAGCACTGAAAACACGAACTTCCGCTTCACCGCGGAAGAAGAAACCCCCGTACACGGTCACACCGAACTCACCGAAGAGCAGGTCGAAGCCGTCAACGAACAGCTGCGCGACATTGCAGACGTACCCGCCATCGAAATCATCAGCTCCGCAGCCATCCACATGATGAGCGCCGCAGCCGTCAAGTGCGGCCTGGCAGCAGACGAAAACGCCGACGACCTCAAGGACCTCGACGAAGCACGCAAGCTCATCACCGCACTGGCAGGCCTCGTCACCGCCGCAGCACCCGAAATCGGCTCCCAGCACGCAGCACCCCTGCGCGACGGCCTGCGCACCCTGCAGCTCGCCTTCCGCGAAGCATCCCCCTTCCCGGACGAGCCCGGCAAGGGCCCCGGCGAAAAGCTCACCGGCCCAGTCTACTAAACCGTACCCGGTCTATTCACAGCGAAGCCCCGCCTCCCTCGTACTGAGGAAGACGGGGCTTCGTCACATATAAAGCCTATGAGGATAAAAAATCGACGCGGGCTAGATAAGCGGACTAGTGCGAACCGGTAGCTTTAGCGGGAGCCAGCGGCCTCAAGAGCCTGCTCAAAACTAAAGTTGCCCACATACAGCGCCTTACCCAGCACCACGCCCTCCAAACCATGAGGCACCATAGAACGCAGCTTCTCAAGATCAGCCAGCGACGCCACACCACCGGACGCCACCACCCGACAAGCAGTTTGAGCCAGTACCTCATCCAGCAGCTCCGCACCGGGACCCGCCAGAGAACCATCCTTGCTCACATCCGTGACGATATAGCGGCGCACACCCGCGCCTTCCAGCCACGCCAGCGCCTCCGCCAGGTCAGGACCCGACCAGTCGGTACCGCGAGCCACCGTCACCCAGCCCCGCTCAGGGTTGTAGCGAGCGTCGAGCCCCAGGGCCAGAAGATCAGAATCTGCGTAACGAGCCAGGGTGCTTTCAAGCCAGGAAGAATCCGCCAGAGCCGCACTGGTCACGTTCACACGATCCGGGTTCAGGCTCAGGGCGCGCTCCAGACTCTCAGCATTACGCACACCGCCGCTGACCTGAATACGAACCGGAGCGGAGTCGCGGGCATTCTCGGCACGGACGGCGGCAACTACCTCGGACAGAACCTCAGTATTCGTGCCGCGACCAAATGCCAAATCAAGGTCAACCAGGTGAATCCAGCGAGCACCAGCCTTCACCCAGGTCAGAGCCGCCTCAACAGGGTCGAGGCGCTGCTCACCACCGGACAGGGTGCCACCCACCGGGCGCACCGCGTAGCCTTCAGAAATATCAACAGCGGGCAGAAGTTCAAGAACGGGTGCAGACATTAGTTACCTCCCGCAGCAGTAGAGGAGTCGTCAGAAGACAGGCGACCGGTCACCGCCAGGGACGCAACCCAGCGGCGCATAAACTCTGCGCCCAGTTCACCAGAGCCCACAGGGCAGAACTGCACCGCCGTCAGCGGACCGTTCTCAACCGCCGCGATATAGGCGGGCTCGGTGACAGTCCAAGTCACTGCCGGAGGGGCAATATATTCAATGCTCTGATCAAAAGCCCACTCAAAAACGCCGTGCTCAGATTTGAAGTGAGCCTCGCCCTCAAGATCCTTGAGCAGCGCACTATCGGAGGAAGAACGCAGGGCAGAAACACCGGGCACCAGGTCGCGGGTAGAAAGTTCCACGCTCTCACCGGGCCACTCCCCCATGCACTGCACCTGAACCTGCCCCATCTGCGGATGCTCCACCGTAACCGAATCGAAGAGGCAGCTCAGCGCCGCACCGGCAACCAGCACCGGACGACCACCAGCAACACGGCGACCAATCACGCGCTCAGCGTCCTTAGCTTTCAGATCTTCATACGCCTCAAGAGAGCTCGCACCGCCAGTAACCACCATGCCGTCAGCCTCACGCAGCTGATCGGGCACGGTAGTGACGATAACGTCCGCCCCCGCATCCTGAAGAAGCTTCACCAGGGCGCCACGAGTTCCGGGTTCCCCCAAAACGGCAACCACAGGACGGGCGGTCTGAGCGCTCTGTACAGATTCAGTTTCCTGTACAGATTCAGTTTCGACGGGTGTGGGTTCAACGGGAACAGGCATCGGTGCGCTCCTATTTCATAGGCTCAAGAATTCGGCTCAAGCGCTCTAGCTTGATAGATAGAGGATTCGGAGTCAAGACATCAACTTCATGCAGAAGCCAACCACACACGGGCCCATGCTTAGCGCTGAGGCTGAGGAATTTCCAGACGCTGACCGGCATCAACAGAGGTGCTGGTCAACGAGTTCAACTCCATAATACGAACCACAGTATCACGGGTGTCACCGTGCGGATCCACCGCCTGAGCAATATCCCACAGGGTCTCGCCGTGCTTGACCACAACGACGGTTCGAGCCACCGAGGCGTTCTCCACGGAAGCAGAAGCCGCCGGGCCAAAGAAGCTAATAGCACCGAGCACAATCAGCGCCGCCAAAGTCAGCAGAGGCAGGCCCTTCAAGAAACCGCGCGGAGTACCAAGACGACGAATAGAACCGGGAACCGAGCGCAGAAGCTCGCCCCCCTTAGCAAGAAGAACGCTCTTCGCACTAGGTGCCTGCACATCAGAAGCAGCCTGTACCTCAGAAACTACAGGGCGAACCTGCGCAGGTGCCTGGGCAGAAGTAGCGGGAGCGTGGGCGGGCTGAGCCACCTGCGCGGGACGGGGTGCATGAGCCGCACGAGAACGCCCCTGCACGGTGCGGGCAGACACGGTGCGGACGGACGCGGTGCGGGCGGGGTGAAGTACCACCAAACCTGCCGGAAGGTGTGCAGAAGTGCCATGAGAAGCAATAGGTGCTGCAGTAGTCATTGTGGTTCCTTTCTCTCAGCTCGCCCCGGGGTTGCCCCGCGGGTCTAGCAATGCCGAGCGATACCCGCTCGGAGGTCCTAGTTGAGTGATAACTATGGAGTGGTGATTGTTAGGCGATAACTATTGGGTAGCTATTCTCTAGTTAGGTCAGAGCGTCGGGTGCACCGGGCTGCGCTGGGTCGCCCCAGCACCCCATCCCCTGCGCTCTCTCTTCGCCAGATGCTCGCTAGAGCATCCGGGGTAGATCATGCGAAGAGAGAGGCAGAGGATTCGAATACATTCGAACACTCATTCACTCTCCTCTCCTGGAAGACTCCGGGTCGAATCTTCGAATATTCTTCGAACATCCACCCGTAAATCCTGAATTTCAGGAGAGATTCAAGAGTATATACGAACTCTTGTTCTAAAGTCTAGCAGAGATGTACTAAAAATTTCTTCGAGTTTCGAAGAAAAAATCTAGAATATTTGTTTGAGTTTTTCGGTGTAGTGTTCTACACTGGTGTCAAGAGACGTTCCACACGCTCCTGATGAGTCCTACTCACAGCAGGTTTCTGTACCCGCTACAGCTTGGTTCTGTATCGAATGCAGGTGCTGCTGACTGAGTTTTATAGGGCGGAGGCGCATACTCGTTGCCTGCATATCGCTCCGGCACGGATAGAATTCCTCCACCCCCTGACGAGATAAGACCCATTTCGGCAGAACCCAAAAAATTTTAGACCTCCACCAGAAAACGTGTGAAGCACCCATCCGTGCCCCGACCGGAATACAAAGGCCGGAGTACAGACCGAAGGAAAAGAAATGGCAACAGCACCCCGTCCGGCGCTGACCGCGCGCCAGCAGAAGATTCTTGACGCGATCCGCACCGAGATTGAGCAGAAGGGTTACCCGCCGTCCATGCGCCAGATTGGTGACATGGTGGGTCTTGCGTCCCTGTCCTCGGTCACCCATCAGCTCGGTCGCCTCGAGACTATGGGCTATATTCGCCGCGATCCCAAGCTCCCCCGCGCCATTGAGGTGCTGGATGAGAACGGCGTCGGTATCCACGGTAGCTCCTCCTCGTCCCTGCCCGAGTTGCCGAACTTCGAAGTCGGCGATGAAGACCTCGTCCCCGTTCCCCTGGTTGGACGAATTGCAGCGGGCGGCCCCATTACCGCCGAGCAGTCCGTGGAGGATGTGCTCGCCCTGCCCCGCCAGTTGGTCGGTAGCGGCAAGCTGTTCATGCTCAAGGTCAAGGGCGATTCCATGATTGACGCCGCAATCTGCGATGGCGACTGGGTGGTTGTCCGCGAGCAGCACACCGCAGACAACGGCGATATCGTAGCTGCGCTGCTCGATGATGAAGCAACCGTGAAGGTGTTCCGTCAGGTCGACGGCCACACCTGGCTCATGCCGCGCAACTCCAACTACGAGCCGATTATGGGCGACCGCGCAACCGTCATGGGTAAGGTCGTCTCCGTGCTGCGCAGTCTCTAGACAGCACAGCTTCTAAAAGACATAACCGCGAGGCTTTTAGCTCTATATAGAAATCACCCCGGTGATACGTGAACGTTCACGTATCATCGGGGTGATTTATATATTTCCAAAGCGGATATCTCCAAAGCGGAGGGCCGGCGCCGCCAGGAATGGAGCCTGCCCGAGCTAACGCTCAATACTCGCCGAAAGACGAGCCAGCGCGCCAATTACGGCTGCCTTATTCTGGGTCGACCACATCGGCGGCATAGCCTTCATCAAGAAACCGCCGTAACGCTTGGTTGCTACACGAGAATCCAGCACAGCCACCACGCCGCGGTCAGACACCGAACGGATTAGGCGACCGGCGCCCTGCGCCATACGAATCGCCGCGTGGTGAGCAGAAACCGCCATAAAGCCGTTACCGCGGTGACGGTTCACCGCCTCCGTACGAGCCTGCGCAATCGGGTCATCCGGGCGCGGGAACGGGATGCGGTCCATCACCACCAGGCGGCAAGAGTCACCGGGAACGTCCACGCCCTGCCACAGGCTCATCGTGCCGAACAGGCACGAATCGACGTCCTCGCTGAACTCCTCCACCAGAGCCTTGAGCGAAGACTCGCCCTGCAGAAGAATGTTCAGGTCGCTGTGCTCACGCATGTATTCGGCGGCACGCTCGGCGGCACGCTTCGAGGAGAACAGGCCCAGGGCGCCTCCTTCCGAGGCCTCGCACAGCTCACGCAGACGCTCCAGCTGACCCTCATGCACACCGAATCCCGGAGGTTTCAAATCTCCGGCAACGTACATGATGCCCTGCTTGCGGTAGTCGAAAGGCGAACCTACGTCGATGCTCGTCCAGCGAGGCGCGCCCTCGCCCTGCAGTCCCAGGGCACCGGCGGCAACGTCAAAAGAGTCACCCACCGTCAGGGTCGCACTCGTCAGAATCACGGTGCGGTCAGCGAACAGGCCGTCACGTAGCTGTAGGCCAACGCTCAACGGGGCGATGTTCAGGGTCGCCGGGTCGGTATCGGAAGCAGCCACATAGCGGCCGTTCTCCCAACCACCCTGACGAGAAATCCACAGCACGTCCTGCTCGCCCGAAGCCTCCAGAATGCGGCTACTCATATCGTGCACTTCAGAGACACGCGAGCGCGCCATCTGCAGGCCGGCGTCAACATCCTGACCGTCCGGTTTCGTATCGGACAGGGCGGTGCGGGCGGCATCATTGACCGCAGAAATAGCGGTCAAAAGGCGACCGTCCAGGCCCTTCAGCAGGCCCTCGGCAAGACCCTCAAACGCGGTCTCCAGGGTGCCGGCAGCCATTTCCAGTGCGCCGGAATCAGCCTTCGAATGCTTCTTCACGCTACGCGCCGCACGGCGAACCATCGCAACCGTCAAAGAACCAGACACGGCACCTGTCACGCGGTCCACCAGCTCATGAGCCTCATCAATAATGACCGTCTCATGTTCGGGCAGAACCTTCATGCCCTCGAAAGCGTTAATCGCCAGCAGGGCGTGGTTCGTGATGACGATATCAGCCTCAGCGGCACGGCTACGCGCCATCTCGCTAAAGCACTCTTCCACCAGCGGGCAGCGGCGGCCCAGACACTCGGCGGCACTGACCGACACCTGAGCCCAGGCACGGTCAGAGACGCCGGGCTTCAACTCGTCACGGTCGCCGGTCTCAGTGCGGTCAGCCCACTCGCGCAGGCGCACCACTTCCTCACCCACGCGGGAGGTCGAAGAAGGCATGTCAAAGAGAGCATCTGGCTCGTCTTCTGGGTAGCCGCCCTCCAGCTTGTGCAGGCAGAGGTAGTTATTACGGCCCTTGAGCAGAGCCACCTGCGCCTGCGACTCCGGGCGTGGCTCCAGCGCTTGTAGAAGACGCGGAATATCGCGGTTCACGATCTGCGCCTGCAGGGCAAGAGTCGCCGTCGCAACCACAATCGGCTGGTCCGACTCCCCCACCCGCGCCAGGGCAGGCACCAGGTAGCCCAGGGACTTACCGGTACCGGTACCCGCCTGGACCAGCAGGTGACGCTGCAGTTCAAGAGCCTGCGCCACATGCGCCACCATGGTGCGCTGACCGGCACGATTCTGACCGCCAGTGGCGGCAACCGCCTCATCCAGCAGGGTCAGGGCATCCTTCGCACCAGGCAGGGTCTCAAGCTCCTGCCCGGTGAATCGGGTGCCGTCGGTCGCCGATCCGGGCACAGTTCCCGGGACGTTTTTGGGCGCGTTGATGCTCTCGGTCACGCTCATCCGCCCCTAGAGAGCCTCGGAGGTAGAGGACTGTTCGGATTCAGAAGCGGTCGCTTCAGCCAGGGCGTGCGCCTCCGCAAGTTCCTCTTCCAGAACCTCCAGCAGGTCGCCCTCCAGCACATACTCGGACAGTTCGGAGGCGACATCCTCACGGACCAGAGCCACCACGAAGGTGCCGTCCGATACGAAATCGGTGCTCTTAATTTCGGCATCCCACTCGTGCAGGCGCGAAATAATCTCACCGTGCGAGTACGGAATCAGCAGCTTCACCTCAATGGAGGGGCGCGGAATAGTGTCCGCAATCTTCTGCTTCAGCTCCTCGATGCCCTCACCGGTACGCGCCGAAACAATCACGTGCTCCGGCTCGCGCTGGCGCATACGCTCCAGTACGAACGGGTCGGCGGCATCCGCCTTATTCAGCACAATGATCTCGGGGATATGGCGGGCGTCAACCTCCGCGATGACCTCGCGGACAGCACGAATCTGCCCCTCCGGGTCCGGGTGCGAAGCATCCACCACGTGCAGGATGACGTCAGCATCAGCAACCTCTTCCAGGGTGGAGCGGAATGCCTCCACCAGCTGGGTCGGCAGCGAACGTACGAACCCCACCGTGTCAGAGAGGGTGTAGCCGATACCGTCCGGGGTCTGAGCCTTACGGACGGTCGGGTCCAGGGTCGCAAACAGGGCGTTCTCTACGAGCACGCCGGCATCGGTCAGACGGTTCAGCAGGGAGGACTTACCCGCGTTCGTGTACCCGGCAATAGCCACCGAAGGCACGCGGTTACGGCGACGGTTCAGACGCTTCGTCTCACGCGCCGGCGCCATCGCAGCAATCTCACGCTTAAGCTTCGCCATGCGAGCGCGCAGGCGGCGGCGGTCCATCTCAATCTTGGTTTCACCGGGACCACGCGAACCGATACCCTCACCGGCTGCGGCACGGCCACCCGCCTGACGGGACAGGGACGCACCCCAACCACGCAGACGCGGCAGCATGTACTCCAGCTGAGCCAGCTCAACCTGCGCCTTACCCTCGCGGGACTTAGCGTGCTGAGCGAAAATGTCGAGAATCAGGGCGGTGCGGTCAATGACCTTGACCTTCACAATGTCTTCGAGGGCACGACGCTGCGAGGGAGCCAGTTCCGAGTCGACGATGACGGTATCGGCACCGGTCGCCTCGACAATGTCCTTGAGCTCCAGTGCCTTACCGGAGCCAAGGAAGGTGCCGGGGTCCGGCTTGAGGCGGCGCTGAACCAGGCCGTCCAGAACCTCGGAACCTGCGGTTTCAGCCAGTGCCGCGAGCTCGCGCAGGGAGTTCTCTGCGTCCTCTACGGTGCCTTCAGTCCACAGACCAGCCAGCACCACGCGTTCCAGGCGCAGCTGGCGGTACTCGACCTCGGTGACGTCTTCAAGTTCGGTGGAGAGGTTCGCGATACGGCGCAGTGCGCGGCGCTCAGCGAGATCTTCCTGGTCACCGTCATATTCGGAGTGCTCGCGCTGAACGTCAGAAATTTCACGCGCACGAGTATCCAGCACACGGCGGCTATTGTTGCCGTGGGTGCTGGAAGAATTATCGCTGTGATGCGCGGTACCGGCAGCGTCATAAGTAGTGACGGAGGCGGCGGCCTGGGAGCGGCCCAGAACGCGGTCTACGGTGCGGCGCAGCTGCTCATCACTGGGCAGCTTTTCGGTATCAGATACGGGGGTGTTCTTAGAATTCATACGACTATAATTCTACCGCCGTTGCCCGCATCGGGTAGGGGGTTCGGTCGCCTGTGCGCTCAGGGCGTGCAAGCTACCGACCCGCCCCGTACATTCTCTGCCCGTGTGCGGCGGGTTCTTGCCCTACCGGTACACTGGATAGCATGAGCGAGCAGCATTATTTCTCTGAAACCCCCGAGACCGAATTCAAGCCCCGCCCCGTGCAGGTGGAGCTTGCCGGCCGCAAGGTCACCGTCACCACAGCTAACGGCATTTTCAGCCCCTCCGGTATTGATAAGGGCACCGCTATTTTGCTGCAGGAAGCACCCGACCCGCAGGGCGAACGCATGCTCGACATCGGCTGCGGTTGGGGCCCCATTACCCTGACGCTGGCGATGCTCGCACCGGACGCGCAGGTGCACGCGGTGGATGTGAACTCCCGCTCCATTAGCCTGACCGAACGCAACGCCGCCGCTCTCGGCCTGTCCAACGTCACCGTGGGAACCCCCGAATCGGTTGACCCCGGACTGCGTTTTGACACCATCTGGTCGAACCCGCCGATTCGCGTGGGCAAGGAGGTTCTGCACGAGATTCTGCTGACTTGGCTGCCTCGCCTGGCGCCCGGCGGTGACGCCTACCTGGTGGTCCAGAAGAACCTGGGCTCCGATTCTTTGCAGAAGTGGATGGACGCGCAGCTTGGACAGCTGCACCCCGGCGAGTTTGAGGTGTCGCGCTATGCGACCTCGAAGGGCTTCCGTATTCTGCAGGTACACCGCTACGAGGACTAAAACCTCTGGCGCTAAATCCTCTGGCGCTAATTGCTTAAAATATAAAAGCGGCGGGTGTTTTCTGAATGTGTTATCAGAAAACATCCGCCGCTTTTCTCTATAAAATCTCTGGTCTAGGGCTGCCCGCTATTGCAGCCGACTATCGCAGCACGACGGTTGCAACCATCTGCGCCGGACCAGCCAGAACAACATGCTCCAGGTCGTCCGGGCCCAGCACGAAAGTCACCGCGAGGGTACCGCCGGGCACATGCACCAGCCACTCATCCGGTGCTTCCTCGCCGCCCCAGAAACGGGTCGCCGCAGCCGCCGCACACGCACCGGTACCGCACGACAGAGTCTCGCCCACGCCGCGTTCGTGCACGCGCATACGGATAGCGCCCACATGCGCGCCGCTCTCAACGTCCAGGTCGACCGGCACCACAAACTCAACGTTCGTGCCGTTGACCGGGGCGGGGTTCACCTGAGGCAGGCTGTGCAGGTCCAGGCCGTCCAGCTTACCGTCGGAGCCGAGCATCACCACGGTGTGCGGGTTACCCATCGAAATGGACAGGCCAGCACGCGGAGTCTTCAGGCCGCGAGCAGACACCAGGCAGTCCTCGCCACCCTCGCGGGCAGCCTCACCGTGAATGAAGCTCCACGGACCCATATCAATCGCGTAACCCTCTTCGGTGCGCGCCACAGTCTTCACACCGGCACGGGTACCAATCTTGACGGTCTCGCCCACCTCAAGCTCAATCAGGCCCTCAGTGCGCAGGTACTCCACGAACGCGCGCACACCGTTGCCGCACATTTCAGCGATAGAGCCGTCACCGTTGCGGTAGTCCATGAACCAGACAGCGTCCGGGTGCTCCTCGAGCAGCTTCTGACCCGCGCGGGAGGCGGTGCTGCGGGCAGCGCGAATGAAGCCGTCCGCGCCAATGCCGAAGTGTCGGTCGCAGGCACGGGCTACCAGCTCGGGGGTGAGGGCAATTTCTGCGTTCTCGTCCGTCAGAAAGATGAAGTCGTTACCGGTGCCGTGACCCTTGGTGAGGGTCAGGCCTGCCAGCTCGCCCCAGATGGAAGGGTTCTCGCTCATATGCTGTCCTTAAGGTTGGTGACCTGTCCGTTTATGATTTTACCGCGCCAGATGGTGATTCAGGCATTCTTCCTCAGAAACGCTTCTGCGGCTCCCGGTTTACTTGATGAGTTCATCATGTTCACCGAAAGCCGCAGAAATAGGCGGGATACTTTACCGGTTTATGAAGATGCCGCTACGGCGTCTGCGGGACGATTACGGCGAATGCGCAGAAGCTGGCGGTCCTTCAAAGCCAGTGCCGGCTTCTCAACATACAGCCAAGACAGCCACGCCAGACCAATAGTAATTGCGAAGGTAAGGATGGCGTTCAGAATCCAGCCCAGAGACGCACTACCAAAAATTATCAGTAGAATCTGCACAGGGAAAGCGTAGATATAAACGCCGTAAGAGATATCGTTATGTCGGCATAGGTCAGTCTTAATCGCAGCGCTGAGAGCCAGGATTCCGTAAGCCACAGGCAGGTGCATATACTGGGCAATACCAGGTACAAACCATTGCAGAGCAAATCCTAGAATCGTGACCACGATAGCCACAGTAGCGTTATAGCAAATACGCTTACCCCACATGTAGAGAATGACACCTGCGAAAAAGTAAGGATGCAGACGAAGAATATGCTCTACAAAACGATTAGGTTCACGCCCCATCAGTTCAAAAATCTGGTGCCCGAAAAATAGCCCAGCATAGATGACAGGAACCAACCATTTTGCGTTCTTACGAATAAACCCAATGTAGAAAATCGGGATAAGCGCTAGGTAAGCAAGGAATTCAAAACCCAGGGTCCAGGCTGACCCATTCCATGCGTGGGTGAAAGGGATGCCAACAGGACCACCAAAAAGAGGGTACTGCAAATTGAAAAGGTCAAAATTGTGCGCTATGTATCCGCCTACGCCTTTCAGTGAATAGGGCTCTACCGTATGTCCGGTTGCTACTGCGATGGGTGCGCACAGGAAGACAACAAATAGAATGGATACCCAGTAGCCGGGGAAAATTCTTAGGGCACGACGCTTAACATAGCCGGAGATGGTACCCCGTTGCGCGCTATGAGCAATCAGGAATCCTGAGATGCAAAAGAACATATTCACGGCCCATTCACCCAAAGTGCCGATATGTTCAGGAACAGGAATTCCGAGAATTCCAGCGTTAAAACCGACAAGAGGGGCAGCGTGGGCCACGATAACTAACGAGGCCAATGAAAGGCGAATGAAGTTCAGCGAATTCGTTCCGCCCAGAATGGCGTCGTAAAGGGAACGCGGAGTGGATTCTGCCACGGACAGAGTGGCAGAATTTTTTGTATGTGATGTGAGTGACATATTTCCTCTATAGTTGAGTTCAATATGTCCCTAGAGTAACCTCAATTTCCCAGCTTTAGTACGTCCATTTGCTTATTTTTGCAAAATTGTAGCCAACGCCTCATCAGCAAGGGTGGATGAGAGCGCATCCAGCCAGTGCACGCGCGGGTCCGCGCGGAACCAGGTCAGCTGGCGGCGCGCAAACTGGCGAGTCGCAATGGTCGTATCCTCAATCGCCTGCTCCACGCTGTAGTCCGCATCCTCAAGGGCGCGGGCAAACTGCGCGTAACCAATCGCGCGGGAGGCAGTCTTACCCTCCTGCAGTCCCTTCTCGTTCAGGGCACGCACCTCGTCCAGCAGGCCGCGCTCGTGCATGAGCTCCACACGGCGGTGCAGACGCTCGTGTAGCAGGGCACGATTCATATCCAGACCAATCTGAATACTCGCCGTCACGTACTCGCGCACCGGCATGAACGCCGAGAACGGGCGGCCCGTCACCTCGAACACCTCCAGGGCACGAATAATGCGACGCTCATCCTTCACGCGCGCAGCCGACTCCGGGTCGACCTCCGCCAGGCGGGCGTGCAGAACACCAATACCCTCGGTACGCGCCTGCTCCTCCAGGCGCTCACGCACCCGCGCATCCGTGCCGGGAAACTCCAACTTATCCAGGGCGGCACGCACATACAGGCCGGAACCACCCACCAGAATCGGGTACCGGCCACGGCCACGAATCTGCTCAATCAGCTCACGGCTACGCTCCTGAAACTCCGCTACGGAGGCCTCGTCCCGCACGTCCATGATGTCCAGCAGGTGGTGCGGAACACCGCGCATCTCCTCCGCCGTGATTTTTGCGGTGCCGATATCCATGCCCCGGTAGAACTGCATAGAATCAGCGTTAATGCACTCACCGTTCAGACGCAGAGCCAGCTCAATGGCGAGCGCGCTCTTACCGGTGCCGGTCGGGCCCACAATAGCGATAACGGGCAGAGTTTCGGAGATAGTCATGCGCCCCATTCTACCGGTTCCCCCACCCCCACTTGCGGTGGCGGCAAGAGCCCGAAGAACAGGGCGCATGATTCGATATAGGTTTTAGGGGCGCAGACCGATGGTCGGCATGCCCAGACCCACCGGCGCACCGGGCACCTGGGTGGTGCCGGTACCGCAAGAGTCAGCCTGGGAGCGGTCCCACGCGTCACCGGCGCGGGTGCGGCGCAGCTGGTACTGCTCGGCGGTCGGGTCAGAAATCAGGTGGAAGGAACCAGCCTCGGTAATCGGTACGGTGACCATGTCGCCGGGGCGCGGAGTCTCGCAGCCCTCGGGCACGGAGAAGTGCACGAGGCGCTGGTCCGGGCCACGACCGGAGAGGCGGTGAGTCTGCTCAGCCTTACGACCTGCCTCCGCAACGACCATCAGCTCAACGGTCTTACCGAGCTGCTTGCGGTTCTCTTCACCCGCAATGCGGTCCTGCAGGGCAATCAGACGTTCGTAGCGTTCCTGCACGACCTCCTTCGGGATCTGGTTCTCCATGGTTGCCGCGGGGGTGCCGGGGCGGATCGAGTACTGGAAGGTGAACGCGGAGGAGAAACGAGCCTGCTCCACAACCTTCAGGGTGTCCTGGAAGTCCTCTTCAGTCTCGCCGGGGAAGCCCACAATGATGTCGGTGGTAATCACGGCATTCGGGATGCGCTCGCGCACCTTGTCCAGAATGTTCAGGAACTTCTTGGAACGGTAGGAGCGGCGCATGTCCTTGAGCACCTTGTCAGAGCCGGACTGCAGCGGCATGTGCAGCACGGGCATAACGTTCGGGGTCTCGGCCATCGCGTCGATCACGTCGTCGGTGAACATTGCCGGGTGCGGGGAGGTGAAGCGTACACGCTCCAGGCCCTCAATCTCACCGCAGGCACGCAGCAGCTTGGAGAATGCCTGACGGTCGCCGAACTCCACGCCGTAGGAGTTCACGTTCTGACCGAGCAGAGTCACCTCAATAGCGCCGTCATCGACCAGCGCCTGAACCTCAGCGAGAATGTCGCCGGGGCGGCGGTCCTTCTCCTTACCGCGCAGAGACGGCACGATGCAGAAGGTGCAGGTGTTGTTACAGCCAACCGAGATGGACACCCAGCCGGAGTACACGTGGTCGCGCTTAGTGGGCAGGGTGGAGGGGAAAACTTCGAGGGATTCGAGCAGTTCTGCCTGCGCCTCGTGGTTGTGGCGGGCACGCTCCAGCAGGGTGGGGAGGGCACCAATGTTGTGGGTACCGAACACTACGTCCACCCAGGGTGCCTTCTCAATGATGGCGTCCTGGTCTTTCTGCGCCAGGCAGCCGCCCACGGCGATCTGCATGCCCTTGTGGGCGCGCTTGACCGGTGCCAGCTGACCGAGGTTGCCGTAGAGGCGGTTGGAAGCGTTTTCGCGGACTGCGCAGGTGTTGAAAACCACCAGGTCGGGCTGGGTGCCTTCCTCAGCGCGAACGTAGCCGTTAGCCTCCAGCAGGCCGGACATTCGTTCGGAGTCGTGCACGTTCATCTGGCAGCCGAAAGTGCGCACTTCGTAGGTGCGGGGGCTGGTTTCGGGGGTCTGGGCGGAATCGCTGAGGGTCGAAGTCATGCCCTATAGGGTATCCGATGGGGGATAATGGCTCTATGCAGGTTTCCCTTAGTAGTAACTTTCCGGCTCTGTCACCGAACAATTCTTCCTCTCCCGCCCCTGACGGGGAGCTTCTGAGCACCCTCATTGAGGAGGCGATTGCCGCCTACTCTCCCGTGCCGCCTCAGGCGAGCGCTGATTCTGCCTCGATGCGTCAGACCCTGATGCAGCTGCTCAGCTGGGCGCATTCTTTGGAGCAGGTAGCTGCCCGTGCGGTTGAGCGCGTGCAGATTCTGGGCACCGGCATGCGTTCCGTTGTGGTGCGTGTCGTGTATGAGCCTGCCGCCGAGTCTGCACAGTCTTTCGAGTCTACACAGTCTTTGCCGACCTCGATTATTGTGAAGCGTTACCGCCGTAAGGATTCGACGGTGAACGCGGGCGGTTTCGGGTACCTGCGTGAGCGCTACGGTTTGGAGGCGCTGAACCGGCAGGTTCCGGGTCTGTTCCCGCAGCTCTACGGCGCGGATCCTGAGCTGCGCGTGCTGGCGCTGGAAGATGTGAGCGCCGGAACCGTTGAGGGCGAGCAGTATTCGGTCGCCCACGCCCTACTGGAAGGCACCGAACAGCAGGCGCTGGATGCGCTGAACTACTACATTGAGGCGTACCGTTCCCTTGCCGCCAGCGGCATTATGGGCGAGGCGGTGGAGGATTACCGCCTGAACCTGGCGCGTGCCGACCGCAAGGCACAGTTCCCGGGCGCTATTGCCTCGCCGGGTTTGGCTGAGCGCGGTTTGAAGAAGCTGTACGGTGTGGCTGATGAGGCGCGCACCCCCGAGCACGATGCTGACAGCCCGGCTTCCAGCTCTGCCGCGCATGAGGACGCGCCTGTTCTTCCCGCCGCCGTTGAGGAGCTGTCCTTCCGTTTCCGCCGCGTTCTGCAGCCTTTCTTTACCAAGCGCCCGCCGGTACCCGAGCAGTTCAAGCTCAACCGCGGCAGGGTATATATGCTCTCTTCGGGCGATTTTTCGCCGCAGAACGTGCTGATTGGTTCGGCGGACGGCGCGCAGGTGCGCATGGTCGATGCGGAGGGCACCTGCCTGCATCACCGCGGCTTCCCGTTTGTTGAGGCGATGCTGGGCTTCCCTTCCTCGCCGGAGTACCCGCGCTACCGGGTGGACCGCAAGAAGGCGCTGCCGGCGCTGTACTCTGCCCTCTTTGAGGACGCCCCGCTGGATGAGCACCTGGCGGAGGATTTGGCGGTGTGCACGGCGGTGACCGTGTGCGCCCTGTTGGAGCTGTACTCTTCTTCGGCGCGTTCCGATCTGTTGCCTCGTATTCGCCGTGAAGGTGCGCAGCTGATGCGCCTGCTCCTTGAGATTGCCGGTTCTCAGGATGCAACCCTCGCCGAGTTCGCGGACCGTCTGGGAGCCGCTGAATAAGCAGCGGAGTAAACAGCGGATATAGCCTTCGACAAGGTGTTTTATAAAACTCAAAAGCGTAAAGGGTGAGCCCGCCACAGAGTATGTCTGTAGCGGGCTCACCCTTTTAGCTCACTTGCAGAGAGTTATTGACGGAGGCTCTTTGGAGGAGGCTTTTTGACAGTGGCTCGTTGAAGGTGCGTACCTGCTCGTCCTCTACCGGAGCTGCAACCTACCAGAGCTCGTCCTCCGCACCGTAGGCAGCAAGTTCCTCACGAATCACCGACATCGACACCGAAGAGGAGTACCCGCGGCGAGCCAGCATCCCCAGCAGTCGGCGGGTCACCCTATCCTTTTCGGCGCGGTCGCTCAGATCCATGCCGGGGCGCAGCTTCTTACGCACCAGCTCGGCGGCGTCCTCACGTTCCTGCTCGTCGGTACGCTGAGCCAAGGCGTTCTCCGCCTCTTCACCGTGCACCCCGCGTTCAGCAAGCTCACGGCGCAGCGCGGCGCGGGAGAGCTTCTTGGTGCGGCTCTTCTGCGCCACGAACGTTTGGGCGTATTCGGCGTCGTCAATGAGTTTTGCAGCCTCGAACTTATCGAGCAGCGGCTCAATAAGCTCCGCGTCAAAGCCTTCTGCCTGCAGCTTCTTACGCAGCTGACCTCGGGTTTTTGCCGAGTACGCCAGTTGGTTGTACACGATGGTTTTAGCGCGCGTGTAGGGGTCGGTTTCTTCCGCGGCTCGGGCGGCACGCACCTTCTGCTTCCAGGAGGTCACAGCGCCTTCCGCCTGTGAGGAAGCGCTTCCCTTCTGAAAACCGCGTGTCGGAGAACCGCCCTTTGGGGATCCAGCCGAAGCGGCACGGCGCTTGCCAATACCGACGCCCTGTGCTTCCTCCTCGGCAATACCGCGAATGAGTGCTTCTTCGGCGGGGGTGAGTTCTTCGTTCAAGCTACTTCCCTCCCTAAATAGGTTGCTCCCCGAGCCGCGGCCCGCAGGACTCTTGCGGGTTTCCTCGTCGTCATTTCGAGCCCCGAAGGCGGGCGCGTAGGGCGAGCGGCTCCGCATTTTCTCTTGCTGCGCCGCACTCATGCGGCGGAACCCGCGCTTGTAGTCGGTGTTCTTGGAGGCGCGCGAAGACTTGCGTTTCTTCTGCTTATCCCGCTGAGCGGCTTGCCTCTCGATTTCTTCCTTCTCTTCGGCGGTGAGCCCCGATCCGATGGAGGCGGCACCCGCTCGACTCATGCGCCCCGCCGCCATAGGGCGCGGCTCGGCACCGCCGGGGGTGAAGGCACGAATGGGCGCTTCGTCAATGGAGACGGCGGGCAGGTTCGGATCAACGAGCAGGCTGCGGCGCGGCGAGCCCTCGGAGGATTCTTCGGCCCCTTGCTCCGCTTCCCCGCCCGGTACGGGTTCGAGGGGCGCTGTGGGCACCGGAAAGTAGCCCGGGTGGTCGTCGCCAAGGTCGCGGGCGATGCTTTCTTCAACAAAGCCGTGCGCGGCGGGGTGCCAGTCCGGGAACTCCTCAGCTGCTACCAAATCCGCGGCCCTGTTCCGCGCCCACTTTTTGGGTGCGTTTTCTGCGGACGCTGACTTCTTCTGAGGCGCTGGCTTCTTCTTATGCGCGGGCTTTTCAACCTGCCGCGCTTTCGGATTGGGTTTTTGGGGTGCGGTTTCTTGGCCCCCACACTGCTCCGCTATCGCGTCTGCGGGGGTCGCTTCGTCCGAGGGTACCCAATATTCCCCCGCGTACTCTGCTTCAGGGTACTCTGTTTCAGGGTACTCTGTTTCAGGGTACAAAGGCTCTGCCGGATACGTAGGTTCGTCCTCGTAGGGAGGCTCGTCAGGGTATGGGGGCTCTTCAACAGAAGGAGGCGCAACAGCAGGAGGCACCTCCCAGCTGAGGGTGGGCTCAGCCAGGGGCGCGGGTGCCTCAAAATTGAGCGCTTCAAAGCCGCCTACCTCAACCGGCGGGGCGGTAGATTCAAACGAACCAGTAGCTTCAAAGGAAATAGCGGGCGCAAGAGATACAACGGGTTCAAAGGAAACAGGCGCAGAGAAAGTCGAGTCCTCGAAGGCTAACCCCTGCAGAGCGGAGGAACCGAAGTGCGGTTCGGTCGCATCCAGCGCCGCAAAACCAGCGTCGCCGTCACGCGCGCTGTTTCGCTCGTGCTCTTCATGACCGTTCTGTTCCGTCATGTTCAGTTCCTCCTCTCCCCTGTGTTGGCTCGTTTGATGAGTTGGGTCGCTGATGACCCGTGCGCCGGGTTATACGGCGCTCCCCCATTGTAACGAGGCGTTGTCTCGGCGCCCCCCCCCGATACTCCCCTTAATGCACGCCCGTTAATGCGCTTCCGTTAACGACAGATTGCCGTGCACCGTGCGGAATGCACAGCACACGGCAATTAGTCGTGGCGTTAGCAAGAAGCTACGCGGGCCGGTTTAGAACTCCTCAGCTAGCTCGTCCAGCGGGTCGTTACCCTCGGACTCAGCAGCTGCCTGCTCGTCAGCTTCTTCCTCAATGATGCCCAGCTTCACCAGAACCTTGTACTGCAGTTCCTCGGTGAGCTCGGGGTTGTCCTTGAGCAGCTTACGAACGTTCTCGCGGCCCTGGCCCAGCTGCTCACCATCGTAGGTGAACCATGCGCCGGACTTCTTGACGATGTCGTTCTCCACCGCCAGGTCCAGGATGCCGCCCTCAACGGAGATGCCCTCACCGTAGAGGATGTCGAACTCAGCCTGCTTGAAGGGCGGAGCCATCTTGTTCTTCACGATCTTGGCGCGGGTGCGGTTACCGATCGGGTTAGCGCCGTCCTTGAGGGTCTCAATGCGGCGGATGTCGATACGGACCGAAGCGTAGAACTTCAGCGCCTTACCACCGGTGGTGGTTTCGGGAGAGCCGAAGAACACACCAATCTTCTCACGCAGCTGGTTGATGAAGATTGCGGTGGTGCCGGTTGCGGAGAGGCGGCCGGTAATCTTACGCAGCGCCTGGCTCATGAGGCGAGCCTGCAGACCCACGTGGGAGTCACCCATGTCGCCTTCAATTTCGGCGCGGGGAACCAGCGCGGCAACGGAGTCGACGACCACGATATCAACGGCGCCGGAACCAACCAGCATGTCCATGATTTCCAGCGCCTGCTCACCGGTGTCGGGCTGAGAGACCAGCAGCTGATCGATGTCCACGCCCAGCTTAGCCGCGTAGATCGGGTCCAGCGCGTGCTCGGCATCGATGAATGCTGCCACGCCGCCTGCCTTCTGAACGTTCGCTACAGCGTGCAGTGCAACGGTAGTCTTACCGGAGGACTCGGGACCGTAAATCTCGATGACGCGGCCGCGGGGCAGACCGCCAATACCCAGAGCGGCATCCAGGGCGATAGCGCCGGTGGAGATAACCTCGGTCTTGGTGATTTCCTTATCACCCAGGCGCATGACTGCACCCTTGCCGTAGTTCTTGTCGATCTGTGCCATCACGGCTTCAAGTGCCTTGGCGCGACCCTCTTCGGGAACGCGAGCTACGCTCTGAGACTTGGTGTTCTTAGCCACGGTAGTACCTCGTTCTTTGTGTTGTCAGTGGTTGACGGGAGTAATGTTTCTTCGGAATCGGTGGGACTCGTAATCGAGACCTTGAAGGTTTTGGCCTACCGGTTCCTTCTGAGACTACTCTAGGGTCACAGCCTGACAGGATAAGGCCATTTTTTAAAATCTGTGGAAAACTTTGAAAATTTTTCCGAAAAATTCCTGATGTGGAAAAGTCTAGCACGAGTCGAACAAAATTACGACCCAGTTTCGAATAAATCGGATAGGGTTTCGGCATATATTTTCGAAAAACCCCGGATTATCGGCTAATTATTCGAAAATACCTCCCGCGCAGGCGCTAGCACTCGAACAAACGACAGGCCCCGACCCTACGCGAGAAAGCGCCAGACTCGCCGACTAGCGCAACGGCTCCTTATCGGGACCCAGGCGGCGCTCCTGCGGAATCTCCTGCTCCTCACAGATCGCAAGCCACACATCCTTCGGGTTAACGCCCTGGTCCAGCGCCTCCGCAGCGGTCACATGACCCAGCGAGCCCAGCACCAAGTCACGCGCCAGCACCGGCGCGTACCCGGCACCAAACTCATACTCCATGCACGCCCAAAATTCGCTCAGCTTCACAAGCACTCCTTACGCTTCGCCGCTAGATCGCTTCATAATTCGTCACATCACCCACATCTCGCCCGAGAATAAACCCAGAACAAACCCGAGAATAAGCGATGCCGCGCACCCCCACCTTACGGGGATGCACGGCATCGCTTCACGTTTAGCGCGGCATGTGCCGCCTCTCGTTACTTCGAGAGAATGTAGTAATCGCTCTTGTACTGCTCAGACATTTCAGCCGGAACAGTATCCGGAATCTGAACGCCCTCGAGAACCGCCATACGGTCGGCAACCTCACGCAGCATCTGGGACATCGGAATGTCCAGAGCCTGGCAAATCCACGCCAGCAGTTCGGAGGAAGCTTCCTTCTGACCGCGCTCAACTTCGCTCAGGTAACCGAGGGAAACACGGGCACGCTGGGAAACCTCGCGCAGGGTGCGGCCCTGACGCTGGCGAACATCGCGAAGAACCTCACCGATTGCCTGTCGCAGGGGAACAACCTTAGCTTCCTCAACGACCGGGGCGACCTGTCGGGGGGTCTCCTCGATTTCCTTCCACTTAGTAATGCCATTAATCGATACGCGCTGCTTAGCCATGAGCTTCTATATCACTTTCCTGAGTAGGTATTCCCGACCTGCGGGACTGTACAGAGTTAAGCCTAACTGATTTTTGGAGCGTGAGCTAGGAGCCCCGCCATTTTCGTCCTCTTCTTATGGCTTGTATCTATTCAAACAGACGAACCTATGCCTTTATTCCTACGGAGCTGAAAGAACCCTGTGAATATATTTGAACCGTAAATTTTTCTCAGGTAGGCGCCGCACAGACGGCTGCACAGCCATTCCAAGCACCGCACAGCACAACACAGTCCAGCCCTAGCGCGCTACGCCAGCTCGTCCTTCAGAACCCCACCGGCACCGCCGCGCACCGCACGCGCCAGCAAAGCAATCGCATCCGCGCTCGCCGCCGCACGAATCTTCGCCCGGTCCCCCGAATAGTGGCGCTCAAACACCTCAGAACCGCCCGGGGAACACACACCGATATAGACCGTACCCACCGGCTGACCATCCGCGGGATCAGGACCGGCAACACCCGTGGTCGACACCGCATAATCGGCACCGCACACACGCGCCGCACCGACCGCCATCTGCACAGCCACCGCAGGATGCACCGCACCCTCACGCGCCAGCAGCTGAGCGTCCACGCCCAGCACCTGAGCCTTCACCTCGTAGGCATAGGAAATCACGCCGCCGCGGTAATACGCGGATGCGCCCGGCACCGTACAAATCGCGCCGCCAACATCCCCGCCGGTCAGCGACTCAGCTGTCGCCACCTGCACCGGCCCCTCCTGGGAGGCGCGCAACTGCACCGCATCACGCAGCAACAGCGCCGCCGCCTCCGGGGTACCGGAGAAAACCTCAGCGGAGGAAAGCTCAAGGGACAGAGCATCTTCAAGTACGAGGGGAACCATCAATCTCTCCTTTCAGCGGCGAACCGCCGCCCAAAACCTCACGCGGCACACAACGCGCCGCAGGTACAGCGAAGGGGAGCAGCGCACGCCACTCCCCTCGCCTCTACTGACCGCCGCCCTGGGAGGCCTGAGCCTGCAACCAGTTACGACGCAAAATATACGCATCACGCACATACACCAGGCCGGTCCACACGGTAATCGCCGTGACCGCGCCCATCAGCACCCAGCCCGGCACCAGCCAGCCCAGGCCCAGCTGACCCAGCGGCAGGAGCATCAGCACCAGCGCCACGGTCTGCAGTACCGTCTTGATTTTGCCGCCCTTGCTGGCCGCCATCACGCCGTACTTGATGACGAACAGGCGCATCACCGTGATGCCCCACTCGCGCAGCAGAATCACGATGGTCACCCACCACCACAGCTCGCCCAGGGCCGAGAGCACAATGAACGCGGCACCGGTCAGGAACTTATCGGCAATCGGGTCGGCGATCTTGCCGAAGCTCGTGATGAGGTTGCGGGAACGCGCCAGGTAGCCGTCGGCCCAGTCCGTGAGCATCGCGAGGATGAAAATCACCCAAGCGAGCCAGCGGTGGGTCGGGTCGTCGGCACCAAAGGTACCGCCACTGACCAGCGCCACGATGAAGAAGGGCACCGCGATGATGCGCAGAACCGTCAGCACGTTGGGAACGTTCCAATTCGACGTGCGAGGCTGCACCGCCCGGACCTCACCGGTGGGGGCTGGGGTGTGAGCGTCGCTCATGGGTGCTCCTTAGAGTCGGCGGGCTCGACGGGTGAGCCCGGTGTCGTGGTCGTTCGATGCGGGCCGCACACCGCGCGAGGCACGCGCACAGCCATCGTCAAATATTGGCACCGAAGGGTATCGGGAACGCACAAACGCCCCGTACGTCCATTATACGGGTGCCTCATCGGGCACCGCCGAACGTGCGGGGCGCTTGTGGATAACGCGTGAGCTTAGCGGCCCGTCAGCTGCCAGGCGTCCTCCGAGCCCTCGTCATCGGATTCGTCGTAATAATCGGTAACCGGCTCCCCCGGATCCACCGCGTTCGCGTACGGGTCGGCCGCCGGGGGCTCCTCGCCGCGAATACGCGCCAGGGTGGCCTGCAGGTCGTCGGGGCGGATGAGCACCTCGCGGGCCTTCGAGCCCTCCGAGGGGCCCACCACGCCCTGCGACTCCAGCAGGTCCATGATGCGTCCGGCCTTCGCGAAGCCCATGCGCAGCTTACGCTGCAGCATCGAGGTCGAACCGAACTGCGTGGTAATCACGATCTCGGCCGCCTGCAGCAGATCGTCGAGGTCGTCGCCGATTTCCTCGTCAATCTGCTTCTTCGCGGCCGAAACCATCACGTCCTCACGGTAGATGGTCGGGGCCTGCTTCTTCACGTGCTCAACCACGGCGTGAATCTCGGATTCGGAAACCCACGCACCCTGAACACGCATCGGCTTCGAGGCACCCATCGGCAGGAAGAGCGCGTCACCCTGACCAATCAGCTTCTCGGCGCCGGGCTGATCCAGCACCACGCGGGAGTCAGTGACAGAGGAGGTCGCAAACGCCATGCGGGAAGGAACGTTCGCCTTAATCAGACCGGTCACCACGTCCACCGAAGGACGCTGGGTAGCCAGCACCAGGTGGATACCGGCGGCACGGGCCAGCTGCGTGATACGCACGATGGCCTCTTCCACGTCGCGCGGGGCGACCATCATCAGGTCGGCCAGCTCGTCCACGATTACCAACAGGTACGGGTACTCGTGAATCGTGCGCTTGCTGCCAGGCTCGGGCTGAACCTTACCCTCGCGCACCGCCTTGTTGAAGTCGTCCACGTGCTTGTAGCCGTAGTGGGCGAGGTCGTCGTAGCGGGCGTCCATCTCGCGAACCACCCACTGCAGGGCCTCGGCGGCCTTCTTCGGGTTCGTGATGATGGGCGTAATCAGGTGCGGAATACCCTCGTAGGCGGTCAGCTCCACGCGCTTGGGGTCGACCATCACCAGGCGCACCTGGTCGGGGGTTGCGCGCATCAGAATCGAGGTAATCATCGAGTTCACGAACGAGGACTTACCGGCACCGGTCGCACCGGCGACCAGCATGTGCGGCATCTTGGCCAGGTTGGCCAGCACGAAGCCGCCCTCAACGTCCTTGCCCACGCCCATGACCATCGGGTGGTGGTTCGCGTGGGCCTGCGGGGAGCGCAGCACGTCGCCCAGGGCCACGGTCTCGCGGTCGGTATTCGGAATCTCAATGCCGATCGCGGACTTGCCGGGAATGGGCGAAAGGATGCGCACGTCCGGGCTGGCCACCGCGTAGGCGATGTTCTTGCTCAGCGCCGTCACGCGCTCCACCTTCGTGGCCGGTCCCAGCTCAATCTCGTAGCGGGTCACGGTCGGGCCGCGCGAGAAACCGGTCACGTGGGCGTCCACCTTGAACTGCTCCAGCACGCTGGTGAGGGCCTCGACCACGTGCTCGTTGACCTCGGAGGATTCCTTGGCGGGCGGGCCGGAAACCAGCATCTCCTCCGAGGGCAGCACGTAGGCGCCGCGGGAGGACTGCACAACCTGCTCGCCGCGAGCCTGCTCGGTGGTCGCGGTCTGGGTGTTGTTCTGCAGGGGGCGGGATGCGCCAGCCTCGGGCGCTCGCGAAGCCGCGGGAGCCGCGTTCTTCGGGTGCGCACCCGGCGAGTGCATGCGGGTCGGAATCGGAGGCTGAGCCGCGGGAGCCGGGGCGGCACCCTGGTTCACTACCTGGTGAGGTTTGGTCTGCGGTGCAGCGTCCTCAGCGGCACCAAAGCCGTCGTATGCCTCAACATCAAAGAGGGGCTCCTCGCCAGGAATGCGGTTCACGCGGCCATTCGCCACGGCGGCGCGCTGCACCTGGTCCAAGCGGGCTGCGGGTGCATCCGATGCCTCAACGTCGAAGAGGTCCGGGCTGCTCGAGTAAGCACTATTCTGCGCAGAAGTGCCCTGCGCGGCAGGTGCCTGGTTAAGGCGACCGGGCAGACGAGACAGGCGGTTCGGCTTAGCCGCCGGGCGCGTCTGCTGAGCGGATCCCTGCGCGGAATCCTCCGGCTGTACCGGCATCTGCGTGGTCTCCGGGTGAGTCTCATCCACCACGGCGCTCACGAATGCCTCATCACCGGCGTACTCGTCCAGGGAAGGATCGGTCGACACAGCGGGAGCAATGCCCAACCAACCGCGCAGACGCGAGAGCAGCCCACCAGACTTCTGAGTCGAGCGCGCCGGCTTCTCATCGTCACCGTACAGGTAGCTGCGGTCATGCTCCTCAGCGTTCAGGTCCACGGTCTGAGTCGCATCCGAAGGGCTGTCCTTCAGGGAGGTTCGAGTCGTACCGTTGGGCTTCTCACCCAGAGCCAGACCGACCAGGTGCAGGGTACGCGGCACCACCTGACGAATCGGAGTGTTCGTCAGAACCATCAGACCGGCAATACCCAGCAGCAGATGAATCAGAATCTCAACGAACGCAATACCGCCGCTCACACGCACAATGGGGGTGCCCAGCAGCACGCCAGCCACGCCACCACCAGCCCAGACGGCGTCAAAACCATCCGCGAAGGTCGGGTGACCCGCATGGCGAGCAAAGAACAGGGAGGTCGCCACCAGGATGATGAAGGAGCCCAACGCCACGCGGTTATTACGTTTAATCAGGTCGGGCCCACGGAAAACGCACCACGCCATGATGAGGCAAAGCACCGGGACCAGCAGGGCGCCCTGACCGAAAATACCGCCCAGCATGGTGTGCCAGGCGTCCAGGGGCGCACGCAACAAACCGAGGGAGGTGTGGGCACGCCAGTTGTACCACTCCACTCCGGCGCTAATCAGGCCGAACAGCAGGATGGTGAGCGCGCCGCCGTCACGGCGGTCTTCGGGCGCAAGGTCGGTGCGCACCGCGCCAATGGAGCGGAAGAGCCCACCGATAGCGTGAGCGATGCTCAGCCAGACGGAGGAGATAGCGCCCGCTACAGGGTTCGCCGCGTTGGCACCGCGCTGGGCACCGCCTCGGGAGGTGGTGCGCTTGCGGGTGGTCTTCTTAGTGTTTGCTTTAGTAGAGGTCGTGTTACGACCCTTCGTGGTCCGTGGAGCCATACCTTTTAGGGTATCAACCTTCCCGTTAATGTACCGATTCTTTCGTTATCAGTGAGCTAAAAAGTGCGCCCCGCCCTGTCTCTGTGAGGGCATTGATAGGGCGCTGATGAGGCGCTTCTCCCCTACCGTGTTCGCTTTCGCGTAGCTTTCGGGCATACGTTCGGCAGATACACAGCAGGCGGGGCCGACACTACGTATCGACCCCGCCTTTTCACTATGACAGGCAACTAGCCTCGCGCAGAGTATTAGTTCTTCGCGGCCTTCGAGGAGTTCTCAACAACCACGGGAACAATCATGGGCTTGCGGCGCAGACGGCGAGAAATCCAGGCACCGATGGTACGGCGCACAATCTGCTGCAGCTGCTGCACGGTGTGCACCTTCTCGGGTGCGCGGTGCAGAGCATCCTCCAGGGCGGCGGTAATCTTCGGAACGATCTCGTCGAATACCGCGTCGTCCTCCGCGATACCGCGAGCGTGAATATCCGGGCCGGTCACCACGCGCTTGGTTGCACGGTCCACCACGGTCACGATGGACACGAAGCCCTCTTCACCCAGGATGCGGCGGTCCTTCAGGTCACTCTCGGTAACCTCACCGACGGAGCGACCGTCAACGTACAGGTACTCGCAGGGAACCTCGCCCACCACGGACGCCACGCCATCGCGCAGATCCACGACGGTGCCGGACTCGCAGAGCAGCACGTTCTTCTTCGGAACGCCAGTCTCCATCGCCAGGTCACCGCTGGCAATCAGGTGGCGAACCTCGCCGTGAACCGGCATAACGTTCTTCGGCTTGAGAATGTTGTAGCAGTACAGCAGCTCACCCGCGGCAGCGTGACCGGAAACGTGAACCTTCGCGTTGCCCTTGTGCACCACGTTAGCGCCCAGCTTCATGAGGGCGTTAATGATGCGGAAGACGCTGGTCTCGTTACCGGGAATCAGCGAGGAGGCGAGCACCACGGTGTCGCCGGGCTCAATCTGAATCTTGTGGTCACCGTTCGCCATGCGCGACAGTGCCGCCATCGGCTCGCCCTGCGAACCGGTGCACATCATCACGATCTGGTCGGGGCGGTAGTCGTCAACCTTCTTCAGGTCCACCAGCACGTTGGCGGGGACCTTCAGGTAGCCCAGCTTCTCAGCGATGGTCATGTTACGCACCATGGAGCGGCCCACGAGCACGACCTTGCGGCCACGCTCAGCGGCTGCGTCCAGCACCTGCTGCACACGGTGAACGTGCGAGGAGAAGGACGCCACAATGATGCGGCCGCTTGCGTCACGGAAAACGTTCGACAGCACCGGACCGATGTGCTTCTCGGTCGGGGTGAAGCCAGGAACCTCAGCGTTGGTGGAGTCCGGCAGGAACAGGTCCACGCCCTCCTCGCCCAGGCGGGAGAAGTGGCGCAGGTCGGTCAGGCGACCGTCCAGGGGCAGCTGGTCCATCTTGAAGTCACCGGTGTGCAGGACCTTACCCGCCTTGGTGCGAATGTAGACAGCCAGCGCATCCGGAATCGAGTGGTTCACAGCAACGAACTCGCACTCGAACGGGCCGAAACGCTCAACCTGGTGCTCCTTCACCGCGAGGGTGTAGGGCTTGATGCGGTGCTCGGCGAGCTTCGCCTCAACCAGTGCCAGGGTCAGCTCGGAACCGACCAGGGGGATGTCGGGACGGCGGCGCAGCAGGTAGGGAACCGCGCCGATGTGGTCCTCGTGGCCGTGGGTCAGCACCATGGCAACCACGTCGTCCAGACGGTCGACAATGTAGCTGAAGTCGGGCAGGATCAGGTCCACGCCGGGCTGGGACTCTTCGGGGAAGAGCACGCCGCAGTCAACAATCAGCAGCTTGCCGTTGATTTCGTACACGGTCATGTTACGACCGACTTCGCCCAGGCCGCCCAGGGGCACCACGCGCAGGGTGTCCTTCTTCAGGCGGGGAGGGAGGGGAAGATTCGCTTCAAAGACGCTCATCGTGTGTCTCCTCTTTCTTCTATGTTTTCTTGTGATGTCTGTGATTCGTAGGCGACGCTTCGTACCGCAAGCGCTCCAGCCGGCTCTCATGTGCCGAGGCGGAGGTGCTGCCGGTGCGTCCAAATCACCGAAAGTATTCAAAAGTATTCGGGGCGTAGTGTGCGGGTGCCTCTGTCTACCCTGGGCCCTGTCTGAGTGGGGGCTAGAGTCTTCATGAGTCAACAGGCAACGATAAACCGCGACAATACGCCAGAGCGGACCCCTCACCTAGTGTTAGGTGTGGAGTCCGCGTCCGTTAGCTACATCATGTGCCCCGAAGTCGGGGTGTGACGGTAGCCGAAGTCCTCTATATATACGCTCCCCGCGCTATTGCATACGCTGGGTCAGCGTTAAAGTTTAGGCGTTCTTCAGGGTGTGCGCGATGCTCGAGGAGAGCAGGTCAGCTCGCATTGCCTGGGCAACCTCCGGTTCGGAGAGTACGTGCGGCAGGCGAACAACGGGCTCATCCAGCACACCCTGCCAGGAAAGAATTTCCTTGGCGGCAACGCAACCGGGGGCACGGCCCATAGTTGCTCGGACAATCGGAGTCAGTTCCAGGTGAAGACGCTGAGCCTCCACCAGGTCCTGTGCAACGACAGCATCAATCAGGGCACGGAAGAGTGCGGGTGCCACATGTGCGGTCACCGAAACGAGGCCGACGGCACCCATTGCCATCCAGGGAAGGGTCAGTCCGTCGTCGCCGCTGTAGTAGTGCAGGTCGGTGGTTGCCATAACTTCGGTTGCGGCACCAAAGTCTGCCTTGGCGTCTTTCACCGCTACAATACTATCAATTTCTGCAAGGCGGCGGTAGGTTTCGGGTGCGATGGGGATGCCCGCACGACCCGGAATATCGTAAAGCATGACGGGGGTCTCAGTTGCTTGAGCAACGGTCGCAAAATGGGCGTAGACACCCGGCTGAGTCGGCTTGTTGTAGTAGGGGGTCACGACCAGCAGGCCGTCCACGCCAACCTTTTCGGCACGGTGTGCCAGCTCAATGGTGTGCGCGGTGTCGTTCGAACCAACACCGGCAATAATCTTCGCACGAGAACCGACGGTATCCTTCACAATCTGGAAGACGCGCTCGTTCTCGTCATCGGTCATGGTGGAGTACTCACCGGTGGTACCGCAGACCACCAGGCCGTCGTGGCCGTTCTCCACAAGGTAGTTCGCCAGGTCTGCGACCTGCTTTTCATCAACGGAGCCGTCCTTCGCGAAGGGGGTCACCATTGCGGTCAGGAGGCGACCAAAGACAGGCTCAACAAAAGTACCGGGGTTCGAAAGGTTCTCAGACATATGTCCAGAGTACGCCCGAAATGCAGATTTTTGCTACAGAACGCATAAGTTTTCATGCGTGTTCTACTATTCGGACTCTTTCAAACCCGCGGTACTTCCACGAGAGCCTATGAAACCGGGCACATAGCCTCGGCGTTATCAGTCTCATACCGAAAATAAATGTGGCATTGACTAGGGATCGCAGCGCTAGCGCCTAACGCATGCCCTTCGCCTGACCGCCCGAACGCAACGCCCACGCGTTACGCATCGCCGCACGAGCACGCTTACGCTCGCCGCCCGCATCATACATGCACGCCAGGTTGAACCATGCCTTCCAGCTATTCGGCTCCTGCTCCACCGCCGCGGCGAAGCTCTCGAACTCCACCGCCGCAGCCTCACGGTCCACACGACCCGCCGGGGTGCGAGGCAGGGTATCCTCCGCAAGCTCACCCGAAGCAGCCAGCTCCTGAGCCATACGCTGAATACGAGCACCGAAAAGCACCTCACGCACCAGCGCCCACGCACCCAGAATCGGGAGCAGGATCATACCCGCGCCAAGAACGATGCCAGCCACAGAACCGGATGTGAGCATCACGAAGCCCTGCTGCGCAATATGCACCAGGTACAGGGTCAGCAGCGCGCAGGTCAGCGCCGCGAAGGTCTTGCCGAATCCGCCAGCATCCACCGTCACAAAGACAGCACTAAAAATCAGCACACCCATAATAGAGGCACGCGCCGCCAAAGGCAGTGGCAGAATCAGCACGGTCAGCACCATCAGCACGCAGGCGCAGACAGTCCACAGACGCAGTGAAGTCCACCAGGGGCTACGAGCCTCGGAAGATACCGGCGAGGCGTCGGGTGAAGTCTGTTCAGACATAACGCTCCCCTACGACAAATCCATGTAGGCGTCCAAGCCCACGCTCAAACCCGGATGCGCCGCCACCTCACGCACACCCAGCAGAACACCGGGCATGAAGGAGGCACGGTCAAAGGAATCGTGACGAATCACGAGCTGCTGACCGGGATCGCCCAGCAGAATCTCCTGATGCGCCACCATGCCGCGCAGACGCACCGCATGTACGTGAATATCGTCGATTACGGCGCCGCGCGAACCAAAAGGATCGGAGGTGGTGGCATCCGGGCTTGCGCCCACGCCAGCCTCCGCGCGGGCGGCAGCCACCTTACGGGCGGTGTGCACAGCGGTACCGGAGGGGGCGTCCACCTTATTTGGGTGGTGAATCTCGATAATTTCTACCGATTCGAAGTAGCGTGCCGCCTTCGCCGCGAACTCGGTGGCGAGAATCGAACCAATCGCAAAGTTCGGGGCGATGAGCACACCCACCTCGGGGTGCTCAGCCAGCAGTTCGCGCAGGGAGTTCAGACGCTCGGGGGTCCAACCGGTCGTACCAACCACCGCGTGCATACCGTGCTCCACCGCGAAACGCACATTCGCCTCGCTGGATTCGGGAACGGTCAGGTCAATAACAATCTCTGCGCCGGCATCGACCAGCTCCTGCAGGTCGTCGCCGCGGCCCAGTGCCGCCACCAGGTCCATGTCTGCGGAGGTGTTGACGGCGCGCACCGCCTCAGAACCCATACGGCCCGCGGCACCGAGTACCGCTACCTTCCAGATTTTTTCGTTACCCTCGCGGGCCATCTTCTCTCCTCCGTAACTTATGAGCACCCCGACGATGGGGCAGACGCTGTGACGTACAGCCTCTATTATCCCCGTGTGAGCGCGGTGCACGCCATCGCACACGCTGGGTGAGATGCCCTGCGGAACCTCAGCGGCATAAAAAGCGAAGTAATCTAACCGTCATACAAGCCGTTTAATACGTTATCTAAAGTTAGCAACCATATAATTAGGAAGTATTTCTCTATTTTCCATCCTACGGAGTGCTTTCACAGTATGAAGTCCCTCTTTACCTCCTCCGTGCGTCCAGATGAGGCTAACCGGCGATATATTCTGCCGGGTCTGGACGGCCTGCGAGCAATCGCTGTGCTCCTCGTGATGGTGTACCATTTCTGGCCCACCGTACTACCCGGCGGCATGATCGGCGTGGATATTTTCTTCGTCATCTCCGGTTTCCTGATTACCTCCCTGCTTCTGCGTGAAGGTGCTCTCACCGGCAAAATTGCCCTGGGCAACTTCTGGATTCGCCGTGCCCGCCGACTGCTTCCCGCCATTACCCTGCTGATTCTGGTCATGGGACCGGTCAGCCTGCTCATTGGCGGCGATATTCAGGTGAACCTCGGCCGACAGCTCGCCGGTGCGGCGACCTTCTCGTCCAACTGGATTTCCATTTTTGCCGGTAATGACTACTTCGCGCAGACCTCCCCGGAGCTCTTCACAAACTTCTGGTCCCTGGCAGTGGAAGAACAGTTCTACGTGGTGTGGCCGCTGCTCATTGTTGGCGCTGGCGTGCTGTTGCGCCGCTCGTGGCGTCGCTTCAGCGTGGTTATGGTGCTGGGCATTATTGCGTCACTGAGCGTTGCTACCGCTCTTCTGATGTCCGGCGCACCCATTAGCCGCGTCTACTACGGCACCGACACTCACCTGTACGGCCTGCTACTCGGCGCCCTGCTGGCGTTTGCGCGCCCCTGGTCGCTGTACCCGCCGCTGCAGCAGTCCGTGCTGTACCGCGTGGCTCAGCCCTTCGGCCTGGTCGCCTTCGCCCGCGTCATGATCAGCTGGCTGTCCCTGTTCGCGCTGATTCCCTACGCAATCCTCGTTCCCGAGTCGGCACCCGGTGCGATTCCCTGGGGCCTGTTCGGTGCCTCCCTGCTAGCACTGGGCGTGATTCAGGGCATGCTTCCCGACATGCTTGCTGGCGCTTCCGAGGTGCTGCGCCGCCTGCTGAACTTCGCTCCCCTACGCTGGGTGGGCGAACGTTCCTACGGCCTGTACCTGTGGCACTGGCCGCTCGCCGTGGTCATGCACTACGCCCTGGGCGCTGACCGCTCCCCACTGGTAAACGTGGGCGTTCTGGTGGCGACCTTCGCTATTGCGGAGATGTCGTACCGCTGGGTTGAGACCCCGATTCGCCGCTACGGTTTCCGCGGTAGCGCTAACCGTGTGGTGGCGGCTTTCCAGTCCTCGCGCACTAAGTTCCTGCCGGTTTCGGTGGCTCTTGCCGCTGTTGTGGCGGCTGCTTCGACCGGTCTGGCGGTGCACACCGCTCCGGCGATGACTACCGCCCAGCAGTCTGTTGAGGACGGCAAGCGTGCTGCCGCTGAGCGTATGAAGGCGCGTCAGGAGGCGCAGGCTGCGAGCGCATCGGCAAGCCCGAGCGCTGCGGGTAAGGACGCGAAGGCTTCGGCAAGCCCCTCGGCGTCGAAGGCTGCAACCGGTTCGGTGAACTCTTCGCAAGTGACCATTGTGGGTGACTCCATTGTGGTGGCGGTATCCCCCGAGCTGTACGACAAGATGCCCGAAGCAACTATTGACGCGCAGGAAGCACGCACCATCGCTAAGGCCCTGCCGATTATTAAGTCCATGGGTGCCAACGGCCAGATTCGTAAGACCTTCGTGCTGTCGGTGACCGCGAACTCGACCATTCTGGACGGTCAGCTCGACGAGGTTCTGGCGGCTATGCCTGCCGATTCTAAGCTGGTGCTGGTCACCGGTTACGGCCCGCGCAACCTGACCTGGATTGACTACTCGAACGGTAAGATTCGTGAGTTTGCGGCTCAGCATTCTGATCGTGTGATTATTGCGGATTGGAACTCTACGATCCGCCAGGCTCTGCAGACTCAGAGCGGTCTGCTCTCCTCCGATGGTGTTCACCCGGAGGCTGCCGGTCAGGAGCTCTACGCCCAGGTGCTGATGGAAGCTATCGCCAAGGCACAGAAGTAGCCCTCAGAAGCAGTGTTCTGAGGTAGCTCTAAGCAGTAGCTTTTCGGGTGCTGCCGCTCATGCTGAGCGTCAAGAGCATGAGCGGCAGACAGCCCCGAAGCCTTACTTCCGATGAACGAAAATGCCCGTTCCTCCCCCTTGTATAGGGGAAGGAACGGGCATTTCTGTGTTTCAGAAGTGCTCAGGGGTTAGCGCACGATGGTGGTAATCATCTGCTGCTGCCCCAGATACGCCGCCAGGTCGCGAACCTCCTCCAGGGAGACCGCGCGGATCTTCTCCAGCAGCTCATCGGTGCTGGTGAACAGTCCAGAGTCCAGCTCGGCGCGGCCCAGGCGGGACATGCGCGAACCCGAATCCTCGCTACCGAGCACGGTGGAGCCGGCCAGCTGGCCGCGGACCTTCGTCAGCTCCTCCTCGGTAATACCGGCGGTGGCGAGCTTATCGAACTCGTAGCCCATGACCTCGCGCACCTGATCGGTCTTAGCGGGCAGGCAGCCGGCGTACATGCCGAAGTAGCCGGCATCCGAGTACGCACCGGAGAACGCGAACGTGCTGTAGGCGAGGCCGCGCTTCTCACGAATCTCCTGGAACAGGCGCGAGGACATGCCCGCACCGAATGCGCTGGTCAGCACGCTCATTGCGTAGCGGCGGTCGTCACCGGCGATAATGCTCGGGCAGCCCATCACAATGTTGGTCTGTTCGAAGCCTTTCTCCACCTCACGCAGCTCGCTCAGCGGAACAATGCCGCTGTCGGTGCGTACACGACGCGGTGCCGGTGCCACGCCCTCCTGTAGGTTCCAGCCGTAGCGGGTCAGCGCCTCCAGCACGAGGCGGACCATGGTACTGTGCTCCAGCGAACCGGCGGCAGAAATAACCAGGCGGTCCGGGGTGTAGTAGCGCTTGTAGTGCTCCCACACGGCGTCACGCGGCACCTCGGTAATCTCCTGCGGGGTACCGCCGATGGGGCGGCCCAGCGGGTTCTCACCCATGAGCTGCTCCACGAAGTTCTCGAAAGCAACGTCGGTCGGGTCGTCCTGGTCCATGGCGATCTCTTCAAGGATCACGCCGCGTTCCTGCTCCAGGTGAGCCGGGTCCAGCAGTGCGTTGGTGACCATATCGGTGATGACGTCCACCGCCATGGGTGCGTCATCGTCGAGCACACGCGCGTAGTAGCAGGTGTGCTCCTTAGCGGTCAGGGCGTTAGATTCGCCGCCTACCGCGTCGAAGGAGGATGCGATGTCCAGGGCGGTGCGGGTGCCGGTGCCCTTGAACAACAGGTGCTCCAGGAAGTGGGTGGAGCCAAGCATGCCGGGGGCTTCGTCACGGGAGCCGACTCCCACCCAGAACCCGATGGATACGCCGCGGGTACCGGGCATTTTTTCGGTAATCACGCGTACGCCACCGGGCAGGATGGAGCGGCGCACCTCGTTACCGCCTACACCCTCGTAGATGAGGCGGCCGTGCTCGTAGTTGAGCTCTTCGGCGATGGCCTCAAGCTCGACGGGCAGGGAAATAGACATTCAGCGTCCTTCGATATTTCGATTAGCTAATTTTTCGTTCAAGAAAGCGAGGCAACGCAAACAGCGGAACCCGTAGCTTCTGAGCACAGTACCCCATCAGGAGCGAGGCGAGGATTGCGAAGATCGTTCCTCCCACCAGGAACAGGGGTACCGAGAAGAAACCGGTCTTAATCAGTACGAAACGGAAAGCGGCACCGCACACAATGTGCGCGATAAAGATTTCCAGGGAGTGACGGCCTAGGTAGGCGAGCCAGCCGCTCCACGAAACCCGCGCCAGCAGGTAGGAGAGCGAGAGCACCGCCAGCGAGGACAGCAACGAAGCGACAATACCCATGGCAATTGCCGCCGGGTTATTCGCAAAGTAGGGCACCACAGTCGGCGGAGCAGCCTGTACATTCACCAAAATTACGGTGTATACAGCAAGACCTACTACCACAATGGCAGCGTGTACCGCCAGCGGTACGGACTCCATAATAGCTTGGAATCTCTCATGCCCAAGAGCCACGCCAAACATGAAGAAGACCGCAAGAGAGATACCTCCGGTACCTACATAATCGCCGCTATAGCCCCAGAAAACGATGGCAAGAACCGCGCACGCTGCCACAACAGCGTAGGCTTTGACATCCTTCTGCCAGACACGGCCCAGCACAGCAATAATGGTGACAATCATGAGCCAGGGGAAGAACCAGAGTTGCCCTTCAGGCTTCCACAGTTCGAGCAGGCTCATGACAGTCGTCTTATCGGAAGAATTAGACGGAAGCACAAGCTTCATGCCCACCTGCAGAACCTGCCAAATAACGTAGAGGTATCCGAAGAGGATCAGCCGCTTCGTCAGGTATGAGGAGGGGGTAGTCTTCGTTGCTCCTCGCGACACGAACAGGCCGCTCAGGAAGGCAAAAACTACCAGGTGCCAGAAGTAAACCCCGTAATCCAGCATGAACTTGTAGGGACGCAGGGCCTCGGTGCCCAACCCTGATGCCCACATTCCTCGATGAATATGACCAAAGACAATCGCGATAATTGCGAGGCCCTTGGCAACGTCAATCGTCGTATCTCGTCGAGTCGACAATTCCGATATTCCTTTCATAGCGAAAACAGCAGTCTGCATTCTGTTGTTCTCTATCCTCATAAAAAATGAGGGGCGCCCGGCACACCCGGCGGGGAGTGAACCGCACCGGGTGCGCCGAACGCCCCTCATCACTTAGCGGGGGTTACGACTACTCGTCGTCGCCACCCTCAACGACCGGTGCCAGCGAGAGCTTGCCGCGGTCATCAATCTTGGTGATCTCCACCTGGACCTTCTGGCCCACGGAGACAACGTCCTCAGCGTCAACAACGCGCTTGCCGCCGTTGAGCTTACGCATCTCGGAGATGTGCAGCAGGCCGTCCTTACCGGGGGTCAGGGAGATGAACGCACCGAAGTCGGTCACCTTCACCACGGTACCCAGGTAGCGTTCGCCAACCTCGGGAACCTGCGGGTTAGCGATAGCGTTCACTGCCGCACGGGCAGCCTCGGCGGAGGGGCCGTCAGCTGCGCCAATGTACACGGTGCCGTCGTCCTCAATGGAGATGTCTGCGCCGGTGTCTTCCTGGATCTGATTGATCATCTTACCCTTGGGGCCGATAACCTCACCAATCTTGGCAACCGGGATCTTCACGGAAATAATGCGCGGTGCGAACTCGCTCATCTCGTCCGGCGCGTCAATCGCGCTGACGAGCACCTCGAGGATGTGCAGGCGAGCCTCACGTGCCTGGGTCAGCGCGCCAGCGAGCACGGATGCGGGGATACCGTCGAGCTTGGTGTCCAGCTGGATAGCGGTCACGAACTCGGAGGTACCTGCCACCTTGAAGTCCATATCGCCCAGTGCGTCTTCCGCGCCGAGGATGTCGGTCAGAGCTGCGTAGCGGGTCTCGCCGTCAACTTCGTCAGAGACCAGGCCCATTGC
The DNA here is from genome assembly GCF_001814995.1 of Rothia sp. HMSC066H02. Lineage (NCBI taxonomy): Bacteria > Bacillati > Actinomycetota > Actinomycetes > Micrococcales > Micrococcaceae > Rothia > Rothia sp. HMSC066H02. The sequence goes on along the minus strand of NZ_KV818683.1, from coordinate 261,052 downwards.
AATACCTGCAACGGGTGCGCGCAGCGGCACACCGGCGTTCAGCAGGGACAGGGTCGATGCGCAGACCGAGCCCATGGAGGTCGAGCCGTTGGAGCCCAGGGCCTCAGAGACCTGACGGATTGCGTAGGGGAACTCTTCGCGGGAGGGCAGCACCGGGGTGATTGCGCGCTCTGCGAGTGCACCGTGGCCGATTTCGCGGCGCTTGGGCGAACCCACGCGGCCGGTCTCACCGGTGGAGTACGGAGGGAAGTTGTAGTGGTGGATGTAGCGCTTGGACTTGACCGGGTGCAGGGAGTCCAGCTGCTGCTCCATCTTGAGCATGTTCAGGGTGGTGATACCCATGATCTGGGTTTCGCCGCGCTCGAAGAGAGCGGAACCGTGAACGCGGGGCAGGATTTCAACCTCAGCGGTGAGCTGACGGATGTCGGTCAGGCCGCGGCCGTCAATACGGACCTGCTCGGTGAGGATACGCTGGCGAACCACGTGCTTGGTCAGGGCAGCGAATGCTACGGAGACCTCGTTGGAGCGCTCTTCGAATTCCTTACCTTCGCCGGTGAGAGCTTCCATGAGCTCTTCCTGCAGCTCGGATGCTGCTGCTTCGCGTTCCTGCTTGCCAGCGATGGAGTACACCTCTGCCAGGCGGTCTGCTGCGAATGCCTCAACTGCTGCGTCGACGTCTTCGCCGTGGCCGCCGAAGAAGGGCAGTTCCAGGGCGGGCTTGCCTGCGCGAGCCACCAGGTCAGCCTGTGCCTTGCACAGCGCTGCGATGAAGGGCTTAGCTGCTTCCAGACCCTCTGCGACGATCTCTTCGGTGGGGGCGGTCTGGCCGTCTTCCTTGATGAGCTTCCAGGAGTTGTCGGTTGCTTCTGCCTCAACCATCATGATGGCGACATCTTCGGTACCGTCAGCCTTGGTGACGATACGACCTGCAACAGCCATGTCGAACACAGCGTTTTCCAACTGGGAGTACTTGGGGAAGCAGACCCACTGGCCGTCGATCAGTGCCATGCGCACGCCACCGATGGGACCGTTGAACGGCGCACCGGACAGGGAGGTCGATGCGGATGCAGCGTTAATTGCGAAGGTGTTGTAGATTTCGTCCGGCTCGTAGGTCAGGACGGTCACAACAACCTGGACCTCGTTGCGGATGCCCTTGGTGAAGGCGGGGCGCAGCGGGCGGTCAATCAGGCGTGCAGCCAGGATTGCCTCGGTGCTGGGGCGGCCTTCGCGGCGGAAGTACGATGCGGGGATCTTGCCGCCTGCGTACATGCGCTCTTCCACGTCCACGGTCAGCGGGAAGAAGTCGAAGCCCTCGCGGGGAGACTTGCCGATTGCGGTTGCGGAGAGCAGGGTGGTCTCGTCATCGATGGTGACGAGGACGGAGCCAGCAGCCTGCTTTGCGAGGCGGCCGGTTTCAAAGCGCACGTGGCGCTTACCGTGAATGCCGTTGTCGATTTCGACTTCAGCAAACTTGATTTCGGGACCTTCCACGGTTCCTTCTTTCTTCTTGGCAGGCCGTACGGCGCACGAGTCGGCCTTCGATAGGAAACCACGGCACCTCTCCCCCGCCTTTTCGTATGCTCGACGTGTGTCGGCGAGGTTGCGGGGGTGGTGTTGTTCCGTAATTCGCTACCGAGGACCGCGGCGTGTGTGCCGGCACGGCCTTCTGTTCTTTCTTTCAGGTGGGGTGGCGTCTTCTACCGATTTCTCGCTGTGAATCTAGCGCTGGAATCTAGCCTTGGAATCTAGTGCTGGAATCTAGCGAGCGGAAGATGCGCCCCTCAACGCGGCAGTACGGACGCGCTGGCGCTACCGCCTCCGTGTTGGAGGGTTGGTAGTGCTGACAGCACGTCCGCACACACCGCCTAAAGGCGATTAATCACCACAAAAGCGTCAAGACGCTCCTGCTTTATCGGCGCAGACCCAGGCGCTCGATCAGCGAACGGTAACGCTCGATGTCGACGCTCTTCAGGTAGCCGAGCATGTTGCGGCGACGACCAACGAGGATCATCAGGCCACGACGGGAGTGGTGATCGTGCTTGTGGAACTTCAGGTGCTCGGTCAGGTCGGCGATACGACGAGACAGAACTGCAATCTGAACCTCGGGCGAACCGGTGTCGCCCTCGTGGGTTGCGTATTCCTTGATGATTGCCTGCTTGACAGCGGGATCCAGTGCCACTTTTAACTCCTAGAGTTAGTACCGCATACGTCCCGTACGGACGGTTGCCGCCGGGTGGTGGGCTTACGCCCTGTAATACACGTCGTCTACTGCGGACTGCAGACGCGTTCTTCCCATTCTACGCTACAGGGGCGCTTTCGTGGAAGGGTGAGCAGAAGCCCGGCGACAGGTAGCTCATCACACTACCGGTCGCCGGGCTTCACAGCTGGTTTCTCATACCGGGCTCTACGTTTATTCGGTGGGCTCTACGTTTATTCAGTGCTTATGCTTCACTGCGAGCGCGCACAACCACGAGGCGGTAGTAGCCCAGCAGGAACAGGCACCAGATTGCGCCCATCACCAGCGCCAGCTGGGTGTCGGCGAAGCAGCCGAAGAGCACCACGATAAAGATCATGAACGCCAACGCCAGGTAGCTCAGCCACAGGGGCTGGCGTACCGGCTGCGCCTCGGTATCGGCGCCGCTGCGCTTGAAGGCAATGTGCGCCAGCAGAATCATGACCCACACGAATACGGTCGCGAAGGTTGCCAGGGAGGCGACCACCTCGAACGCGTTCTCGAAGAGCACGTTCACAATCACGCCGACCGCCATGACCAGCACCATGATGAGGGTGGTCATCCAGGGCGCACCATTCTTCGTAACCTTCGCAAAGGAAGCCGGCGCCAGGTTCTGCTTCGCCAGGCCATACATCATGCGGCCGGCACCGTACACATCCGCGTTCAGCGCAGAGATGGCGGCGGTAATGATGACCACGTTCAGAATCGAAGCAGCCGCCGGAATGCCCAGACCCTCAAAAATCTGCACGAACGGCGAGTTCGCCTTCGTCACCGAGTACCAGGGGTACAGGGACATGATGACCGACAGGGTCAGAATGTAGAAGATGAGGATGCGGAACGGCACCGTGCGAATCGCCTTGGGAATCGAGGTGCGCGGGTCCTTCGCCTCACCGGCGGCAATACCGATGTTCTCGATACCACCGAAGGCAAACATCACCACGGTAAAGCAAGCGAGGAAGCCGGTAAATCCGTTCGCGAAGAAGCCGCCTTCAAGAGCCCAGAGGTTCGTGACGGAGGGTGCCACAGAGTCGTGCGCCTGCACACCCACGAAGAGCAGGGCGATACCGCCAACAATCATGGCGACAATGGCGCTGACCTTCACGAGCGTGAACCAGAATTCGGTCTCACCAAACGCCTTGACCTTCGCCAGGTTAATAGCGAGCAGAATCAGCAGAACCGAGACAATCCAAATCCAGGAGGGGCTGTTCGGGAACCAGAACTTCATGTACACGGCAAAGGCGGTGACGTCCGCAATGGCGACCAGCGCCATTTCCAGGGCGTAGGTCCAGCCGGTCACAAAACCCGCCCAGCGTCCGAGGTAGCGGGTCGCGTATTCGGAGAACGCGCCAGAGACCGGGTGCGCCAGGGCGAGTTCGCCCATTGCGCGCATCACCATGAACACTGCCGCGCCGCCAATAACGTAGGCAAGCAGCACGGAGGGGCCGGCCAGCTGAATGGCGGATGCAGAGCCGTAGAACAGGCCGGTGCCGATGGCGGAGCCGAGGGCGATGAACATGATGTGACGCAGGGAGAGTCCACGCGCTAGCTGCGGGCTCTCGGAGGCTACTGCTCCCTGCTGTACCGGGGATGAGTCCGGAGTGGTATTCATCTTCTTCTTTTCCTTTACCTCGTGGGGTGTACCCGCCGGTGGCGGGGAAACTTATCGGGTGGTGCCGCAGCTCAGCAGGCGGCTGAGAGCGGTACCGGTTGATTCACTCCCCATCGAGTGATGGGGCGTTGCGCGGAAGGTGTTGCCTTCGCGCGTCGCCCCATCGCATCCCCACCCAACCGGTACGGTGGGTGGGAATACAAAAGACGGCGGGAAGGCAACGTTGCCTTTCCGCCGTCTTTTCGTCAAAGACTACTTCTGTCGCTTACGTCCAATGACGATAGAGCACAGAGCGGTTGCAGCAGTCACGGTGTAGACTGCAGGCCACGCACCAAGCTTCTTGGCGAGCGGATGAGCGGCGCCAAACGCGCCGAGGTAGATAGCGGTGAGGAAGGTGGCACGGCCTGCGCCAGCCTTACGCTTCCAATTCTTGTAAGCCACGGCACCGCACAGTGCCAGGACAGCGCCACCGAGCGGGCGGATGCCGGTGCTAGATGCAACCTTGTAGCCACCGAGCAGACCGGTGACGGAGGCGAGAGTCGGGCAGAACTTCACGACGTACTCCTCTGTGAGATCGGATAGTTTCCACATTCATAGTACTCCACGACACACAGAATGTATATTCACCACGGTTAATATTTCTGCATTTCTTACGGACCGGGTACGTCAAAGTGCCTGATCATAAAAAGACTGGGGTACAAAAACCAGTACAAAAAGACCGGCATAAAAAGACCGGCATAAAAAGACCGGCATAAAGGGACCGGGGCGCAAAGACCGGGGCGCAAACCCGTCAGGTTCACGCCCCGGCACTTGCCGCATGCGAGTTCACTTCGTGCCGCATGCTCTAGAGCTTTAGCCTTAGAGCTTTAGAGAGCCAGCTCCAGCGCCTCCAGCTGCGCTTCGGTCCACAGCTCAGCAGCCAGCTGCAGAGCGTAACGAGCCGAACGAGGAGCCACCACGTCCACGGAGAGGTGGAAGTCCTGGTCAGCCTCCGGGCCGCACAGATCAGACACGCAACGCACTCCGATAAACGGAATCTCGTAGTTGTGGCAGACCTGCGCAATAGCGGTGGTCTCCATATCGGTGCTGATGGCGCCCTCGAACGCCTCGCGGGTGTCCTTCACATTGTGGGCGGTTACGAAGGAGTTACCCGCCAGCATCTGGCCGCGGCGCACCTCCCACACGCTCTCAGCCTGCTCACGCACCGGCTCCAGTGCGGCGAGCGCATGCTCCAGAGCGTCCTGCCACTCGTCCGCCTGACCGTCGTAGCTTTCGGGCATGCCCGGAACCTGGCCGCGCGCGTAACCGAACGCGGTCGCGTCTGCGTCAGTGTAGGTGTAGTTCTCGCCAATCAGCACGTCGCCCACGTTAATGCCGCGAGCCAAACCGCCGGCGGTACCTGCGCTAATAACGCCCAGGCAGTTCGAGGAGTAGCTGATTGCCTCGGTGACGGCGCTCGCCGCGTTCACCAGACCAATCTTGGAGCGAACCAGCAGCAGCGGAACCTGGTCCTCGCCCACCTGCAGGTAGCGCGGGTGGAATACTGCGGCGCCCTCGGTGAAGGACGGCTGCAGCTCCTCGGTGACCTTCAGGAAGGGTGCGAGCTCCTCATCCATAGCCACCTGAATGATGATGGCGTTAGACATGCCGTCCATCAGCTCAAACATGCTGTTGAACGCCTCAGCCGGGTCGAAAGCGTTCGGGTCAAAGTCCACCGGGTTGAAGGCGGATGCGAAAGCGTCAGGAATCTGTGCGCTCATTACGCCATCACCTGCGCCCACTCATCGCGTGCCGCGAGGAACTCGCGAGCCGCAGCCTGCGCACCTTCGAGGGTGTGGTTGGCACCCCAACCGCACTGCACCTCGTTAGCTGCCGGAACCTCGGTCGCGTTGAGGATGTCGTTGAGGGTTGCTTCCAGGATGGGGAAGAACTCCTCGGGCTCCAGGCCCAGGGTCAGCGCGTAGAAACCGGTCTGGCAGCCCATCGGGGAGAAGTCAATCAGGCGATCGGTGTGGTTGCGCATGTGCTCGGCGCTCAGGTGCTCGATGGAGTGCACGGTCGGCATTTCCAGGTGCGCGGTGTTCGGCTGGGTGAAGCGGATATCGTACTTGATGAGGGTGTCGCCACCGGGCAGGACCTTGCGGTCTGCGATACGCACGTAGGGTGCTGCTACGGCGCGGTGGTCGAGGTTGAAGGATTCGACGTTCATTTTTTCCATGACTCTATCTTCTCTTAAAACGAGGACGACTAAAACAGGGGTGCCTCACGGGAGGCGCAGGACGTTTCGTCGGAAGGCGCAGGAGGTCAGGTGCGAAGAAGGTGCCCGCTTTTGCACATCCGGTCGGGTACGCAAAAGCCCCGGCGGCAGATCCGAAAATCTTACCGTCGGGGCTTCAAAGACGTTAAAAGCAAAAGCTATGAGCGCAGGATATTGCTCTTAGAAGTGGGGATGCTTCACTTCCGCCTGCACCGGGCACTCCGGCGGGCAGTAGTTCTTCGCGTCCTCAGCCAGCACCTCGCGGGTCTGCACCACATCATCGTTAATCTGCTCAATCAGCGCCTCAGCACCGGTGTACGCCACCATGGGGCGCAGACGTTTCACGAATTCAATCAGCACACGCTGACCGTACAGGTTGAAATCCTCCACACGCTCTTCCGGGCGGTCAATCACGTGCGCCTCAACCTGGCGGTGCTCAATACCGTCAAAGGTCGGGTTCGTACCCACCGAAATAGCGGAGGGGTGACGGTTACCGGATTCGTCCACGAGCCAGCCGGCGTACACACCGTCGGCGGGAATCAGACCGCGCGCCTCAAGCTCAAGGTTCGCGGTCGGGAAGCCCAACTCGCGGCCGCGCGCCAGACCGTGCACGACCTCACCAGCCATCATGTGGTGGCGGCCCAGCAGCTCGGTTGCGGCGGGCATATCGCCCTCCAGCAGCAGCTGGCGGATGCGGGTCGAGGAGCAGCGGGTGTTCTCATCCACCATCAGATCCTCAACGACAACCACCTCAAAGCCGTACTTCTCCCCCAGCTCACGCATGGTGTTCAGGTCGCCGGAGTTGTTCTTGCCAAAGCGCACGTCGTCACCGATGACCACGAAACGCGCGTTCAGCGCATCCACAAAGGTGGACTTCACGAACTCCTCGGGGGTCTGCGCAGCGAACTCCAGGTTATAGTTCAGCAGCAGGTAGTCGTTCAGACCCAGCAGGCACATGAAGTAGCGGCGCGAACCCTGACCCATAATGTCGTGGTGGGCCGCCTCGGGACGGTGCACCTGCATCGGGTGCGGGTCAAAAGAGACCGCGATAGAGCTCAAACCGTGCTCTTCAGCAAGGGAGACCACGCGCGAAATCACGCGGGCATGTCCACGGTGCACGCCGTCAAAATTGCCGATGGTCACGACCGAGGGGCCGTAGCCGGCGGGGACCTCGCTCAAAGCGGTGTAGAGGGTCACGGGCTCTCCTGAAAAAGATAAATGTACCTAACCATCCTAGACCACAGGCGGCAGGATGCAGAATTCAAAACGGGAATCAACAGGGAATGGAACGGCGCCCCTCGCAGGCGGTGCCTTCTCCCCTACCTTTGCGGATGCGGCGGGGTATCTGGCACGCAACTGTGCAGCCTCCGCACCTGGAAAATCCATGCGCAGCACCCGCCCAGAAGAAAGCCCGGGCAGGCACCCCACCGTGCGGCAGGAACCTTCCCGGGCGTTACGACTACTTACGAGCCTGGTTACGAGAAGCCTTCAGCATCTCCTCGCGAATCTTATTGGACTTGTTAATCCAGCCGTACCACACCAGCAGGCACGGAGGAATCACAAGCTCAGTCACCATCAGCACAATCAGCGACCAGTGCGGGGTGCCGAAGAACGCCCACGACAGGATACGACCCACACCACCCAGGAAAACCACCAGGCAGGAGAACGCAAGCATGTTCACCCACTTGAACTTCACGGCAATGAACACGAAGGACAGGCCCACACCCACATAGGTTGCCGCGAAGAACACGTAGTTCGACTGCACCGAGGGGTTCGCAAAATCTGCAGGCGCATCCGGAATGACGCGGATACCGCCCAGAACCTGCCACACACCGTACGCAATCATGAACAGACCGTACAGCGCCACAGCCGCACGGAACGCCGCACGGTTCTGAGGCTTAGCCGCCTCCTCAATGCTCTTGGGGCGGGCAAACGCCTCGCGGGTTGCCTTCTTCTCAGCCTTCTTATCTGCCTTCTGCGACGCCTTATCGCCGGACGCCGGTGCGGCTACGCGAACACCCTCGGGTGCCTTCGCCGCAGAAATAGGCTCAGCAGGCTTAGCGGCACCCGCCTTTGCGGCAGTTTCAGCCTGTGCAGACTCCACGCGGGGTACCGGCGCGGTACGAGGCTCACTCGCCTTCTTAGCAGAGCTCTGGTTCTCGCTCATCTTCTCTCCTTCAGCAGGGCCAGGCGGCACCCGCACGAGTAGTCATGTGTGTTCAGGGGTTGTACACGTTAGCGTGTTGAATGAATAGGGCGCACATTCGGTAGGGCGCACGTTCGATAGGTGCTGAATCAATCAGGATTGAAGGATTCAGTTTTGGGCAAATCAGCTTTGGGTAGGCGCAAACACCGAACCCTCTTCGCCCATCATAAGCCCTCAACGCCTAGTTGAAGGAACGATTCGCCTCAAAAACCAGCACCGGGGCGGCTTGCACCTTCCCGCGCTGCTTCTTATTCTCCAGGAGGGCAACCAGGGTACCGTCCGGAGCGAAGCCCGCCACAATACCCTCAACGCTGGCATGCTGCACCGCGCCGGACTCATCCGCGCTCGCGTGCACGGAACGCTTCACCACGGAACCGTCACCGCTGGGGCTAATACGACGACCGTAAGAAATATCGCTCGCCTCCGCGGCAGAGAGCTCACGCGCACCAAAGATGCGGCGTGCCGCCTCCTCCAGGGGAAGCAGCGGCAAATCTTCCAGCGGTGCTTCCGACTCTTCACGGCGCTGCTTCAACTGCGCCAAATCGGCGGCATCCTCAAGCACCACCGCGCCCACACGGGTACGGCGAAGAGCCGTCAGGTGGCCACCGGTGCCCAGAATCTTGCCCAAATCACGCGCAAGGGCACGAATATAGGTGCCCGAAGAACACGAAACCGTCACATCACAGTCAATCACGGGAACCGAGGTTGCCGCGTGCTCGCCCTCGTTCTCGGGGTCCTCAATCACGTACTCGGCAAAACCAGGGTTGATGGAATGCACCGTGAACTCGCTAATCGTCACCGGACGCGCCGCCAACTCAACCTGCTCACCGCTACGCACACGCGCATACGAACGAACACCGTTGATCTTAATAGCGGACACCGCAGAAGGAACCTGCAGAATATCGCCACTGAGCTGCGCCACAGCCTCCAGGATGCGCGCACGCATCTGCTCAGCGTCCAAACCGGTCAGCGCCTCAACGGCATCCGGATGCGCGGCAGTGTGCTCACCCTCGGCGTCCTCAGTCAGCGTCTCAATGCCCAGACGAATCGTCGCGTCATAGGTTTTATCCTGACCGACCAGGTAGGTCAGCAGCTTCGTCGCCTTATTGATGCCCAAAATCAGCACGCCGGTCGCGGCGGGATCCAGCGTACCGGCGTGACCAACCCGCCGGGTGCCAGCAATACGACGCATCTGAGAGACCGCGTCGTGGCTGCTCACCCCGGCGGGCTTATCAATGACCATCAGGCCGGACGGGCCCTGAGGTTGCTTCTTCGCCACTTAGGCGTCCTCACCCTCGGCAGGCTCATCCTTCTTGTAGGGGTCAGCCTCACCAGCGTACTCGGCACCCTCAGCTGCAGCAGCCAGGGCGGCGTCGCGCTCGCGAGTCTCACGCAGAAGCGCCTCAATGTGGAAGGCGTTCTCGGGAACCTCGTCAGCGACGAAAGTCAGGGTGGGGGTCAGGCGGGCAGTGATGTTCTTACCCACCTCGGCGCGCAGAATACCCTTAGCGGATTCCAGCGCCTTCTTGGTGTTTGCGGCGTCCTCTTCGGAGCCGAACACGGTGTAGTACAGGGTTGCGTGCTGCAGGTCGTTGGTCACGCGGGCATCGGTAATAGTCACAAAACCGAGGCGGGGGTCCTTAACACGACGCTCCAGCGCCTTCGCCACAATTACCTTGATGCGGTCGGCAAGTCGTGCCGCGCGGGCTGCATCAGCCATGTGTTTCTCCTTGAAATGTCGTGGTGCTTCCGCGAACACTCGGGGTGCTGCGGAGGCGTTCCAGGTAATGCGGAAGCGCCCGCCCCGCCAGCATCCGCCCCGCAGGCTCCAGTTTTAGAAGCCTGCGGGTGCGGGAACACTAGCGGGTGACGGGCGCATCAGCGTGTGAGCCTTAGACACGCGGCTTTTCGCGCATCTCCCAAGTCTCGATAATGTCGCCTTCCTTGATGTCGTTGAAGGAGCCGAGGCCAATACCACACTCGAAACCTTCGCGAACCTCGGTAGCGTCGTCCTTGAAACGACGCAGCGACTCGATGGTGAGGTTGTCTGCCACCACGGAACCGTCGCGCACCAGGCGTGCCTTGGCGTTGCGCTTGATGATGCCGTTCTTGACGATCGAACCTGCGATGTTGCCCCACTTGGAGGAGCGGAAGACCTCGCGGATCTCTGCGGAGCCGAGCTCCACTTCCTCGTACTCGGGCTTGAGCATACCCTTGACGGCCTGCTCAATTTCCTCAATCGCACGGTAGATGACCGAGTAGAACTTCATCTCGACGCCTTCGCGGTCTGCAAGTTCGGCAACGCGCTCTGCCGGGCGGACGTTGAAGCCGATGATCACCGCGTTGTCCACGGTTGCCAGGTTCACGTCGTTCTGGGTAATAGCACCCACACCGCGGTGGATGACGCGCAGCTGAACCTCGTCGCCACCGGCGTCGATCTTCATCAGGGACTCTTCCAGTGCTTCCACAGCACCGGAGACGTCACCCTTAATAATCAGGTTCAGGGTGTCCATCTTGCCCTCAGCCACAGCGGCGTCGAAGGACTCGAGGGTCACGCGCTTACGACGCTTAGCCAGCTGAGCGTTACGATCAGCAGCCTCACGCTTCTCAGCGATCTGACGGGCGGTACGCTCTTCCTCGGTGGAGAGGAAGGTGTCGCCTGCACGAGGAACGGTGGACAGACCCAGCACCTGAACGGGGCGGGACGGGCCAGCTTCCTTCACAGCCTGACCGTTCTCATCGAACATTGCACGAACGCGACCGTGAGCAACACCGGCAACGATAGCGTCACCGACGTGCAGGGTACCGGACTGAACCAGGACGGTGGAAACCGCACCACGGCCCTTGTCCAGGTTTGCTTCAATAGCAACGCCGCGCGCTTCCTTGTTCGGGTTAGCGGTCAGTTCGAGCACGTCAGCGGTCAGGGTGACAGCCTCAAGCAGCTCGTCGATGTTGGTGCCGTTGCGAGCGGAGACGTCCACGAACATGGTGTCGCCACCGTACTCTTCGGGGATCAGACCGTACTCGGTGAGCTGGCCACGGATCTTGTCCGGGGACGCGCCTTCCTTATCGATCTTGTTCACAGCAACCACGATCGGCACGTTAGCTGCCTGTGCGTGGTTCAGTGCCTCAACGGTCTGGGGCATAACGCCGTCATCCGCTGCGACCACGAGGATTGCCACGTCGGTGACCTTCGCACCACGGGCACGCATAGCGGTGAACGCCTCGTGACCGGGGGTATCGATGAAGGTAATCGCGCGGTCTTCGCCCTCAACGGTGGTGTGGACCTGGTATGCACCAATGTGCTGGGTAATGCCGCCGGCCTCACCCTCAATAACGTTGGTGTTACGGATAGCGTCCAGCAGGCGGGTCTTACCGTGGTCAACGTGACCCATGACGGTAACGACCGGGGGACGAACCTCCAGAACATCCTCGCCCTCAGCTTCTGCTTCGGCTTCGAGGTCAATGTCGAAGGACTCGAGCAGCTCGCGCTCCTCATCCTCCGGGGAAACAATCTTGATCGAGTAACCCAGTTCGGCACCCAGCAGCTCGAAGGTCTCCTCGTCCAGGGACTGAGTCTGGGTAGCCATCTCACCCAGGTGGAAGAGAACCGTAATCAGCGATGCCGGATTTGCGCCAATCTTCTCAGCGAAGTCCATGATGGACGCGCCGCGGCGCAGACGAATCTCGGTCGAGCCGTCGCCGCGAGGAACAACCACGCCACCGGGTGCCGGTGCGTTCAGCTGCTCCTGCTCATGGCGGCGAGCTGCCTTGGATTTGCGGCCCTTACGCTTGGAACCGCCGCGACCGAATGCACCCTGTGCGTTGCCGCGACCGCCGGGGCCGGGACGACCCGGACCGCGGTTGAAGCCGCCGGAACCGCCGCCGCGACGTGCGCCGCCGCCACCGTTACCGCCACCGTTGTTGGAACCGGACGCGCCGCCACCAACGTTGGATACCTTGGGCATCATCGAGGGGTTCGGGCGTGCGCCGCCGCCGCCAGCCGGACGGGGTGCACCGGGACGTGCGCCAGCTGCCGGACGGGGGCCACCGTTACCGCCGGGGCGTGCGCCACCTGCGGGGCGGGGACCGCCGTTACCGCCGGGGCGTGCGCCACCGTTGCCACCGGGACGACCGTTACGTGCCGGACGGGGACCGCCGGAACGCTGGGAGTCGCCGCCGCCACGCTTCATACCCTGCTGGGATGCGAAGGGGTTGTTACCGGGGCGAGGACCGGGCTTGGGGCCGGGCTTCGGAGCGGCAGGCTTGGGTGCTGCCGGCTTCGGTGCAGCCTCGGGGCGTGCCATGCCCTGCTGGGATGCGAAGGGGTTGTTACCCGGGCGGGGGCCGCCGGGCTTGGGTGCTGCTGCCGGCTTTGCGGCGGGCTTAGCTGCAGGCTTGGGAGCTGCGCTCTCAGCTGCTGCGGGCTTAGCTGCAGGCTTGGGTGCCGGCTTAGCGGCAGGCTTTGCCGCTGCGGGCTTGGGAGCTGCCGCAGGCTTAGCGGCGGGCTTTGCCGCTGCGGGCTTGGGTGCCGGCTTAGCTGCCGACTCCGCTGCTGCCTTTGCGGGTGCTGCCTTTGCGGCAGGCTTAGCGGCTGCGGCGGGGAATTCCGCGCGCAGCTTCTTCAGAACCATGGGGTTCAGGGTGGAAGAGGAGCTCTTAACGAACTCGCCCATATCCTTGAGCTTGGCAATAACTTCCTTGGAAGGTACGCCTACTTCTTTAGCAAACTCGTGTACTCGAGGCTGAGCCAAATTTTCTCCATTCCCGGTCCGCACCGGGAATGGTGCGGACACTAATGTTTACGGGGTGCACGCCCGAAGGCGCGCCAATTCGTGAAATTGCCGGTGGGTGAGCACGAAAGGGTACTCATTTCGCGGCACTCATTAGATATCCATCAGTTTTCTGACTCGCTTTCAGATAAGAAGTCGTCAAACTCGTTGACTTACAGAGGGCATATACCCGAAAAGCGTCTATGAGGGGGTCGAGTCCGCAATCACGGCTCGAATCTGCTCACAGCACGCCTGCAACTGGGCTGCAGGGACCGCTTTTTTGAAGGCGCGCGCCAGACCGTTCTTTTTCTGCAGAGCGGCTACGCACTTTTCGCTCGGATGGATCCAAGCGCCTCGTCCGGGCATAGTTCCCGCCGTATCGGGCTGATAGGGCGGGGTGTCCGCCTGCTCGGTAGCAGACGTGACGGGTGTGCGGGCGATGCGCAGCAGGTTGCGCTGTTCATCGCGGGCACGGCATCCGATGCAGGTACGGACCGGTCCTTCAAATGCTTCGGAGGTTGCGGTGAGGTCGTGATCGCTCATGGTCCTCTCCCCTCTCTAGCGTGTGTAGAACCGCGTTCGCCGTACATTCGTGATGCTCCATCCGGTGTATGCGAGGGCGCGTTAAAGCGCCCGGTTACGCACCGGTACATCTTAATAGTGTATCCCGTTTTTAAGAATCATGGGCAAAACTGTGACGCAGGCGCAAGAACACCGGGCACGTTGCTGCCCGATCTCTTGCGCCTGCATCAAAAGGATATGCCGCGGGATACGCCCCTCACCGGGGCTAATGCTTATTCAGCGTCCTGTGCGGACTCTTCTGCTGCTTCTTCAATTGCCTTCTCAGCGGAAGCTTCTTCAGCCAGGCTACGAGCCACGCGAGCTGCAACCTCTTCCTCGGCACGAACCTGAGCGTACTTAGACTCGGAGAGAATATCGATACGCCAGCCGGTCAGCTTCGCTGCCAGACGTGCGTTCTGACCCTCACGGCCGATAGCCAGGGACAGCTGGTCATCCGGAACCACGGCACGAGCGGAGTACTCACGCGGGTTCGCGATAATGACCTCGGTGACCTTCGCCGGGGACAGCGCCGCAGCGATGAAGGTTGCCGGATCGGTCGAGTAGTCGACAATGTCAATCTTCTCGTCATTCAGCTCGGCAGCAACCGCACGCACGCGGGCACCCATATCGCCGATGCACGCACCCTTCGCATTAATGGTCGGGTTCTTCGCGGACACAGCAATCTTGGAGCGGTGGCCAGCTTCACGGGCGATGGAGTTAATAGCAACCAGGCCCTCAGAAATCTCGGGAACCTCGTGCTCGAACAGGCGCAGAACCAGGTTCGGGTGCGAACGAGAAACCACAATCGAGGGGCCCTTGGGGCCGCGGCGAGCCTCAACCAGGTAGGCGCGCAGGCGGGAGCCGTGCGGGTACTTCTCGCCCGGAACCTGCTCGTTGCTGGGCAGAACAGCTTCAACGGTGCCCAGGTCAACCTGAACCATACGCGGGTTGTTGCCCTGCTGGATCACGCCGGACACCAGGGTGCCCTCACGATCCTTGAACTCACCCAGAACGGATGCGTCCTCAGCGTCACGCAGACGCTGCGAGAGCACCTGACGGACGGTTGCGGCAGCGATACGGCCAAAGTTGTTCGGGGTATCGTCGAACTCGTCAATCTTCTGGTTATCCTCATCAAGCTCAGGAGCCAGAATGACGAACTCGCCGGTGGTGTGGTCGATGACGGCACGAGAGCCCTTAATAGCGCCGGGCTGTTTCATGTACGCGAGCAGCAGGGCGTTCTCAACCAGGGTGAAGAGCTCCTCCATGACGAGAGAGCGCTGCTTCGCCAATGCGCGCAGTGCGCCCAGGTCAATAGTTTTAATATCCTCCACGCTTTTCAGCCTTTCCCAGTTAGCACGGCGCCGGGACGCTTAGTGCGCCCCGGCTCCCGAACGGTATATACCTGGCACGGAGCACCCCGTGCCTGAAGCTTTAATAACTCTATTCTACCGGCTCAGCGGGCGAATTGAAGTCAATCTCGACGTGAGCAGAAGCAATATTTTCCCACGGAAGCAAGCTCGGCTCGTGGTACGACTCCTTCTGACCCTTCTTCGTGTTCTTCTTACGAGCCAGCACCGGACCCTCATCCTGCACCTCGTGCAGACGCGCCAGGTACTCGGTGCCGTCGGGTGCGGTGACCGCAATCAGGCGGGTACGGGCACGCTCCCAGTGGCGGCGCTCGGTCAGGGCGCGGGTAGCACCCGGCGAGGACACCTCCAGCTCGTAGGGGAAGAACTCGTCGTTTTCATCCGCACGGTCCAGGGCACTCGAAATCGCACCGGAAATCTCCGCGAGGGAATCCAGCGACAGCGAATCGGTACGCTCAGCGGTGTAGTCCACCGTAATCTTCACGGTGCGGTTCGCCGCCGGGCCCGAAATCTTCAGACCCTCCAGCACCAGCGAGAACTCGGAGATAACCGGGGCAATCGCCTCGGCAACCTCTTCCTCACGGATCGCACGGGTACCCACGCGCACCGGTGCCTCCACCACGGGCTCACTCTCAACGCGAGTGCGGGGAGCGTTCACACCATTCGCCACGCGGGATGCGGCACGGCGAGCGCGCGCATTCGGGGCGCTCTTCTTAGAGCCAGAACGCTTCGGCTTGTATGCCATAGTTCTCTTCTTTCATTCTTCCGCCGCTACCCTGCCCCACCTCCTGGGAGGTAGGGCAGGTGGCGACGGTTTTACGTTTTTGCGGGCTAGTGGCGTGCCTTAGACGCCGCGCACCTCAGCGATGACCTCAGCCACCGCGTTCTCGACGGACACCTCGCGAGCCTCACCGCTGCGGCGGTCCTTCAGCTCCAGCACGCCGTCCTTGAAGCCGCGACCAATCACCAGGATGGTGGGCACACCCAGCAGCTCGGCGTCGCCGAACTTCACGCCGGGGCTGGTCTTCGGGCGGTCATCCAGCATGACATGCAGGCCGGCGGATTCCAAGGATGCGCTGAGCTCTTCAGCGTACTCGTGGGATGCTGCGTCCTTGCCAGTGATGACGATATGCACGTCTGCCGGTGCCAGGTTACGCGGCCAGATCAGGCCCTTCTCGTCGTGGTTGCCCTCGGCGATAGCGGCCAGTGCGCGGGTCACGCCCACACCGTAGGAGCCCATGGTCACGGTCTGCAGCTTGCCGTTCTGATCCAGGACCTTCAGGCCCAGTGCCTCAGCGTACTTGCGGCCCAGGGCGAAGATGTGGCCCATCTCGATACCGCGGGCTGCCACCAGCTCACCGGAGCCATCCGGTGCCGGGTCGCCTTCACGCACCTCGCACGCCTCAATCACGCCGTCGGCGGTGAAGTCGCGGCCGAAGACCAGGTTCGCCACGTGCTTACCCTCTTCGTTTGCGCCGGTCACCCAGCGGGTACCGCGCACCACGCGGGGGTCAACGAAGAAGGGAATGCCGGTTGCGGAAGCTACCGCATCCTCGTCCTCGGTGTGCGCACCGAACAGGGGCGCGTCCAGGCTCAGGCCGGGGCCAACGTAGCCCTTGACCAGCTGCGGGTATGCCTTCAGATCCTCCTCGCTGGCCGCCTCAACCTCAACCTCGCCGCCGATGCCCAGCAGGGCACCGATGTTGACCTCAGCGCGGCCCAGGTCCACGGCACGGTCGCCGGGAACGCCCACGGCGAAGACCTTGCGCTCGCCGGAGGGGGTGATGACGGTGCCGAGGAAGCACTTGAGGGTCTGCGAAGCTTCCAGGGTGCCGCCGGTAACCTCGGAGTGCAGTTCGTTCATGCGCTCCACCAGGGTCTCAATGGTGGCGGAGTCGGGGGTGTCCACGACGATTGCCGCCGGGGTGTCCTCGGTGATTTCGATTTCCTCGGGAACCACGGTGGTGACGGCCTCAACGTTTGCCGCGTATCCGCCCGCGGAACGCACGAAGGTGTCCTCACCGATGGGGGTCGGGTGCAGGAACTCTTCACTGCGGGAGCCACCCATCGCGCCGGACTGTGCGGTCACAATGACAATCTCCAGGCCCAGGCGCTCGAAGATGCGCTGGTAGGCGGCACGGTGCGCCATGTACGCCTCGTTCAGGCCCTCATCGTCAATGTTGAAGGAGTAGGAGTCCTTCATGACGAACTCGCGGCCGCGCAGCAGGCCCGCGCGGGGGCGCGCCTCATCGCGGTACTTGGTCTGAATCTGGTACAGGTAAACCGGCAAATCCTTGTAGGAGGAGTACAGGTCCTTGACCAGCAGGGTGAACATTTCCTCGTGGGTGGGTGCCAGCAGCATGTCTGCACCCTTGCGGTCCTTGAGGCGGAAGAGGTTATCGCCGTACTCATCCCAGCGGTTGGTTGCTTCGTAGGGTTCGCGGGGCAGCAGTGCGGGGAAGTGAACTTCCTGCGCGCCAATGGCGTCCATCTCTTCGCGGATGATGTTCTCGACCTTGCGCAGTACCTTCAGGCCCAGGGGCAGCCAGGTGTACACGCCGGGGGCTGCGCGGCGGATGTAACCGGCGCGGACCAGCAGCTTGTGGCTGGCGACCTCAGCGTCTACGGGGTCCTCGCGCAGAGTGCGCACGAAGAGGTTGGAAAGGCGAAGTACCACGATTCTCCTTGAAAGGTCGATAGGTTTAGGTAGGGTGCCCGAGGCTCACCGGGTGAGCCGTAAATAGGCACAGTCGTCTTTAATTTTATAGCGTTTTAGGATTCGGCGTGTTTAGCGCTCAAAAATGATGGTCGAGAACTGCCCAATCTGCTCCCAACCGGTCCCCCGGTACATGGCGAGCGCACGGGCGTTGTAGTCGTTCACGTACAGGCTCAAATGCGGGTAGTAGCGCTGCAGAATCTGCGCGGCGGCGGCAAAGAACGGCTTAGCCAGACCGTAGCCGCGGTAGTCCGGATGCAGCCACACGCCCTGCACCTGTGCGGCGTCCAGGTTCACGATGCCCGCATCCGCTTTGAAGATAACCCGCCCATTCACATCGGTGACAATGGCGCAGCGCTGACCGGCGATGAGCGTGCGCAGGCGCGCCGCATAGCCCTCCCCGTAGCGGGCAATCGGGTCAAAGCCGACCTCCTCGGTGAACATGGCGGCTGCGGCTGGCAGAAGCTCCCCCAGGTCCGCGGAGGTGGCGAGGCGCGCATACCCGGCAGCCTCACCGCTGAATTGGACAGCACCGGTGGGGGCTTCGGCAGGTTTGAAGGGCGCGGGCAGGTGCGCCGGTAGCTCAGGAAGGTCCGCCTCGTAGAAGCGGGCGAGGTCCTTCTCCGGCGGCAGATACAGCAGCGGCTGAATGGGACGCTCCGACAGAACCCGCGCACGGTGATCGCAACCGTCACCCAGGCTCGGCTGCAGCATCTGCAGTAGCGGGCTCTTACCGCCGCGAGTCTGCTCACACAGCTCCTGCATGCGCGTCCACAGGGGCATCACGAAGGCGCTCTCACCGAACATAGAATCCAGGCGAGAACCCACCTGCAGTAGTAGCTGAGCCAGCGCGTCACGATGCGCGAGCGCCGTAGCATCCAGCGCCGCAGTGTCCAGGGTGGTAGCTTCCACCGCTTCAGCAACGTGAGAATCCACATCGTGTTCAGCGTGTTCAACCGCGACGTGTTCAACAGCGGCACCGCACAGCCGCACCGGCACCACATTCGAACCCAGCAACAGCACACAGCACAGCTGCCCGTCACGCTCACAACCCACAAAACCCTGATAGTAGTGCAGCGGAATACGCGGGGACCTCACCGGAAGAGGGCACGCCAAATAATGCTCAATGGAGTACAGATTCGGGACCGGGTCACTGAACAGGACCTCCTCCAGCTCATCGCACCACCGAGCATCCAGAGCAAAAACGTGTTCCTTCACGCGATCAGGCATAGGGGAAGAATCCATCGACGAAACAGCAGCACGCCGGGCACGATTAGCCTTACGGCGGCGAGAAAAAAGAGTGAACATGACCTGTTGAGTGATAGAGAATGAGCGACAAAAATAAGTGAAAACACGGGGACACGCACCCCCGAAAAAGTAGCCGAATCAGGCGGCCACAACCGGCAGCGGCAAGCACCAAGCCTGCCACCACCATAACCGGACATAACCGGAAAAGCGCGGAGGCGCCCTCACCAGGGCGCCTCCGCGCACAAAAGCTAACTAGCTCACCGAAACAGCCGGGGAACCCTCGGGAACATACTCGCCCGAAGCCTCCATCTCAGCAGCAATACGGGTCGCCTCTTCAATCAGAGTCTCAACAATCTGATCCTCAGGCACAGTCTTAATGACCTCACCCTTCACAAAAATCTGGCCCTTACCGTTACCGGACGCAACACCCAGGTCAGCCTCACGAGCCTCACCCGGGCCATTCACCACGCAACCCATCACGGCAACACGCAGCGGAACCTTCATGTGCTCCAGGCCCTTAGTCACGTTCTCAGCAAGCTCCCACACATTCACCTGCGCACGACCACACGACGGGCAAGACACGATATCCAGCTTGCGGGGGCGAAGGTTCAGCGACTCCAGGATCTTGGTGCCCACCTTCACCTCCTCAACCGGAGGAGCAGACAGCGACACGCGAATAGTATCGCCAATACCCTGAGACAGCAGAGTACCGAACGCCACCGAGCTCTTAATAGTGCCCTGGAACGCCGGACCAGCCTCAGTCACACCCAAGTGCAGGGGCCAGTCACCGCGCTCAGCCAGCTGACGGTACGCCTCCACCATCACCACAGGGTCATTATGCTTCACAGAAATCTTGAAATCACGGAAACCGTGCTCCTCAAAGAGCGAAGCCTCCCACACAGCAGACTCAACCAGAGCCTCCGGAGTAGCCTTACCGTACTTCTCCAACAGACGCTTATCCAGCGAACCAGCATTCACACCAATACGCAGAGAAACGCCGTGGTCCGAAGCCATCTGAGCGATTTCCTTCACCTGGTCATCGAACTTACGGATATTACCCGGGTTCACACGCACAGCACCGCAACCAGCCTGAATAGCCGCATACACGTACTTCGGCTGGAAGTGAATATCAGCAATCACCGGAATACGGGACTGCTTCGCAATAATGGGCAGAGCCTCCGCATCCTTATCAGTCGGGCACGCCACACGCACAATATCGCAACCGGCAGCGGTCAACTCAGCAATCTGCTGCAGAGTCGCACCAATGTCGTGGGTCTTAGTGGTCGTCATCGACTGCACCGAAATCGGAGATTCAGAACCAACACCGACAGAACCCACCTTAAACTGGCGGGTCTTACGACGCGGGGACAGAACCGCGGGAGCGGGCTTCGGCATACCAAGGCTGACCGACAAGGTTTTCCTCCATACATGGGTTATGAAGGACGTACGACGCATCCTTCGTTCAACTTTTTATTGTGCCACTGACGCGAAAGAAAGCACTAATACGGGTACCCTTACCGCGTGCAACAACACACTAAAACAGGGTGATGGGCTTAACAATATCCGCCACAATCAGAATGACAGACATCACAATAAACGCGCCCGCCACCACATACGTCAACGGCAACAACTTCACCGGATCAAACGGACCCGGATCCTTACGCCCAGTCAAACGTGCAAAGAAACGACGCACACCCTCCCAGAGTGCACCCAACACGTGGCCACCATCCAGAGGCAGAAGCGGAATCAGATTAAACGCAAAAAGCATCAAATTCATATTCGCCACCAGCGAGACCAACATCGCAGCCTTCGCCTTCACATCAATACGGTCAGTAGCCGTCACCTCACCGGCAATACGACTCACACCAACCACAGACACCGGCGACTCAACACTACGCTCACCACCAGTCACCAAAGTCACCGTCAACTCCCACACACGCTGCGGCAACGAAAGCATCGACGAACCCACACGCGAGAGCGTATCGCCCACCATCGCAGGCACCTCAGTAATAGAACCAGGTACCAACTCACTCGACGGCGAAACACCCACAAAACCGCCGCGAGTCGTCGCAATCGAACCATCCGCAGCACGCGCATACTGGCCCTTACCATCAGAAACCGGGCGGATCATCTCAACCGGAGTCACCGACAAATCCAGACGCTGACCATTACGCTCCACCGTCAAAGTGCTCGGGTGAGAACCCGCCGCACGAATCGCCGAAGACACAGCCTCCCACGAACCCGTCGACGCGCCATTCACAGCAACCACACGGTCACCCACCTGCACACCAGCAGCCTTCGCAGGCGACGGAGTGGACTTATCCGTACACTCGCCATAGCTAATCGAATCATGAGTGACATTCACGCTCGGCACGCACTCAGACACCGCCGACACCTTATTCGTCACCTGCGCCGTACCAAAACCACAAATCAGCACGGCAGTACACACCACACCAATCAGCAGGTTCATGGTCGGGCCGCCCAGCATAATCACCATGCGCTTGAGCACCGGCAACTTATAGAACAGGCGGTCCTCATCGCCGGGCTTCAGGCGCTCAGCATCCGCCGCACGCGCCTCCTCAGCCATGGACGCAAACGGGCTGGTACTGCCCGAATGGCCCTCCTCATGGTGCTCCTTCACCTCAGCAGGGCTCGGCGGGTACATGCCAATCATCGAAATGTAACCGCCCAACGGAATCGCTTTGAAACCGTACTCAGTCTCGCCGCGGCGGAAAGAGAACACGGTCTTACCGAAGCCAATCATGTACTGCGGGACGCGCACATTGAATAGCTTCGCGGGCACCAGATGCCCCACCTCGTGCAGGGCAATCGAGACGGCAATAGCGATTGCCATAAGGATAATGCCCACAGCGTACAGCAGGATTTCCACGCTTTTTCTCGTTTCGGTTCGGGGATACGAAGCTTCTAGGATACTCGCTTAGCCTGTGAAGGCGCCCTCCCCCGCTTTCTGGAGGGGCTGGTTTGGGTGGGGTTTGTCTGGGATAGATGAGGATGGGCTGGTGTTCGTCCTCGTTCCTACAGGGGCACCCGCCCTCGCTTCGCTTCGGGCACCCTGATGTCACTTTCGGACGACACCGCCCCTCCGCCCCTACTCAACGAGACTATCCGGCCGCCAGGGTCTGTGCCGGATCAATACGCGAAGCCTTCGCCGCCGGGTACAGACCAGCCAACACACCAACCAGCGCACCAGCGCCCAGACCCAGCAGGATAGTGTCGGCACTAATAATCGGCGTCCAACGGTTCATCAAAGACACAATCGAGATGCCGTTAACCGCCAGCACAATACCAGCCACAGCGCCCAGGATGCCGGTCAGCAGCGCCTCCGCCGAGAACTGTAGCAGAATACCCGAAGGGCGCATACCAATAGCCAGACGCAAACCAACCTCACGGCGACGCTCCATCACCGCAACCAGGAACGTATTCATAATGCCCATCGCACCAATCACGAGGGTAATAACGCTCATCGCAAGAAGCATGGTGCGTTGCTGCTGGTCGACAGCCTCACGAAGGGTCTTCGGCTCCGGCGGCACACTCACGCTATACAGGGCGGGACGTTCCGGCGAGAGCGCGTACGGTGCTTCCTCCGCAATCTGGTTTGCGGCACCTGCAACAGTACTCACCACAATCTGAGTGGAACGCTTACCGGTCTGCGCCGCAACGGCACCGCCACCGGCAGCGGGCTGCGCCTCTTCAACATCGGCACCAGGCTTCGCGCCCAGAGGCAGGTAGACCGAACCGTACGACAGAGTCAGCGAGGGATTCTCCCGCACCACACCGATGACAGTGTACGGCTCATCGTGAATATAGACCGTAACTCCGGGGCTATAGGGTAGCCCGAGCTGGCGCATCACGCTTTCGCTGAGCACCACGACCTTATCGTTCCGCTCCACATGCCCCTCGTCGAAAGTGCGACCCCACACCAGTTCATGACCCTGCACGCTAAAGATGCTGGGGGTTGCCGCAAGGACGGCAGCCGTCACGTTAGCACCGCGCTCACCAAAGTTGTCTGGACCGCGCTGAATATCCGCGGATTCATAGAGCTGATCCACCAGCGCGGTACCGGTCACTCCGTTCAGCTGGCTAACACGCCGGTAGTTCTCACTTGCCGCCAGGCTCAATAGTTCAGCCCGGCTCATGGATTCGGTTCGGGTCGAGCTTATCGTCAGGTGCTTAGCCCTAAAAATATCGAAGCTGTCAGCCAGCTGCCCAGAAATGGTGGCGGTCAGACCAACGGTCAGCACGAGCGAAGCGATACCCAGAACCACACCAAGCATGGTGAAGATATTGCGCCTCACCCGGTGCACGGTAGCGTCCCAGGCTTCTTTGAGGGAGGCGCGCGCCCAGGGTGCACGACCACTGCTCTGCGGCTTAGATATTTGCTCCTCAGCAAAGCTAGGCAGGTTCAGAGACGCGCGGGCGGTCGTTTCTTCCTGCCGCTGTGCATCCTGCTCGATGAGCTGCCCCTCGTGCATACGTAGCACCCGGTCGCAGTGCTCCGCCACGAGCGGGTCGTGAGTAATCACAATCGTGCTTTGCTGGTCACCCGTACATTCGCGGAGCAGGTCAATGACTTCGCGGGTGAGCTCTTCATCCAGCGAGCCGGTCGGCTCATCACAGAGCAGCAACGCTGGTTCCCCAATGAGCGCACGAGCAATAGCTACACGCTGCTTTTCACCGCCTGAGAGAGTGGTGATGGGGGCATCCGTTCGGTGGCTCAGCCCCAGCAGGGCGAGAGTATCCGCAACACGTTGCGTTCGTTCCGCTTTGGGCACGCCACGGTAGATGAGCGGTAGCTCAACGTTGCGGTACACGTTCTTATGCTCGATGAGGTGGAACGCCTGGAAGACGAAACCGATGCTGTCCAGGCGCGCTTCAGCTCGCTGTGCCGCGTTGAAGGTTGCGGTGTCTGTACCGTCCAGCAGGTAGCTGCCGGAGGCGGGCGTGCTGAGCAGACCGAGGATGTTCAGCAGGGTTGATTTGCCGCTGCCGGACGGTCCCAGGATTGCGACGACTTCTCCGTAGCGGACTTTCAGGTCAATATTTTTGAGCACGTCAATTCGAGTGTCACCCTGCATAAAGTGCTGGGACACTCCCTGAATATCGACGCTATAGGCTGGTGGGTGCGCGTGAGCGGCGCGGGAGTCAGTCATGGCTACTCCCTACTTTTTCTCGCGCATGATTTTGACGCTGTCGCCTTCGTGCAGGTCACCGGTGACGGCGTTCTTGCCGTTGGCGTTGCTGATGACGGTAACGGTTACCTCACGTTCTTCACGGGCCTTCGATCCGTTGGAGCTTTCGGGGCCGAGCACGATGACTCGGGTCTGTCCGTCACGGGTGTAGAGCGCCGATGAGGGCACGACCAGGTGCGCGTCGGGGGTTTCTTCGAGGGTGAGTTCCGCGTTGACGGCGCCTCGGAGGCTGTCCGCCTTATCCCCTACGTCGAGGGTGAGGATGCGTTCCCCTTCGGTGCTTCCTGCCGCACCGGCTGCACCGTTGAGGTTGGAGCCAGCCGCACCTTCTGCGCCATTGGCCTGGCGACCGGCCTGGCTGTTGCCTGCGGCACCTGCGGCTTCGGTGGTGTTCTTGTATCCGAGGGTTGCGACGTACTCAGTATCACCGAGGGAGGGCACGGTTACCTTCTGGCCGCTACGGGCTTCGGGGGTGAGCCTGCCGGTGGTTCCGGTGCAGCTGAGGGTCTTGCTACCTTCTGCGATGGTGGCTACGGGGCCATCTGCGATAGCGCCGGTTGCGCGGGGGTTGCCGGTGACGAGTCCGGCACGGTTGATGATGAGGAAGTATCGGGAGGGAATGGGCTGGTCAGTCTTGACGTGCGCGTAGCCGAGGCTGTCGAGGAGGTTGTTGAGAGCCTCGTAGGTGTCTTCGGTGATGCGCGCGGGCTGCGGGCCCTGACGTCCCATGGCAGTCAGTGCCTCGTTGAGGAGTGCAGCGTCGGGGCCGCTATCGTCGAGTTTGAGGTCGCGGTAGAGCGCGAAGCCGCCGGTGAGGGTGATGAGAGGTTCACCGTTGACTTCTGCGATGAGGGTTCCGTTGCCGACGGTGTCACCGTGTTTGATGGTGATTGCGGTGTACTGCCCTTCGCCGCTGTAACGTAGCGGGGTTGAGGTGGCGTAGTTCGCGGTGCAGGTCAGGGGCACGGTGGTGCGCAGTTTCTCGCGGGTGACCGTGGCGGTGATAGTGGAGGGGTCCGGGGGTGCCGCTTCCGCGTCTTTTTGGGCGGTGGTTTTGATGTTTTGGGCGCTGATGAGCGTACCCACGGTGATGATGAGGAGCAAGGCGATAATGCCGTAGAGCCAGAGGGTTTTCTTCTGACGGTTGGGGGTGGCGCTCATGGGGTCCCTTCTTTGGGTGCGCGTACGGGAACGCTGTTGTCTGTGCCGTTTGGGCTTAGGCGGCGATGCCGTGTGGGGTTAGTTTGTGCCCGGCACGGGGATACGTGCCGGGCACAATACGCTGTGGCGAGGTGTAGCTGTTGTAGCTACTCTGTACGCCTGTTCCTGGTTAGTCCGGTCTGGATAGCCCGGTCTGATTAGTCCGCAGGATTAGCTCAGAATCTTTCGGGCGTTTTCTTCAGCGGTTTTCTTGGCGGTGGTCACCTGTTCGATGAGGCCCTGCTCCTTTTCGAGGAAAGAACTCAGGTAAGCGATAGCAATCTTTCGCTGTTCGGCATCTAGCCCGGTTGCTTCACGGCAGGTCGCATCGTTGATTGCCAGTTCGTGGGTGTCTTGGTTGTTCTGGCGGTACTGTTCGCGAGCCATAACCGGCGTGGTGTAGTCTCCCCCGAAGCGTTCCTTCATGCACTGTGCCCACTTCTCGGTGGCAGGCCCAAGGTCTTTGAAGATTGCGTCGTTGTTGAGGTAGTGAACCGCAGTGACGTAGACCTTTTTTATGGTCGCACGGGATTCTTCTGAACCGAAGACTGCGCGGGTGGCTTCTTGTTGGCAACCGCCCTTTCCTTCGGTGCCGTAAAGAGCCTGCATTTCGGCTTCGCTCATAGTACGGCTCTGCTCTTCCAGTGCTGTAGTAGCCAAAGAGTAGCGCTCTTCGTATCCGCGAGCGCGGGCGTCCGCAACGGTGAGAGGTTCAATATCAGCCTGCAGAAGCAGCGAGATTTCAGTTTTTCCGGCAGGAACCTTGTAGTTCGGGAATCCTCGTTCAGTCATGCACTGGCTCAGGGAACGCTGGTAGGCACGGGCAACGTTGTCAGAAAGTGAGGCGAGGTTCTCTACTTTTTCGATAGCTTGACTATCGGGGCTCTTGGAGGCGCTATACGCCTTCTCAGCGTTAGCGGAAGCCGAGGAGTCGGCACTAGGCTGCCCGGATGCGCAGGAGCTAAGCAGCAGGGTTAGCGGGAGTAGAGCCCCGGCGAGGGTTCGTAGGGTGTTCTGTCGACGCATAGGTGGGCACTTCCTCGTGAAATATAGCTGCATCTTTGTCCGCTCGTTCAGGGGCTCAACGTTGTTTGCCCTTGAGAGAACATATTTTGAACACTAGCCTACTATGCGCCGGGAGGGGAGGCAAGGGGGACGGTGTTTATCCTCGCCCCGCTGGTGGGGATGGCGCGCCGCATATTTCCTCCGGGATACGACTGGAGGGGGCGGTGTTCGTCCTCATTCTGCACCATAGCGTTTGGGGAGGCACGCCGCATGTTTCCTCCGCGCCTACGCAGGGGCACCCGTCACCCGGACGCTCCGCCCTCTCCTCGCTCCGCATCGGAGAGCGTCCGTGTGACACCCTGAGGGCGCTTCCGGAAAACACGGCGCGCCACCTCCGGTAGCCTAGCGTGCATGTGGAGGGGCGGTGTCGTCCGAAAGTGACATCAGGGTGCCCGAAGCGAAGCGAGGGCGGGTGCCCCTGTAGGAACGAGGACGAACACCGCACCGCAGAAGCGATTTAGCGTCCGGTCATACCCAGCAGCTCATTCGCGCGAACGCGAGCCCAACGCTCCGCGTTCAGCACAGCCTCCAGCGTCAAATCAGCGTCAGAAACAGCCTCAGCGCTGCCGGTGTGCTCCTCCAGCACGCGTGCGACCGAATCGACAATGTCGGTAAAGCGAATCGCGCCCGCATGGAATGCTGCCACGGCTTCCTCATTGGCGGCGTTGAACACTGCCGGGTGGGTGCCGCCGACCTTACCGGCGTCCTTGATCATGCGCACGGCGGGGAATGCTTCCTCGTCCAGCGGCTCAAAAGTCCAGGATGCCGCCTTCGACCAGTCACAAGCAGGCACGGCACCGGGGATACGGTGCGGCCAGGTCAGACCCAGAGCGATGGGCAGAACCATGCTCGGCGGGGACGCCTGCGCAATGGTCGATCCGTCCACGAACTGCACCATGGAATGTACGACGGACTGCGGGTGAACCGCCACGTCAATACGGTCCAGGTCCACGCCGAACAGGTGGTGTGCCTCAAGCACTTCGAGTGCCTTGTTGACCATGGTTGCCGAGTTGGTGGTGACGACCAGGCCCATGTCCCAGGTGGGGTGTGCGAGCGCCTGCGCGGGGGTCACGTCGTGTAGCTGTTCGCGCTTGTAGCCGCGGAACGGTCCGCCCGATGCGGTGAGGATGAGTCGGTCGATTTCTGCGTCGGTTCCGGAGGCGAGCGCCTGCGCGAGGGCGGAGTGCTCGGAGTCGACGGGCACCATGGGAGTGTTCAGGGGGGATGCGTCGACGGCGGCGCGTACGAGCGGGCCGCCTGCGATGAGGGATTCCTTGTTGGCCAGTGCCACGCGGTAGCCGCTGTTGAGGGCGGTGAGGGTCGGTTCCAGGCCGATGGAGCCGGTGATGCCGTTGAGGACGGTGTCTGCCGGGTGTGCTGCCGCCTGTACGGATGCTTCGGGACCGTGGGCGATTTGGGGGGTGTAGCCGGTGGCGCCTGCTTCGGAGGCTGCCGCCTCGATGAGGTCGCGGAGGCGCTGCGCGTCGTCTGCGGTGCCGCTGGTGGCGACCAGTTCGGCGCGCACGTGCACTGCCTGGCGTGCGAGCAGTTCGAGGGATCGGGAGCCTGCGGAGAGGGCGACGACCTTCAGCGGTGCGTCGTCGGCGGAGGCGCTGGTGCCCTTGAGCGCGGCGAGGTGGTCGATGACTTCCATGGCTTGGGTGCCGATGGAGCCGGTTGAGCCGAGGAGGGTGACGCGCTGCGGTGCGCGGGTGAGTTCTGTGAGGGCGTCGGTGAGGCGGTCGCGGCTGCCGCCGACGCGTGCTGAGGATCCAAACTTCATGGTTCTAGTGTCTCATGAGCTCGCGGGTACGTCCGGGTACTGGCGCCGCCTCTCATCTTAGAAGGCCTCAGCAGAGAGGGACTCGGCATAGAAGAATCCCCCACCCTGGTACGGGGCGGGGGATTCAACACGTAACGTTTTAGAGCAGATCCTGCAGTAGCTCAATGCAGCGGTCCAGGAAAGCGTCCACCTGGGATTCCTCGTAGCTGACGGTGCCCGAGGCGGGGCGGAACTTTGCGTGGCGCACCACGGAGGGGTCCAGCGGCTCCTCGCTGTTGAGCTGGGCGTACACGCGGTCGCAGATGGCGTCCACATCACCGACGAAGTAGCCCATGTGGCGGCGCTTGCTGGGGCGGCGGAAACGCTCACCGGCGGGGCGTTCCAGGCGGCCCGCGAGCAGCTCGCCGGTCTCTACGAGGGAGCGTTCCCAGTTGTCCAGGCCGTACGCCTCGATGTAGCGGCTGCGTTCGAGCTTGGCGAAGCGTTCCTCAATCTTTTCGAGGGCGCGGTCGACCACGTCCAGCTGGTAGCCGCCGGGTTCTTCACGGAAGACGACCTGGCGGATTCGTCGGGAGGTGTAGAGGTCTTCGGGCAGTTCAGCGGCTCCGCTGAGCTTCTCGTAGTCCTCGGCGAGGCGGGTGAACAGGCGGTCTACTTCACTGCGCTTGTAGCCGGGTTCGGTTTCTGCTGCACGGGCAAATCCGCCTCCGCGGGTGGTGCTTGCCAAAGGTGGGCTCCTCTCGACGATTGAACTTTAAGAATACCAATGCGCAGGCTACCTGGTGCAAGGTGGGCGGGCGGTGTCTTAGATATAGTCCCCTACACCTCTGATGCATCGGGGTACAGCAAAGGCGGGGCGCCCCTCCCCCACTCGTGGGAAAGAGACGCCCCGCCTCCATAAGCGATAAAAGCTTCAGGCTTTAGAGCGGCATAATAAACCGGAAAATCAGGCAGCCAGCCGCCGCAGCGAAAAGAATCGAGTCTAGGCGATCCATCATGCCGCCGTGACCGGGCAGGATATTCGACATGTCCTTCACACCCATACGGCGCTTGAACACGGACTCGACCAGGTCACCGGCAGTCGAAGCGACCACCATGACCGCCGCCAACGGAATAGCCCAATACCAGGGCGAACCCATGACCGCCAACGCGATAGCACCAACCACCGCCGAACCGACGAAGGAACCAGCCAGGCCCTCCCAGCTTTTCTTCGGGGAGATCTTCGGCGCCATCGGGTGCTTACCCCAATTCACGCCGGCAATAAAGCCGAACGTGTCATTGCAGATTGCCATCAGCAGAATCATGAGGACGCCGCGCTCGCCGTGGTCCGCCTGGAAGTAGACCATGGCGATGCCCAGCATCAGCGGCACCCACAGCAGTGCGAGGGCGCTACCGCCCAAGGACTTACCCAACGAAACCTGACGGTCAGCACGCACGAGAGCAGAAGAGAGCAGCAGCGCCAGCAGGCTCACCGCCAGGGCGATGCCCAGCCCGGTAAAACCGAACAGGAAGGACACCACCACAATCGCGCCAGACAGGGCACCCAGCAGGTATTCCGGGATGCCGTAGCCGCGGCGGGTGTTGAGCACGTGCCCAATTTCCCAGGCGCCCAGGCCAGCCGCGGCAGCTGCAAGCGCCACAAAAATCGGCTGGTAAATCAGGCCCAGCACCAATAGCACGCCGAAACCGACGCCCACACTAATGGCGGCGGGCAGGTTACGGCCTGCTTTGGCGCTACGCGACTTCACGGGGGTTACCGCCGTCTGCGGGCTCTGCTGTGGAGCCGGCTGTGCGCCTCTCTCTTCTTTCGCTTCTTTGCGTGCACTCATTTGGGGTTTAGACCTCGAGCAGTTCAGCTTCCTTGTGCTTGTACAGTGCGTCGACCTGGTCGATGTGCTTCTTGGTCAGTGCGTCCAGTTCCTTCTCGGCGCGGGTGCCTTCGTCCTCACCGATTTCGCTGTCCTTGACCAGCTTGTCGATAGCGGTCTTAGCGTGGCGGCGAACGTTACGGATGGAAACGCGGGACTCTTCAGCCTTGTGGTTGACCAGCTTGGTGTATTCCTTACGGCGCTCAGCGGTCATTTCGGGCATGACAACGCGGATAGCTGCACCGTCGTTGCTGGGGTTAACACCCAGGTCGGAGTCACGCAGAGCCTTCTCGATAGCTGCCAGTGCGGTCACGTCGAAGGGAACAATCTTGACAGTACGTGCGTCCTCAACGTTGAAGGACACCAGCTGCTGCAGCGGGGTCGGTGCACCGTAGTACTCTGCGGTCAGGCCGCTGAAGATTGCAGGGTTCACACGACCGGTACGGACCTTAGCGAACTCAGTCTTGGTTGCTTCGATGGTCTTTTCCATCTTCTCGCCGGCTTCGGCAAGGATTTCTTCGATCACGAAAGGATCTCCTTTGTCGGAATTCTGGGGTGCCAGAATTGTCGGTGGGCGTTCGCTCAGCCCTCATGATTCCCCACCGGTCCGCGGCGCATCCGAGGCAAAAACCTTAGGAATAACGCGAAGTCGGCGGGAAAGAGGCAGAACGTCGTATTTGATATAAGTCTAGACGGTACCGGCGGGCATAAGCGAGTTTTAGCGCTTACCCGCGCGGTACCGTCCAGAATAAGTCCGCGCTATCGAGCACGGTCACAATCAGAGGGGGCGTTCCGCACGCCCCAACCTAAAATTTAGGTGTTAGCGAGTAACGAGGGTACCCATCTTCTCGCCCAGGATTGCGCGGGTCACGTTACCCTCGCCCTGCATGCCGAACACGCGCATGGTCACGTTGTTGTCGCGGCACAGGGAGAACGCGGTCTGATCCAGCACGCGGATGTTGCGCTGCATAGCCTCATCGTAGGTGAGGTTGTACAGACGCTCAGCGTTGGGGTCCTTGTTCGGGTCAGCAGTGTAGATGCCGTCCACGCCGTTCTTAGCGACCAGCACCTCGTCCGCGTGGATTTCCAGGGCACGCTGCGCAGCCACAGTGTCGGTGGAGAAGTAAGGCAGACCCGCACCAGCACCGAAAATCACGACGCGGTCCTTCTGCATGTGGCGAATCGCGCGGCGAGGAATGTAAGTCTCAGCAACCTGCGGCATGGTGATTGCGGACTGAACGCGGGTGTCGATACCCTCCTGCTCCAGGAAGTCCTGCAGAGCCAGGGAGTTCATCACGGTGCCGAGCATACCCATGTAGTCTGCACGGGAGCGGTCCATACCCGCCTGAGAAAGCTCAGCGCCACGGAAGAAGTTGCCGCCACCAATCACGATGGAGGTCTCAACCTCGCCAACGGTTGCGGCGATCTGCTTAGCGATGCTGCGCACGACCTCGGTCGAAATGCCAACTTCACCGCCACCAAAAACCTCACCGGAAAGCTTGAGCAAAACGCGGCGGCGGCCGGTCTCGTCACGGTGCATCGGGCGGGGATTCGCTTCAGTCATGGTTCCTCCAGTGGCTTACCTATGGATTGTTATGGGTGATTTGGGCGGGCTCCTGCCGCCTAGTCCTTATCAAGGATACAGCAAAGCCGGGTAGCCACCACTGGTGACTACCCGGCTTCAGGCTATAATCCCAACCTCATACGATTTCCCTTACCGGGAACCCGCAATACGGAAGGGCAGAACTGCAACGAGTCCTTATGCACCCACGCGGAAACGTGCGAATGCGGTTGCGGTTGCGCCAGCCTCGGACAGAACCTGTGCAACAGACTTCTTGGAGTCCTTTGCGAAGTCCTGATCCAGCAGGGTGTTCTCCTTGAAGAAGCCCTTCAGGCGACCCTCAACGATCTTGTCCAGAATCTTCTCGGGCTTGCCCTCAGCGATTGCGGTCTCGCGAGCAACGCGCTTCTCGGTCTCGATCTGGTCTGCGGGGATGGACTCGGAATCCAGGTACTTGGGGCTCATTGCAGCAATGTGCACTGCAACGTCGTGTGCAATCTCGTCGGTGTTCTCACCGGAGACAGCCAGCAGAACGCCAACCTGTGCGGGCAGGTCCTTGGAGGTCTTGTGCAGGTAAACTGCAACGTTCTCGCCCTCAACGCGTGCAACGCGGCGGACAACGATCTTCTCGCCGAGCAGTGCACCAGCGTCGGTGGTCAGCTCCTCAACGGTCTTGCCCTCGTAGGATGCAGCCTGCAGCTCTTCCAGGGTGGAAGCGTCAGCAGCAATAGCAGCCTCGAGCACGTTCTGGCCGAAAGCGATGAAGGGGTCGGACTTTGCCACGAAGTCGGTCTCAGAGTTGACCTCGATCATGTAGCCAACGCCGTTCTCAACGCGTGCAGCTACCAGGCCCTCAGCGGTTGCGCGACCCTCGCGCTTGGTGATGCCCTTCAGACCCTTAACGCGGATGATCTCGGCAGCCTTCTGCTGGTCGCCGTTAGCCTCGTCCAGAGCCTTCTTGACGTCGAGCATACCTGCGCCGGTCTTCTCGCGCAGTGCCTTGATGTCTGCTGCGGTGTAGTTCGCCATTGTGAACTCCTTGTGTTGCTGTAATAAATCGGGATGACATCCCGGTGGTACAAATGGCGGACGGCGCCGCGCCCAGGTCAGGGCGGGCGCCGTCCGAACGTGGTCCCCACGGGCGGGGGCCACAAAGCATAAAGCTTAGTGGGCTAAGAAAGCTTACTTAGCTGCCTCTTCAGCCTGTGCAGCCTCGTGCTGCTCCAGGAGCTCGCGCTCCCAAGCTGCCATGGGCTCCTCAGCTGCTTCAGCCTTGCCGTTCTTCTTAGCGTTGCGCTCGATCAGGCCGGCTGCCACTGCGTCAGCAATCACGCGGGTGAGCAGGTTGACGGAGCGGATAGCGTCGTCGTTACCGGGGATCGGGAAAGCAACCTCGTCGGGGTCGCAGTTGGTGTCGAGGATAGCAACAACGGGGATGCCCAGCTTCTGAGCCTCGTTAACTGCCAGGTGCTCCTTCTTGGTGTCAACAACCCACAGGAGGGAGGGAACCTTGGACAGGTTGCGGATACCGCCGAGGGTCTTCTCGAGCTTCTCGAACTCGCGACGCATGAGGAGCAGTTCCTTCTTGGTGTAGCGAGAACCTGCTACATCGTCGAAGTCAATCTGCTCGAGTTCCTTCATGCGCTCGATGCTCTTGGAGATGGTGCTGAAGTTGGTCAGCATACCACCGAGCCAGCGGTGGTTCACGTAGGGCATGTTCACGCGGGTTGCCTGCTCAGCGATAACTTCCTGAGCCTGCTTCTTGGTACCCACGAACAGGATGTTGCCACCGTGTGCGACGGTCGACTTAACAGCCTCGTATGCCTTGTCGATGAAGGCGAGGGACTGCTGCAGGTCGATGATGTAGATGCCGTTGCGCTCGGTCAGGATGAAACGCTTCATCTTGGGGTTCCAACGGCGGGTCTGGTGACCGAAGTGAACGCCGGAGTCCAGCATTTCACGCATAGTTACGACGGGCATGTCGTCTCCTTTGTGGTGCCGCGCGGACCTCCCATTCGGGCTAGCCCAACGCGCGCATAGTAGTTATCAGTTTTTCCTGGCGGCGGTTAGCGTTCACGGTTGCCCGTTCAGCTCAGGCCCTAACCACCCCGTGTGGGTGGACCGAAGGTCCCTTATCGGCTCCCTATCTGGGGATGCCGCTCACGCCGCGCGTCGTCAGTGGTACTGTGCGGCCCCCTCGAAGAGGGAGAATACCCGCGCAGGCACACTGCAATACGACATTGTACCGTATATTCCGCGATTAATCCGCCGGATTAGGGTTAAAACCTGTGCGGGCGGTTCGGGTGTGTGCGGGGGCACTGTGGATAACGGATTTTAAGGCGCAAAGGGCGGAGTTATCCACAATTTTTCGCGAGGCCCTGCGGGGCGGGCCGATTCGTGATGTGCTCAGAAGATGAAGCAAAACATGAAAAGTTTAGAGAACTCGTTGCGGCACGCGGCGCTGATGATGTGTTGCCTGCTGGGCGCGCTCGTGTGCGCGGGTGGAGATGGCTTGACGGGCGGGGCAGGTTTTACCGGTGGCACCGCCTCAGCTGCGAAGGCTCCCAACACCGTTGAACTCGCCGCGAGCCGAGTACGCTACCGCTCCCCCACCGCCGCATCCAGACCGCGGGTGATCCGCCCCTTTGAGAAGCCCGCCCAACGCTGGAGCGCGGGGCACCGCGGCGTAGACCTTGCCGTACCCGAACACGACCGGCGCGTCTACGCACCGGCACCCGGAAAAGTGGTTTTCAGCGGCACGGTCGTCAACCGCAAAGTGCTGGTTATCGCGCATCCGGACGGGCGGCGCAGCACCTTCGAACCCATGGACGAGGCGCTCCCGGTCGGCACCACGGTTGCAGCCGGTGAGGTCATCGGCACCGTCGCCACCGCCTCCGGCGGCGACAGCGAGCGCCCCTACCGGCGATGCTCCACCCCGTGCCTGTACTGGGGCGTACGCCAGGGAGGCGCCCGCGGAGACGGTAGCGGCAAGGACGCCGAGTACATCAACCCCATGAGCCTGCTGGGCTCGAAGGAGCCGAGCATTCTGCTACCCGTGCCAGGCGGGTATTAGGAGCAGGCGCTAACGGCGACAAGCCGCAGATACAGCTGTGGCCCGTCACCTCCCAAGAAGGAGGCAACGGGCCACAGGAGCCAGTCTAGATTGCGTTCTCTAGCGTAGGTGCTAAAGACAGCTGATTACTGGAGGATGTCACCATCATCAGCACCGAACTGGTTCGGCTGTACAGGCTGCTGAGCAGTCTGACCGGGCTGAACCGGCTGAGCGGGCTGCTCAGTCGGAGGGATATACGCAGGCATTGCCTTGGTCGGTTCATTCTCACCGTAGTTCAGGCCGTGCTGCGGGGTGAACACCTGAGTCGGCGAATCATCACCCGCAGTGTAGGCGGTGTTCTGAGCCGGGTAGCCGCCCTGTGCCTGGTAACCGGGCTGAGCAGCGTAGCCGCCCTGTGCCGGGTAACCATTCTGTGCGTCAGCCTGGGTTGCGCCGTAACCGGTCGCAACACCAGCCGCAGCACCCAGCGCAGCAGCCGAAGCGGCACGACGCTCACGGCCCTTCGCACGAGCCGCCGCAATCTTCTTGCGGAACAGGAAGAGCAGAACCAGGATGAGCAGTAGCAGACCCACAATAACCGCATCCACGATTACGTCAGTCATGCTCAGACCGGACACCGGAACAGTCAGACCGGAGGTGGTGCTGACACCGCGGTCGGTCTTGACGCTCAGCTCGCCACCGTTCACGCTCAGCTGCACGTGCTGAGAGCTCTTCGCGATGCTGTTCGCGGCATCTACCTTCTGCTGCTCCAGCGAGGAGAAGGTCGGCGCCTTGAAGGTGAACTCGAAGGGAGCTGCGTAGTAGTTACCCAGCTTCGAAGAGAGCTTGATCTCAGGGGTCACGGTGTAGTCGGAGCCGAAGGGGTGGTAGCCGCCGGGGCGGGTAACGGTCACCTTCGAATCGGGCAGGTATTCGTTCAGACGCTGGTTGAACTCGTTCTGGTCCTTACCGCGAACCTTCACGCTCACGATGGTGGCGTCGCCGTCCTGACGAACCTCGGTCTCGTCATTGCCGCCGCCTGCGAAAACGTCCTTGAGCTTCTGCTCAGCGCCCGCAACATCCGCGGTCGGGAATGCGTAGAGGAAACGTGCTTCCATGGAACCGTCCAGGCCCAGGGAGGTAGCCACCTTCATGCTCTTCATCTCGATCTGGCGCGAAGAAACACGGTCAACCGCGATGAGAGTACTGCTACCGCCCGAACGGGAGGAGCTAGCGCGACCCTCGGGGTCAACCATGTAGGACTTATCGTTGGTGTCCATGATGGTCAGAGTCAGGCCATCACCGCTCGGGGAGCACAGCAGCGCGCAGTCCAGCAGACCCGAAATCTTCTTCTGAACGGTGAAGTTATTATCCTTCGCCACTACCTCACGGCTAGCGGAGAGATCGGTACTACCTGCACCAAACAGCTTCTTGAGACCGTTGCCCAAATCCTCAATCGAAGAAGCGCTAAAGGTCAGGGTACGGCCCACTTCTTCCTTCGCGCTGGGGGTCGATGCGGAAGGAGCGTATGCCTTCGCCTGCGAGGACTCCAGGCCCTTCTTCAGCTCGGAGCCCTCAGGCTTGACCTGGTTCAGGTAGGCGTCGACCGCCGAGGCGGTCTCGGTGTTCATGATTTCCTTCGCGACGAAGGAAACCATCACGGAGTAACCGCCGTCCTTCTCCTTCACGTCAAGAATGACGTTACGGAAACCGCGGTCCTGAACATCCTTCGCAGAAATCTTAGAACCACCGGAGTTCTTCACTTCCTTCTCGCCAAACTTCACAGTGGTTTCATCGCTGCTGCTGAGGACGCTGTTCTTATTAGAAGCAGACACCACACCATCCACGACCAGCGCTTCCGGAAGCCAGCCCAGCAGGTCGCCAGAGCTGAAGTTTTCCTTCACCTGGATACCCTGCACCAGGCCCTGGTCAGAGTTGATGATGCTAATCTGCGGCTTGATGTCGGAGCCCGAAGCCTTCAGCAGAGAGGTCACCTTGGAGTGGTATTCGTCCACGGAGGAGAAGGAGACCTTGAAGGTCGCACGAGCCTTCTCGCCCTCAGACTGAATACCTTCGTACTCCATGCCCTCGGGCAGGTGCTTACGAACGGACGCATCCAGCGCCTGGGTGCCGCCCTTAACCTTGTCCTGGTTATCCTTCATGTTGAAGGAAACCAGAATCGTACGAGTACCCTTCTCGGCGCTCTCAAGACCCAGCTGGGTCTCAATCTTCGCGCTGCAGGCACTCAGAATCAGCGCTGCAATGGTCAGCAGAACCGCCAGGAACATCCAGCGCTGACGAGCCGGTGCAGCCGGGGTATGAGTCATCGCGTGCATTCTAGGCTCCCATCAGGCGAATAGCCACGTAGTAAACAACCATGGATGCCAGAACCCATGCGGTACTCAGCGCCGCGTGCATGATAATCGGGGACTTCGCGAAGCGGCCCAGACGGTTCAGGCCCAGGTAGGTCAGAGCCTCACCCGAGAACACCGCAAAAGCAAGCACCAGAACCATGAGCATGGTCAGGAAGAACGCGCCGTCACCGCTACGGCTGAGAGTCATGAAGAACACGAGCAGGTTCAGCAGCAGGAACGAAGGAATCAGCACCAGAGAAGACACCGACACAGCATGCATACTCGCGGTGAAGGACGCCGGCGCCTTGCCAATGCGCGCGGTCAGCTGCAGCTGCACACCGCGCAGAACCTGCACGCCGAAGATGGCGAGAGCCATCAGCACGTACGCCAGAATCATGCGTCCGGTCGGCACAGCCTGTGCGGCGTAGGCACCACCGTAGGCGGCACCACTTCGGCCACCAAACATGTAGCCCAACATGGACATCATGACAACCGCCGCCAGAATTACCAGCTGGCTGAAGAAGAACGCGCCCACCAGCGCCTGCAGAGTCGTGGGAACAATCCAACCCCACGCACCTGCGGAAGAGATGCGGGCATGCGCGGTCGCCGGGTTGCTGGAGAAAACGTCCAGGAACGCGTTCCAGGTAGCACCCAGCGCCTTCACCGCCGGATGCGGTGCGCTCGGCGCGTAGACTGCCTGGCCGGGCTGACCCGGCTGCGCGGCACCGGGCTGAGGCGCAACACCGGGCTGCGCGGGGGCTGCCTGAGCCTCAGCATTCGACTGCGCATTAGCGTTTACCTGAGCGGGCTGAGGCGCCTGCTGAGGCTGAACGGGCTGCTGAGGTGCTACCGTTGCGGCAGGCTGAGCAGCATTACCCGGCTGGCTCGGCTGAGCAGCCTGAGCTGCATTACCCGGCTGAGCAGCCTGGCCCGGAAGCGAAGCATCCTGCGCGGGACGCGCGCCGGCGTCGTAGCCGTAGCCTCCGGCTGCACCCTGCGACGGGTTGTTGGGAGTGTTCTCCGACATTGAGATCCTCTCGTATGGTGTGTGGAAGCAACACCTACCGGCTGAATCGGCATCTACCGGCGGCATCACACTGTCTTTCGTGACAAGACTCTTCAACCCTACCGTATTGAACGGTATGATGCGTCTTCGTTCGTCATTTACTCATTTTCATCACCATTGATGCATTCCACGCACGAAAATAACCGCTTCCGAGAGCACGAAAAGAGAGCGCGAAAAAGCCCCGCCCGCCAACAAGTGGGTGAAGTCGACGGGCGGGGCCGTAGGGAGTGCGGGGCTCGAACCCGCGACCAAGGGATTATGAGTCCCCTGCTCTAACCGGCTGAGCTAACTCCCCATCCGGTGCAGTGACGGCGCGCAATGGGCGCCAGCACCATCCTCTAGAGTACCTGAACAGCGACTGAGAACGAAAAACGCTCAATCAACTACTCAGCACCTAAAGAAGCTTATCGGCGCGAATCCAGGTAACGCTGGTACGGAGCGTCGCTCACGTACAGTTCCTCGAAGGTACGCCAGGTGTTCTCAGCGCTGTGGAAGCCCACGATGCGGCGGGACTCGCGACCCATCTGCTCACGCTCGGCGGCGGGCAGGGAGAGCACAGCCTCCAGCTTCTTCGCCAAATCCTGAGCGTTATTGGGTTCGAAGAGGTAGCCGTTCACGCCATCCTCCACCAGGTGCGGCAGAGCCAGCGCGTTCGCAAGCACCACGGGGGTGGAGGCGCTCATCGCCTCCAGGGAAACCAGGGACTGCAGCTCGGCGGTACCGGGCTGGCAGAACACGTCAGCCATCTGGTACACCTCGGGCAGATGCTCATCCGGAACGAAGCCACGGAAAATCACACGGTCGGACACGCCGCAATCGTGCGCTTTCTGCTCAAGAGCTTCACGCAGCTCACCGCCACCGGCGATATCCAGCACCACGTGCTCGAGAGTGTCGGGCAGCAGGGAGAGCGCCTCGATGAGCACGTCCACGTTCTTCTCTTCGGCAAGGCGACCCACGAAGGCAATACGCAGCTCACCGGGAACCTTGCCGGCGTCCGCTCCCTCAGGCAGCTCGTAGTCGCTGATTTCAATACCGTTAGAAACCGGCATGACGGGGCGATCAAAATGACCCAGGTCGCGCATCGCATCCGCACCGATCTGGGTGGGGGTGGTAACGACCGCAGTCTTGGAGAAGCAGAAACGCATGTCCTTCCAGGTGACCTTCTCAATCACGCGCTTCACGGGATCGGGGAAGGGCAGGAACGGATCAAGGTTCGCAGGCATGAAGTGGTTGGTTGCGATAACGCGGATACCGCGGCGCTTCGCCTGGAAGATGAGGGCACGGCCAATAATGTAGTGGCACTGCACGTGCACCACGTCCGGGCGGACCTCGTCAAGGATTGCGCCGACCTCGGACCAGATCTCCCAGGGCACGCAGATGCGGTTCGTCTCGTGGGTCGGGGGCAGGTGCGAGCGCAGGCGGTGCTCCACGATGCCGCCCTCTACTTCGGTGCGGTAGCTGGGGCCGGGGATGGGGCTGGCGGCGACTACGTGTACGGAGTGGCCTCGCTTGAGCATGGAGGTGGCGAGGCGGTGACCGAATTGTGCTGCACCGTTGATGTCCGGCGGGTAGGTTTCTGCGCCAATCAGAATCGTCTTTGCCTGTTCCATGACGGGGCTCCTCATCGGGGTGTAGTGTGTCGGTGACTTTGGGGTTTCGGGTGCGACGGCGCGCCGCTTCTACCTCTGTCTGCCGCGTGCACCGGGTGGGTCCAGTACGTACAGCACTTGTCTATTCTACCTGTGAGCTGCGTCCTTCTCCGACTTGTGGCGGGCGGCTTTGGCTGGGAGTTACCTCTAAACCTCACATTGAGACAGAAGTCGGCAACTTGCCCGTAGACGCACAAACGCCCCGATACGAATATCGGGGCGTTTGGACGCTTGGCGTTAAACCTGTACCGGTTTTAGCGGCGGCTAGGTTTAGCGGCGAACAGTGTTTAACGGCGAACCAGGCGGTTCAGGAAGTGCAGGACGGTTGCAATGGATGCGCCCAGTGCTGCGAAGGACTTCCAGCGTGCCTGCAGAACCTCGGGCTTGCGCACGTTCTCTGCCAGGCCGCGGCCGGTAGCTGCTGCACCTGCAGCAACCTCGGAGGGCACTGCCTTGAGAGCATCCAGAGCCTGCTGGGTGTTGTTCTGAACGTCGCCGGTGTAGGACTGCAGGTCGTCGCGCAGGGCTGCCAGGTGCTGGCGACGCTCTGCGGTGCGCTGCTTGAGCTCTTCGAAGGTCGGCGGCTTGGGCTCTTCCTCGCCGCGTGCCTTGCGCTCTTCAGCTTCCTGACGTGCGCGTTCTGCTGCTTCTTCAGCTTCCTTAGCCTTCTGCTCTGCACGCTCTGCCTGTTCCTTCTTCAGGCGCTCAGCGGACATGGCGGTACCTTCCTTGAGTACGCCGAGGTCGAAGAGCAGACCGAAGATTGCGGATTCGGGCTTGAACGGCAGCTGTGCCTTGACCTTCTTCAGACCGACCAGGGCGCAGATTGCCAGGACGATGAGGAAGATGAGGGCGAAGACCAGCGCGGATGCCCAGTAGGGCATGACAGTGCCGAGGCCGAGGATTGCTGCGGCGACCAGCGCAATAATCAGGAACAGACCGAAGACTGCTGCGACGCCGAAGAAGGCAGCGCCCTTACCAACGGCGATGCCCTTGGTCTTCAGCTCGTGCTTTGCAATCTGGATTTCGTCCTTGACCTGGCTGGGTCCGAGGGTCTTGAAGGTTTTGCCAGCGTCGATGATGTTCGCGACGCCGGACTTAATCCCGCTGATGCCAGCAAAGAAACGCTTAGGTGCCTTGGGATTAGTAGTAGTGGTCATGACCACCTCTCCGTGACGTGTTTTTGGAGGCTTCTTTTTCGCACTCCACCTCCTATAGTTTAGCCCCTTATGATACCTCCGCGTGACCGTTTGGGTGGGGGTTTGCGCTATCTCTTCAGGTATTTTCGACTTTCTGGAGGCTACATTGAGCTGCAGGCGTAGCTTTCTGGGTTTGGTTGCGCCTGTGGATTTGCTCTGGAGTAGGCATAAGAGGATGCCGATGCACCGCTCCCCCGCTACGCGCCGAGTGGGCGTGTGGTTGATGTGGACGAGGAACTTCTCTGTGCGTTAGACTTCACATTTTTGCGGGGTACATTTTTGCAGGGTGAAGTATCTTCGCTTCCCTTCACAATTCGCTGTTGCTCTGGACTCGACACAGCGGGGTGACGGTTTTTCCGAGCGCGCGAGGAAGTAAAAAACCGTTATCCCGCCGAGGGCGTAAGCCCGAGAACCTGGAGCAGGCGCCCCAGCGCCTGCGTATGGCGGAGTGGTTACTGGTTCGAGCCAGGGCAACAGATAAAGCAAGAATCCCCAGGGCGGAGCCCTGAGGATTCTTGCTTTATGCGCTCCCCCGACTGGACTCGAACCAGTAACCCTTCGATTAACAGTCGAATGCTCTGCCAATTGAGCTACGGGGGATTATTTTGTTTTCGTTGCCGGTTTCCCTTGCAACGAGTAATAACTATACCGGGGCTGTTTGGGCTCCGCAACTTGAAATGCCGTGAAGTGCATCACTCTTTGGGTTGCGTGGTTAGTTTGGGTGGCGTTCCCCCCGGCAACCTGCAGAACACAGGACATTCGGCAGATTGCCGGGGCGTAGCGGAAGAACCGTACTTAGCCGCGCTGTGCGCTGAGCTGGCGGCGGCGCATTTCCAGTTCGAGAAGCTGACGCTGTACCGCTTCGAACTCTTCGTCGTCGGGGTTGACGCTGAGCTGCTCTAGGCGCATCATCAGGTCAGATTTTTGGCGAGCGATCTGCTGTTCGAATAGGGCGTTGAGCGCACCAGTCACGAAACCGGGCAGACGCTCAGCGCTGCTGACCGGTAGCGGTGAGACTGCAAGCTCCGCGATGGCAGGGTGCACGCCCTCCACGGCGCCGGAGCGCACGCAGTTGATCCATTCGATGCCGGGGGTGGGCGCCATGACGGTTGCCGCGTGAATAATACCGGCGGCCACCTCACGATGGGTTCGATAGCGGAACTGCACGGTGGCGAGGTTACGCCACTGTTCCACGCTGATGAGCTCGGGATGCTGCAGGGCAATCTCGAGCGCCGCCTTTTCGAGGCGGGCAACCGGATCGCGCGGGTCGGGGGTGAGGAACTCCTCGACGGCGGGGGCGGTCGCCTCCGGCTGGGGTGCGGTGGGTTGAATGCTGCTCGGCGGGTGCGCGGCAGCGTTCTGCCCGGCGTAGACGCTGGGTGCGGCGTGGTCTTCCGGTGGCGGTGCGTCGTAGGCGGGGTCGTAGGGCGCGTCAGCATGAACTGCACCCTGAGCACCTGCATAACTCGGCGCACCCGCGTAACCCGGCGTGCCCGGCACGCCCTGCGGCCCCTCGTTCAGACGCTCGTAACGCGGTGCGGCGGCGGGAGCCTCCGCCTGCTGGGAGCGAGAAAGCTTCGGGTGGTTCTGTGCGTACGCCACGGCACGCTGAATCTCGTCGAGCTCCAGCCCGAGCTGACCGGATACCTTACGCATGTAGGCGGGGCGCAGGTCGCGGTCCTTAATGCCGGCAATAATCGGGGCGATAGCGCGCATCGCCAGCACGCGGCCTTCAAGGGTCGCCAAATCGTACTTGGCGAGGGTCGAATCAATCGCGAACTCGAAGAGTGGGCGGCGCGAAGCAATCAGGGAGCGCACGGCGGCGTCGCCCTTGTGCAGGCGCAGGTCGCAGGGGTCCATGCCGTTCTCGGCAACCGCCACAAAGGTCTGCGCGACGAAGCGCTGGTCCTCCTGGAAGGCGGCCATGGCGGCTTTCTGGCCTGCGGCGTCGCCGTCGAAGGTGAAGATGATTTCGCCGCCGGAGCCGTCGTCGGTAATCATGCGGCGCACCATCTTGATGTGGCCGGGACCGAACGCGGTGCCACAGGTGGCAACAGCGGTGGTGATGCCGGCAAGGTGTGCCGCCATGACGTCCGTGTAGCCTTCCACGATGACGACCTGCTTGGTCTTGGTCATATCGCGTTTTGCCAGGTCAATGCCGTAGAGCACCTGCGATTTTTTGTACAGCTGCGTCTCGGGGGTGTTCAGGTATTTGGGGCCCTGGTCGTCGTCGAAGAGGCGGCGGGCACCGAAACCGATGGTTTCACCGGCGATGGTGCGAATCGGCCAGATAATGCGGCCGCGGAAGCGGTCGTACAGGCCGCGGTTGCCCTCCGAGAACATGCCGGTAGCCTTCAGCTCCTCATCAGTGAAACCCTGGGAGCGAAGGTGCTTGAGCAGGTGGTCCCAGCCGCGCGGGGCGTAGCCGACACCGAACTTGCGGGTTGCGGCGGGATCGAAACCGCGGGCGCCGAGGAAGCGCTGCGCCTCCTGAGCATCAGCGCTGTAGAGGTTGCGTTCGAAGAACTCGGCGGCAATCTTGTGCGCGTCGAGCAGGCGGCGGCGCATACCCGCCTCGTAGCGGTCGCCGGGCTTACCACCCTCATAGTGCAGGGTGTAGCCGATGCGCGCGGCTAGACGCTCCACCGTCTCAACGAAGCTGGTGTGTTCCATCGCCATGACGAAGGAGTACACGTCACCGGATTCACCGCAACCGAAGCAGTGGTACGAGCCAACCTGCGGGCGCACATTGAAGGAGGGCGTGCGCTCGTCGTGGAACGGGCACAACCCCTTGAAGGTGCCTATACCGGCGCTTTTGAGGCTCACATAGCCTTCAATGATTTCGCGGATATCGGTACGGGCGCGGACTTCGTCAATGTCTTCTTTGCGGATTAATCCAGCCATAAACTCAATTCTACGGTGAGGGTCAACAGGCAGCGCCTACAGGCGTTGCAGGCGCGGGAAATAACGCACGAACAGGCTCATAAAAAGGATGCGCCGCGACGCGCAAACAGCACGCCGCGGCACACAAGTACAGGTGTTTAGCCGCCGGAAATATCCAGCTCAGCCTCCGCCAGGCCCAGACGCTCAGCGTCCCCCAGGATGCGCGAATCCAGCCAGCCATCGGGCAGATGCGGCTGCTTGGGGCTGCCGGCGCGGCCGCGCGAACCCTCAACGGCGGCACCCGGGTAACCAATCGAGTGGTCCAGCTGAGCAATCAGCTCACGGAACGTCGCCAGGTCGGGCACCTGAGCCATCTTCGCGCGCAGCTCACCGCCAACCGGGTAACCCTTGAAGTACCACGCCACGTGCTTGCGGATCTCGCGCAGGCCTCGGGTCTCATCGCCGAAGGTTTCCACCAGCAGTTCTGCGTGGCGGTAAATCATGTCCGACACCTCAGTCAGGGTCGGGCGGATACGCTCCGACGAACCCTCAAACGCATTCTGCAGGTCGCCAAACAGCCACGGGCGACCCTGGCAACCGCGACCAATCACGACGCCATCCACGCCGGTCTGCTCAACCATGCGCACCGCATCCTCGGCGGAGAAAATATCGCCATTACCCAGGATCGGCACATCCGGAATCAGCTCACGCAGCTGCGCAATAGAATCCCAGTCGGCCTTACCCGAATAATGCTGAGCCGCAGTACGACCGTGCAGAGCAATCGCCGCAACACCGGCATCACGCGCAATCTTGGCGGACTCCAAGAACGTAATGTGATC
This sequence comes from Rothia sp. HMSC066H02, assembly GCF_001814995.1. Classification (NCBI taxonomy): domain Bacteria; kingdom Bacillati; phylum Actinomycetota; class Actinomycetes; order Micrococcales; family Micrococcaceae; genus Rothia; species Rothia sp. HMSC066H02. The sequence continues at coordinate 216,354 of NZ_KV818683.1, read as the reverse complement.
ATCGTCAATGCCCTTACGCATCTTAATGGTCAGCGGAATATCGTTGCGGGACGCCTCCTTCACCGCGGTCTGCACAATCGCAGTGAACAGGTCAGTCTTCCAGGGCAGGGCAGCACCGCCACCGCGGCGAGTCACCTTAGGAGCCGGGCAGCCAAAGTTCAAGTCAATGTGGTCGGCACGGTCCTCTTCAACGACCATGCGCACAGCCTTACCGACGTTGACCGCGTCCACACCGTAAATCTGGATGGAGCGGATCTTCTCGTCCGGGTCATGCTCAATAATGCGCATGGACTCGGGCTTACGCTCCACCAGGGCGCGCGCAGTCACCATTTCGGTAACGTACAGGCCGCCGCCATATTCACTGCAGAGGCGGCGGAAAGCCTTATTGGTCACGCCAGCCATCGGGGCGAGAACCACGGGAGTATCAACGGTCAGATTGCCCAGTTTCAGGGGCGGAAGGGTAAGACGGGGTGCTTCAGAATTCACCCCTATATTGTGGCATACGGGGGCAAATCGAGAACCGGACTCAGCTGAGGGGGTACAGGAGCGCAGTGCAGCGGCACGACTCAGTAGCACAGCGCAGCTCAGCAACCGTGAGGAGGCGCAAGCACGCACGAGGGGCGGGGAAGCGTTCCGCTCCCCCGCCCCTTCAGCAAGAGTCAGCCAGCAGGCTCAATACCGCGAACCTACTCGGTCACGTAAATATAGGTCGGGTCGCCCTCCACCGAGGCAGTGCCGGCACGCAGCAGCACGTCAGTGACCTGAACCAGCGCCTCCATGGCGTCGTCAACCTCAACCAGCACCGGGTACTTAGCGCTCAGCAGGGACAGTACCTGCATAATCGCCTCCACGGCGCCCTCATTATCGAAGTCGTAGCCCAGCAGCAGTTCGGTGGCGGTCTTCTCATTCACCAGCGCTGCCTCCGGGTCGGTCTCAAAGGGATGGTAGCTCACCGCAAACGCCACAATCGGACCCTTCTTACCCTCTGCGGCAGCCTCACGAATATGATCGCGAAGCACCACCGCGCCAAAAGCACGCACCTCATCCGAGAGGAAGTAGCGGTTCACCGTGCCCAGACCCACCTCGGCGGGAACATCCCACTCGTGGGCGCGGCGGTAGAAATCCCACAGCGCGGCGGTCAGCTCCACTGAACCGGTCGCCAAATCCTCAATCGCCTGAGTCTCGTTACCGTCAGCATCCTCACGCAAAGACACCGGAGGAATCGCACCCGGCTCCACACGCACCATACGGGAACGCTGAATCAGCTTCATGCCGGCCGCCTGCGCAAACTCCTCACCGTCACTAAACGGCGCCAACTTCACACGCAGAGCGGTGGTCTGACCGTGCGCCGCCGCAATCTCACGCAACGCATCCAGCAGGGCAGTACCAATACCCTGACGACGGTGGTCAGCCGCGACCTCCACATACGACCACAGACGCGTCGGATGCAGTAGCGAAGCCACCACAGTACCCGCAGCCACCGGCACACCCGAAGCAGTCACCACCAGGGTGCGGCTAAACGGCGCATCCGTATCCGGGCCGAAAAGGCCACGCTGGCGCTCCTCAACCTCATTGCGGGCAGAGTTCCAAATCTCAAGCAGGGCAAGGTCATCACCCTCCTGCCAAGGGCGAATCTCAAATTTTTCGCTGAGGCGTTCAGCCATATCCGTGCACCTTTCCTTCGCTCGCGTCAAACGTGCCAATCAGTCTAACCAGGGTAGCCTAAATACACGACGGCGGGTAGCCTCTTTCGCTCTAAGAGGCTACCCGCCGACCGTGTTATGAATTATTTTTAGCCTGCCAGGCGTGCAGCCAGGTAGGACTTCACCTGATCCAGAGCCACACGCTCCTGGTTCATGGTGTCACGCTCGCGGATGGTCACAGCCTGATCCTCGAGAGTGTCAAAGTCCACGGTGATGCAGAACGGGGTACCGATCTCATCCTGGCGGCGGTAACGGCGGCCAATAGCGCCCGCCTCGTCGTAGTCCACGTTCCACAGGCCACGCAGCTCATTCGCCAGCTTAGTTGCCGGCTCAGACAGCTCAGCCTTCTTCGACAGCGGCAGAACAGCTGCCTTCACCGGCGCCAGGCGCGGGTCAAGCTTCAGCACGACGCGCTTATCCACGCCACCCTTAGTGTTCGGTGCCTCGTCCTCGACGTATGCGTCAACAAGGAACGCCATCATGGAGCGGGTCAGACCGAAGGACGGCTCAATCACGTACGGCACGTAACGCTCACCGGTCGCCTGGTCGAAGTACTCAAGCTTCGCGTTGGAGTGCTCGTTGTGCACGCCCAGGTCGTAGTCGGTACGGTTCGCAACGCCCATCAGCTCGCCCCACTCGGAACCCTGGAAGCCGAAGCGGTACTCAACGTCAATAGTGCCAGCCGAGTAGTGCGCACGCTCCTCCTTAGGAACGTCGAAGCGGCGCATGTTATCCGGGTTAATACCCAGGTCAACAAACCAGTTCCAGCAGTCCTCAACCCACTCGTTGAAGTACTTATCAGCGTCATCCGGGTGCACGAAGTACTCAATTTCCATCTGCTCGAACTCACGAGTACGGAAAATAAAGTTACCGGGGGTGATCTCGTTACGGAACGACTTACCAATCTGGCCAATACCGAACGGCGGGCGCTTACGAGAAGCAGTGACCACATTGTTGAAGTTCACGAAAATGCCCTGAGCGGTCTCCGGGCGCAGGAAGTGCAGGCCCTCCTCATTATCAACCGGGCCCAGGTAAGTCTTCATCAGACCGGAGAAGTTCTGCGGCTCAGTCCACTCACCACGAGTACCACAGTTCGGGCAAGCAATCTCTTCCATGCCCTCAGCCGCGCGGCCCTTCTTCGCCTCAAAGTTCTCCAGCAGGTGATCCTGACGCAGACGCTTGTGGCACGACAGGCACTCAACCAGCGGGTCGGTGAAGGTTGCCACGTGACCGGACGCCTCCCACACCGCACGAGGCAGAATAACGGAGGAATCCAGACCAACCATGTCCGCACGAGAGCGGACGAAACGCTGCCACCACTGCTGACGGATGTTTTCCTTCAGCTCTGCACCGAGGGGGCCGTAGTCCCATGCGGAGCGGGAACCGCCGTAAATTTCACCGGCCTGGAAAACAAAGCCGCGGCGCTTCGCGAGCGCAATAACGTTATCGAGGGTGGACTTTTCAGCCATAGTTACTCCTTCTGCCCCGCCACCGGCTGTGGCGTGCGTGAGTTCGGGTTGATGGGGGCGCTACCCAGAGCAGGGCGCCCGGTGTTCGCGCTCATCGGCGCAATATGCACACTTTTTGATGCAAGACACCAGGGTACCATCACCAACCCGCCCAAGGTATGCTCTTGCCCCTCACCGCTCCCCCATTTTTGCCAGGCACCAGGATGCACTCGGCGGGATAAACTAGAGAGCATGGAAGAAATTTTTATTCGCGACGACATGATCCGCCTCGGCCAGTTCCTCAAGCTCGCCAACCTCGTAGAGGACGGTGCGCAGGCACGCGAGGTCATTCAGCACGGCCTGGTCAAGGTCAACGGCGACATTGAGGAAGCACGCGGCAAACAGCTGCACCCCGGAGATACCGTGACGTTCAACGGCGTGACCGTGAAGGTTGCGCACGAGGACTAGCACCGTCTGATTACACGTTTGGGGCCTAGGAACGATGAGGTGGCGGAATCTGTGAGGGACGGCGTACGTCCTCGTTCCTGCAGGGAACCCGCCCTCGCTTCGCTTCGGGCACCCTGATGTCACTTTCGGACGACACCGTCCCTCCGCGCACCTCACCGGAGCCGAGGGTAGCTATACCCTCCGGAAGCGACATCAGGGTGCCCACCCGGGCGCTCTCCGCCGCGAAGCAAGGAGAAGCGGAGCGTCCGGGTGCGGCGGGTGCCCCTGCAGGAGCGGAGGAAGGGTATAGCGTCCCACCCACCCAGCCCCTGTAGGAACGAGGACGATAACCGCCTTCAGCGCGGAAAATAAGGCTAAACGTAAAGCCCCCGAGTCGTCAGACCCGGGGGCTTTCCATATAGTCGATTTAGGCGTCAGAGCCTTCGGCGGTGCCGGTCGCCTCCGCAACCTTCTGCGCAC
>NZ_KV818683.1:206754-212176 GCF_001814995.1 Rothia sp. HMSC066H02 | reverse complement strand
CACGTGGCGAATCTCCATGGCGCTCACGCCGTGATTCATTCCACCCATCTCGTCCATGGTCCCCATATGACCCTGAAAGGGTGCGCTTCATGGTGGAGCCTTTCAGGGTCATATGGGGCAGTGGAGAGAAGTGGTGAATCAGTGGACGGCGGTGGATGCCGGAGTAGGCGTGGTGTGTTCTTCCTTCGGACTGGTGGGAGCCAGGTGGGCCGGGTCCAGATCAATCCGGCGCAGCAACTGAGCGTTAAGCGCCACCACAATCGTCGACAGCGACATCAACACCGCAGCAGCAGCCGGGGGAAGCAGAATGCCGCTAGAGGCGAGCACGCCGGCGGCCAGGGGCACGGACAAGATGTTGTAACCGGACGCCCAGATGAGGTTCTGGATCATCTTGCGGTAGCTGGCCTGCGAGAGCTCAATCATCGACAATATTGCCCGGGGATCGTCACTGGCCAGGACCACTCCGGCGGATTCCATTGCCACATCCGTGCCGGCCCCGATGGCGATGCCGACCTCGGCGCGGGCCAGGGCCGGGGCGTCGTTGACACCGTCGCCGACCATGGCCACGCTCAGGCCACGCTCCTGTAACTGGGTGACCTTGGTGTCCTTGTCCTGGGGCAGAACCTCGGCGAAGACCTCATCAATCCCCAGGTCCTGGCCAACTGCATGGGCCACCTGCTGCGCGTCACCGGTAATCATCGCGACCTTCACCCCGCGGTCCTGCAGGGCTTTCACAGCGGCGCGGGATTCGGGGCGGATCTTGTCCTCGACGGCCACCGCACCGATAATCTGACCGTCGCGGACAATATGGAGCACACCGGCCCCACGCCCGGTCCAGGCGCTGGTGGTGTCGGTGAGCTCGGCCGGGGTGGTGAGGTTGAACTCGCGCAGCATGTTCGGCCCGCCCACGAGGATCTCAGCGCCATCGACAGTGGCCCGGACTCCCCTGCCGGAGGCGGCGCTGAAACCAGTTGCACGGATTTGCCGACGAGAGGCCTCGGGATGGGCGGCCGCGGCCGCCACGATGGCGCGGGCCACGGGGTGCTCGCTGTCGGCCTCCGCGGCGGCGGCCAGGGCCAGCAGCTCGCCCTCGGTGACGCCGACAGTTGCCGCGACACCGGTGACCGCGTGCGCGCCCTCGGTCAGGGTGCCGGTTTTATCGAAGAGCACCACGTCGATGGTGCGCATCCGCTCGAGCGCCATCCGGTCCTTGATGAGCACCCCGGATTTCGCGGCCCGCTCGGTGGAGATTGCAATGACCAGCGGAATCGCCAGACCCAAGGCGTGCGGGCAGGCGATGACCAGCACCGTGACCGTGCGCACCACGGCATCGTCCGGGCTGCCGATGGCGGTCCACACCACCGCGGTGATCAGAGCAGAGATCAGCGCGAACCAGAACAACAACGCCGCCGCCCGATCTGCCAGGGCCTGAGCCCGGGAGGAGGACTCCTGTGCGTCGGCAACCATGCGTTGGATCCCGGCCAAGGCGGTGTCCCCGCCGGTAGCCTCCACCCGGACGCGGACGGTGTTGTCGGTGGCCACGGTACCGGCGACCACCTTATCACCGGTGTCGCGGAAGACGGGACGGGATTCGCCGGTGATCATCCCCTCATCGAATTCGGCGGCTCCGTCGATGATGGTTCCGTCGGCCGGCACCCGGGCACCGGCCCTCACCAGCACGACGTCGCCGACGACCAGCTCGGAGATGTCCACGGTGCGGGTGGTCCCATCGATGACTTTCTCAGCCTCATCCGGCAACAGGGCAGCCAGCGCGTCAAGCGCGGAGGACGCACCCCCGAGAGCGCGCATCTCCAGCCAGTGGCCCAGTAGCATGATGGTCACCAGCAGGGCCAGCTCCCACCAGAAGTCCAGGTCAAAACCGCCCAGCCCCAGAGTGGTGACCCAGGAGGCGACAAACGCCACGGTGATGGCCATGGCAATCAGGAGCATCATCCCGGGTTGGCGGGATTTCACTTCCTTCCATCCGCCCTTGAGGAAAGGCGTTCCGCCGTAGACGAAGATGATCGTGTCCAGTACCGGGGGAACCCAGGTGGATCCGGGGAATTCCGGGAGGGGGTAGCCGAGCAGGTGGGCGACCATGGGGCTGAAAATAACGACGGGAATGGACAGAATCAGTGACCACCAGAAGCGTTCCCGAAACATTGCGGTGCTGTGCCCGGCGTGTTCGCCGTGACCATGAACCTGGTGGTCTTCGTCCAGGGCAGAGTGCGGGTGACCGTGGTGCATCGCCTGGCCGTGGGTGTCGGCGTCTGCGTGGTGTTCGTGGCTGGCATGATTCGGGTGGTGGGTGTGGTCTGTTTCCGGAGCGGGGTGATCACCATGGTGATCGCCGGAATGGTGGGGAGTGTTCATGACGTTCCTTTCGCTCAACCCGGTCGGGGTCGAGATGATGGGTAAATCGATCAGGATAAGACGGTGTAGCCGGTCGCCTCGATAGCCCGGCGAACCGTCTCCGGAGGTACGACACCGGTGACCGTGACGGTGGAAACACCACCAGCAGCGAGATCAACCTGGACGTCGTCGACCTGGGAGAGGGTCTGAAGGGCCTGGGTCACGCTTTTCGCGCAGTGCCCGCAGGTAAGGCCGGTGACCTGATAGCTAGAGGAGGACCCTCCTGCTGACGAGTTGCTGGCGGCAGGGTTGGAGACGGTGTCGGCATGTGAGGCAGGTCCGCAACAGCTGCAGCCGTGGGAGGCCATCGGCAAGAGGCGGGGCGGGGAGGTGATCATGGGAAAGCTCCTACGGGTCGGTGGGATGCGGCGATGCTACTCTCAAGCATATACCCCCCTGGGGTATATTTTGAAGGGCGGCGATACTGTTCTCCAGTATATACCCCCCTGGGGTATATTTTCAAGAGGTGGAGGACACACCCCGGTCGGCGAGCAGGTCCAGATTAGTGTCCACCGACAGGAGGTGTCCACCGCACTCATCCACGTCGCCAATGACAGCGAGGGCATCCCACCTGGCCAGCTCGGACACATCTTCGAACGCTTCTACCGGGGGGGGCGCCCACAGTCGGGACAACGGCGGGGCTGGTATCGGCCTGACCATCTCCAAGGCATTGATCGAGGCCCACGGCGGCACTCTCACCGCCACCTCCCCCAGGCCCGGTCGCGGAGCGGTGTTTACCCTCCGCCTCCCGCCGCCCCCTCCCGACAATGAGGAGGCTGCTCGGTAACCCCGCCCTGCCCTGCGTGAGGGCCGCGCCATCCACCCCTTGAAAATATACCCCAGGGGGGTATACACTGGAGAACAGCATCGCCGCATCCCACCGACCCGTAGGAGCTTTCCCGTGATCACCGTCCCGCCCCGCCTCTTGCCGATGACCTCTCACGACTGCTTCTACCACAGCCTCACGACCTGCCTGGGGGAACTCGACAATGAGGATATCCAGGTTACGATCACCGATGAGGCGACCGGTGAGGCGCTGGTGGACGAGGCGACAACCACCTTCGACAATGGGTTTGGCTTCTGGCTTCCCGATGATGCCATCGGCCTGATTGAGGTCAGCTACCAGGGGCGTACCGGCACCACGGAGTTTTCCACCACCGACGACGGTGCCACCTGTGTCACAGACCTGCGCCTGACGTGATGGCTCAGCAGAGTCCTCACCTGCGCCTGTCTCCCATATCACTGAAATCTTGCACCAAGAAAGGTTAAATCATGACGAACACGTTTCCCCGACGACAGTTTCTGCTCGGCGGGCTCACCCTCGCCGGCACCGGGGCCTTGACAGCCTGCACCAGCAACCCTGGACCCGCTGCCTCGACACCAGGTCCCTCCCTTCGCCCCACTCCCACCTCCACTGCGCTCGGTGAGCCGACGGTGCGCCGGACGCTGACCGCCCGTCCCCTCTCCCTGGATATCGGCGGCATCGAAGCCAAGACGTGGGGATACGTCTCTAACACCGGGGATGCGGCCATTGAGGCCACCGTCGGCGACGTCCTCCAGGTCGATATCACCAATGAACTGCCTGAGAGCACCTCCATCCACTGGCACGGCATCGCACTCCACAACGCAGCCGACGGTGTGCCCGGCATGACCCAGGACCCCATTGAACCTGGCAAGTCTTTCTCCTATGTTTTTAAAGTCCCCCACGGTGGCACCTACTTCTACCATTCCCACGCCGGCCTGCAGCTTGATCGCGGCCTCCACGCCCCACTGATCATCCGTGACCCGCAAGACGCTGAGGACCATGACGTCGAGTGGACCATCGTGCTCGACGACTGGGTCGATGGCATTCAGGGCACTCCCAATGATGAGCTCGACAAGCTCACCGGAATGGGTTCGGGCGACCATCACGGGAAGATGGGAATGGGAAATCATCACGGCACCCCGGACCGGGTACTGGGCGGGGATGCCGGCGATGTGATGTATCCGTACTACCTCATCAACGGACGTATCCCCCGTGCTCACCGGACCTTCGAGGCTCGCCCGGGCAACAAGGCCCGCCTGCGGTTTATCAACTCCGGCGGTGACACCATCTTCAAGGTGGCCCTCGGGGGTCACCGCATGACCGTTACCCACACCGACGGCTTCCCTGTCCAGCCCTTGGAGACCGAATCGATCTACCTGTCGATGGGCGAGCGTGTTGACGTCGAGGTCATCCTCGGCGACGGCGTCTTCCCGCTCACGGCTTTGGCGGTGGGTAAGAACGACCGCGCCTTCGCCGTCATCCGCACCGCCGGCGGCCAGGCCCCCAGCCCCGATGTCGACTTCCCCGAGTTGTCGTCCACCGGACTGCTTCTGTCCTCTCTGAAGCCAGCAGACCGTGCACTCCTGCCCGAGGGCACACCAGACCGAGAAGTCAGCATCGACCTGGACGGGCAGATGATGCCGTATAAATGGAGCATTCTCACCGACGGCCAATCCTCCTCCGCGACCGTGCAGGAGGGCCAGCGCCTGCGGATGGTCATGCGCAACAGGACCATGATGCCCCATCCCATGCACATCCACGGCCACACGTGGTCGCTGCCCGGCAGCGGCGGGCTACGCAAGGACACCGTCCTTCTCCGCGGCGGTGAAACCATAATCGCCGACCTGATCGCTGAGAACCCCGGTGAGTGGGCATTTCACTGCCATAACGCCTATCACATGGAAACCGGGATGTTCAGCTCGCTTCGCTACACGTAACCCCCACAGCAGGGTTGAGTGCCGAGGTGGGCAGAGTCGCTACAGACCACCCACCGGGCAGCACGACGACCTTCTCGGTGTTGTGGCCTTCCGGGACAACCAGAACACCGTCTTCTTCCCCACCGCCCCGGAATAAGAAGATCTAATCCATGCCGAGCACACCCCGCAGAGCCGCCATCGTGGTTGCCGCGGTGCTCCCCCTCGTTCCTCCCCTCACTAAGCAGAGGCGGGACGCCGCATATTTCCTCCGCGCCTACGCAGGGGCACC
>NZ_KV818683.1:191966-206654 GCF_001814995.1 Rothia sp. HMSC066H02 | reverse complement strand
CGCATCCGGAAAACGCGGCCGCACCCGCACAGTACCCCAGCGCGGAAAGGCGGTATCGTCCGAAGTGACATCAGGGTGCCCGAAGCGAAGCGAGGGCGGGTTCCCTGTAGGAACGAGGACGATAACCGCCTTTCCAAGCGGAACTGCACAGAACCGAGCGGAAGCAGAACTACACGTAAGGCCCCCGAGTCATGATGACTCGGGGGCCTTCCCTATAGCCGTTTTAGGCGTCAGAGCCTTCCGCGGTGCCGGTCGCCTCCGCAACCTTCTGCGCACGAATACGCGGCTCCTTACCCTGCACCTTCACCTCCAGGAACTCGCCCACGTGGCGAATCTCCATGGCGCTCACGCCGTGACCCGCACCGGCGTACAGCACCTTAATGCCGTCGGTGTACTTGCGGATCCAGTCGTAGGTGTAGTTCACCATCTCCTGCGGGATAACGGGGTCTTCCTGGTCACGGCCAAAGAACACCGGCAGTTCGGTCTTCTTCAGCTCCCCGTCCTTGAAGTACGGCGAATCAGAATCTACCGCGTAGCCGGACAGACCCACCACGGCGGCGAACTCGCCGGGGGCGTGACGCACCATCGAAGTTGCGATGCCCATACCCTGCGAGAAGCCCAGCAGGGTCACCGAAGCGTACGGTTCGCGGTTCGCGCGCACCCACTCCAACACGTAGTCGCTCGCCTGCTCAATGGCGCGCTGGTCAGATTCGAGCTGCTGGTTCAGCGGGTACCACTGGTAGCCGATAGCATCTGCGGCAATGTAGGCACCGGTCGAGTCCGCGGAGAACTGGCTGCCAACCGGCTGCGGTGCACGCATGGAGGCGTAGGTGAAGCCCTCCTGCGGAAGGTGCGCCGCCAGAGACAGCAAATCGTGCTCCTGGGAGCCGTAGCCGTGCAGCATGAGCACCAGGTGGGTGCCTGCGCGTTCGTTCTCGGGGCGGGTGTATTCGACGACGTATTTGTTTTCGCTCATGAACCCATCTTAGCGAGGACTCCCCCACAAACCTGCACCGCAGGTTCCGCCGCTAGCTTGACCCTCACCTAACGTGAGGTTTTAGAGTGAAACCATGGACGCGAACATAACACCACCTGACGGGCAGCACGAATACACCGTGGGAGAAGCGGCATCACTACACGGGCTCACAGTCCGCACGCTTCACCACTGGGAGCAGCGGGGCTTACTCAACCCGGCACATGATGAGTTCAACGGGTACCGGTACTACACCGATACAGACCTTGAACGAATCACCGTCATTATGGGATACCGCGCCATCGGCATGAGCCTTGACGCCATTCGCAACATACTGCAGGATCGGGCGAACAGCACCGAGCATCTGCTCGCTCAGCGGGATATGCTTCAACGCAAAATCACCGCGTACGGACGCATGCTTAAAACCATCGAACACCTTTTGGAGGACACCATGGCACCTAAAAATGAGCAGCTCAGCGCTGCCGAAAAAGCAGAGATTATGGGTGAAGGGTTCAGCCTCGCCCACCAGCAGGAAGCTCAGGAACGTTACGGAAAAACTGACGACTGGGCTGAATACCAGCGCCGCACTGCAACGATGAACCGTGCCGACTGGCAGAAGGGCAAACAGCAGGTTGAGGAGGTAGAGCAGGCCCTCGTCGAGGCATTCAACCGCGGCGTGCAGCCGGGCAGTGAGGAGGCGAACGCGCTCGCCGAACGGCACCGCGCCTCCCTGTTCTTCTTTGAGGTCACCCCCGCTAAGCACGCTATTCTAGCCCGCGGCTACGTTGAGGATGCCCGTTTCAAGGCACACTACGAGAAGCTTGCGACCGGGCTCGCAGAATGGTTGCGGGATGTCATCTACGAGAATGCTCGTGCACACGGTATTGACCCGCAGGAAGCTACCTGGGGGTAAGCCTCCGGAGTGGAGATACCTAGTAACTCAGCTTGAGTAGCCGAGCATGCCAGCTGAGCACAGAAAAACGCCCGGTACTCCCAACGTTGGGAATACCGGGCGTTTATACGCGTCTGCAGAAGACTAGTTACCTAGCGGGTGCCGTCGAGGTGACGGCGGTGCTCCTGAATACGGCGATCCAGGTGCTCAAGGTTCTGCTGCAACCCCACAATCTCATCCTCAATCTTCTGACGGGCACGTTCCATCACATCAATAGATAGGGCGTGGTCGTCCGGATTGCTCAAAATCGTGCGAATGTCGGCAAGACTCATTCCGGCCTGACGGCAGGTAGCAATAAACCGTGCTGCGGAGATAGACTCCTCATCAAAAATACGGGTTCCGTGAGCATCACGAGGCACAGCAATGAGCCCCTCTTTTTCGTAATAGCGCAGGGCGTGGGTGCTCACCCCCAACTGCTCCGCTACCTCTTGAATACTTACCACAACTTTAATGCTATGGGGTTAGAGCGGGTCTAAAGCAAACCGAGAACCCTTACCTTCCGGTGCAACAGGAGGCTACTTCCGCGGTATCTCGCGGAGGTTTCGCAAAACACCCGAAAAACCGGAAAATATTCCCTGACTTGGCATAACACTCTTCATAAAGATAGAAAAAATGCCGGACGCTCGCATCATACGAACGCCCGGCATTCTATTACATAACCCTAAGGGCGAAGGTTAATTCACGGTGGGCGGAAGGACAGTTGAGAATACCCAGTCATTCCCTCACAATCCCACACCCACTGTTCGGATAAAACAACATTCAGCAGGATGCGTAAAACGCCTTCGGGCGCCGGTCGAGTTAGCGAGTAACAGCGCCGTACAGGCGAGTCATCGAGTCCAGCGCCTCACGCTCACGCTGCGCTTCACTCGGGGTGGCGGAATCATCCTCAACACCCAGGGCGCGAGCTAGAATCTTCTCCACCTGCTTCGCCTCAATCAAGAAGCCGTCATGGCCGTGGTTCGACTCGATAATGTCCACGGGCGCCGGGGTGGGCAGCGCCTCCGCCAGGCGGTGGGACTCGTGCGGGAAGAACAGGCGGTCCGTGTTCACCGCCGCAATCGTCCACTCGCAATCGGTGTGCGCCAGCGCCTGCGCCAGGGTGCCGCGGCCACGCGCCACGTCGTGCGAAATCAGTGCCTCATTGACCGCCAGGTAGCTGTTCGCGTCAAAACGCTCAACCAGCTTAGCGCCGTGGTGGTCCAGGTAGCTTTCGATGGCGTAGCGGCCACGCGGCTCACCCAGCGAACCGCCCACAGTGTTTTCGCCGCGGTTCTCTTCGCGGCCGAAGCGGTGCTCCAGTTCGGCGGGGCTGCGGTAGGTGGTGTGCGCGATACGGCGCGCCAGAGCCAGACCGGCAGTCGGTGCAGGACCGGCATAGTAGTCGCCACCGGCAAAGTTCGCATCCGAACGAATCGCAATGTTCTGAGTGTGGGCCCAGGAAATCTGCTCCGCCGTAGTCGAAGGACCGGAGGCAATGACCGCGCATCCGCGCACCAGCTCGGGGTTAGTTGCCGCCCACTCCAGGGCGCGAGCACCACCGAGGGAACCACCAATCACGTAGCGGAAGCTCGTCACGCCCAGTGCACGCGCCAGACGCGCCTCCGCACGTACGGAGTCGCGAATGCTCACCTGCGGGAAGCGGGAACCCCAGTGCTCACCAGCGCCCGGGTAGCCCTCGGGGACGATGCTCGACGGACCGGTAGAACCGTAGCAGCCACCCAAAATATTGGGAGCAATCACGAAGTAGCGGTTGGTGTCCACGACCGAGCCGGGGCCCACGATGCCTTCCCACCAGCCGTCCGATTCGATAGCGCGAATCAGCGGGGCGGGCATGTCGGGGGTGGGGACGCCGCGGGAGACATGCGTGTCACCGGTGAGCGCGTGCAGGATCAGGATGGCGTTATCGCCAGCCTCGTTGAGGGTGCCCCAGGTTTCGTAGCCGATGGTGACCTGCGGCAGGGTTACGCCGGATTCGAGCTCCAGGTCGCCGATGTTCAGCTGACGCAGGTAGCCTTGCGCTTCGGGGTGTTCGCGCTGGGTGCCTGCCACGGGGATGGGCGCGGTAACAGGCTGGTTGATAGTGCCGGGCTGGGTGGTGCCGGACTGGCTAGTGCTCTGGGCGGTCATGGGGGTTCCCTTCACTGGGTTGGCCGGCGAGGTGGTGCCGGGTGTGAGCGGGGTACTCGTCTGCGGGTTGAATCTGCAGTTGAGTCTGCGGGTTGAGGCAGCGAGGCGGCGGTGCCGCGCGCTTATGAAATGCTCCGTAACGGGGAATCCGCAGGTGGACCGAAAAGCCGTAGCTTGCCGGTCCACCTGCGGGTGCGTCACCGTTTAGGAGAGGGTGTCGAAGCCCAGCTGCAGGTCGGCGAGAATATCGTCGATGTTCTCGATGCCGACGGAGAGGCGCACGAAGTTCGGGTACACGCCAATCTTCTCCAGCTCCTCGGCGGACAGCTGGGAGTGGGTGGTGGAGGCCGGGTGAATCACGAGCGAGCGCACGTCACCAATATTGGCCACGTTCGAGTGCAGCTTCAGGGCGTCCACGAAGTCACGGGTCTGCTCCAGGGTTGCGCCCTTGAGGGTGAAACCGACAACCGCACCGGGGCCCTTGGGCAGGTACTTCTGTGCGCGCTCGTACCAGGGAGAGGATTCCAAGCCAGCCCAGATAACACGGTCGACCTGCGGGTTGGCTTCGAGCCAGCGAGCGACCTTGGTGGCGTTCTCGATGTGGCGCTCGATGCGCAGGGAGAGGGTCTCCAGGCCGATGCCGATGTTGAAGGCGTTGGTCGGCGAGATGGCGGCACCGGTGTCACGCAGCAGCGAAACGCGGGCCTTCAGAATGTAGGAGAGGTTCGCGCCGAACGCGGAGTCCTTACCCAAATCGCGTGCGTAGACCAGGCCGTGGTAGCCGGGGGCAGGCTGGTTGAACTTGGGGAACTTCTCGGGGTCTGCGCCGTAGTCGAAGTTACCGGAGTCCACAATCACACCGCCGATGGAGGTGCCGTGGCCGCCCAGGTACTTGGTGGCCGAGTGAACGACCACATCCGCACCGTGCTCGATGGGGCGCAGCAGGTAGGGGGTGGGCACGGTGTTGTCCACGATCAGGGGCACGCCGTTTTCGTGGGCAATTGCGGCGATGGGCTCAATATCGAGCACGTCGTTGCGGGGGTTGGGCACGGACTCGCCGTAGAACAGCTTGGTGTTGGGGCGAACCGCAGCGCGCCACTCGTCGAGGTTGTCAGGATTCTCAACGAAGGTGGTTTCGATGCCGAGATCGGCGAGGGTGTACTTGAGCAGGTTGTAGGTGCCGCCGTACACGGAGGGCGAAGCGACCACGTGGTCGCCGGCGCCGGCAATGTTCAGGATTGCGTAGGTGATAGCTGCCTGACCGGAGGCCAGCAGGAGCGCGCCGACGCCGCCCTCGAGGGAGGCGATGCGGTTCTCGATAACTTCCTGGGTGGGGTTGTTGAGGCGGGTGTAGATGGGGCCCAGCTCGGCGAGAGCGAAGCGGTTTGCAGCTTGCTCTGCACTGTCAAAGACGAAGGAAGTGGTCTGGTAGATGGGTAGTGCCCGAGCTCCCGTTACGGCATCCGGTGCCTGTCCCGCGTGAATCTGGCGGGTTTCGAACTTCCAACCGGCGGGGTTGGCGGGAGTCGGGACGGTAGTGTTGTTGCTCATGCTTGGCTCTCCTAAGGGGATAGTTAGGGGGCCGCATGCCGAGCGGTACAGGAATCGTCGTTGAGTTGTCCTGTCACGATTGATGTACCGGATTCGGTCACATCGGTCCCGCGCTTGCGTCACGCTTGTGCGTAACGCCCGGTCTTCACCCAGGGCACCCCACCGCGGAGGAGGGTTGCCGGCCAGCTAGCTGGGGCTTGTCGCTGGCGCTCTTGACCTGTCATTAGGGTGTCATAATCGGTTGCGCGGGGTCAAGGGTTTTAGGAGTGCGCGACACTTTAAGACGCTTCATTGCAAAGATGACGTTTTATGAATTGCCTTTGCTCTGACCTCATTTTAGGGGTTCGCATACTCTCAACCCGATTAGCCGAGTCAGGCACCTGTAGTATCCGCAGCAGATTCGCCCCATTGGCCTTGACCCGGTGGTAGTCCAACAGAGTCTAAAAGACCGGGGAAAAGATTCTCAATCACGCTGTCTCGGCGTGTAATTTTACGGTGCGTTCCCAGCACTTCGGTGTGCATGAGCCCTGATTCTCGGAGCACTTTGAAATGATAAGACATCGTAGATTTGGCGATTCCATAGTCAAAATCACCGCAGAACTGTGGCCCGTGGTCTGCGATACGGGCGAGAACATCTCGTCGAATGGGGTCTGACAATGCGCCAAGGACACGATCCAACGTCACGTCATCAGAGGTGGGGTGATACAGCCGTTCCTTACCCATAACCACGCCTTTCCGGGTTTTTCGCATAACGTATTGAGCCTTCATGACTCTGTGACAGAATATTACATCTTGGGCTTGCCCTTTAGCATAATATAGATTTATTCTAATTTCGACGAACATAGAAATAACATGAAAGGATGCACAATGAGTTCTCACAATACATCTCATCAGCTACCTCAAAATTCTGAGGCAACCATGCGGCTTGTCTCATTCAGCACTCTCTTTGTCATCGGCACAGATACTTTTCTCACTGCCCCTCTGCTTCCGCTACTCAGCAAGGAGTTCAACACCAGCACAGAACAATCAGGGTGGTTCGTCTCTGCATACGCTTTAGGGTATGCAATTTTCGCACTCATTGCAGGCCCGCTGTCAGACCGCGTTGATCGCAGGCGCATTATTCTTACCGGGTCCATCGGCTTTACGCTTTTTACGGGCTTATGCGGTTTAGCATGGGGGTTTTGGTCTCTTTTTACCGCCCGGTTTCTTGCGGGAGTGTTCGCTTCTCTGATCTCACCGCAGATTTGGGCATCTATCCCCATGACAGTGCCGAAACAAGCCATTATTAAAACTATGGGGTATGCAACGGCTGGACTTGCCATAGCCCAAATCGCCGGTATTCCTGTAGGTTCTTTCCTCTCTACTTATGGATGGCAGATACCATTTTTTGCAATCGCCGCAGCGTCTCTTCTTCTCTTGGGTATACTCTATTCACGTTTTCCCAGCATTCCCCCTGTGTCTGCAGCGCAAGATGGAAATTTTCTGACTCCCTACCTGCACGTTTTAAAAGCCCCTTCACTTTTGCTATCCCTCCTGGCGTACCTGATTTTCCAGACAGGAGTATTCGCATCTCTATCTTTCATAGGTTCATGGTTCGCGCGAGACTTTGGGGCATCGCAGACAACCATCGGTTTCGCCATGCTTGTAATCGGATGTGGCAACGCTCTAGGCTCCCTCACAGGGTCACGATTCGTCGCACATATAGGTACGCAGAAGACTATGCTCATGGGACTTATGGCACTCAGTATTGTGTATCTCTCGGCGTCATTGACAGCTAATTTCTGGACTGCTTTAGGTATTTTTACTCTTGCACTTTTTCTCGGAGGAATTATGCTCCCCGTCCTCATGGGAGAGCTACAAAGCCATACCGCTATAGCTCGCGGTACTGTATCATCCCTCTCAAACACGGCAATGTACGCTGGAACAACTATCAGCGGTGCCGTTGGCGGTACATTACTTACGCAGTTTCCGGGGTATAGCGGTATAGCCGTCATGAGTGCATGTGCAGTCGCAATTTCTCTTGGTGTCTATGCACTTGGTGGGGCATTCCGATCGAATAACGGGGGATCGTTTTAACTTCTTCGAATAAAATCAAAAAAATTTAATCACAGCATTCCGTGAGCCGTGCTACACTGATGGAAACCTTGAATCTAGGAGTGATGAGGTATGACCTCCCGCTAAAGTCGCACCGGCTCGCGGAATGCCCGCCCAGATGGTGGGCTCTAAAAAATTTCAGAAACAACCCTGCTTTGGTTCGATACATTTCAGGAGCGCATAGTGTGCGCTTGGGATACCAAAGTTCTGAGGGTTTCGTTGTTATACCTTCCGCACCTGTAGTCGGTGACTTGGGATTATTCGGGCACTACGTAGTGCCTCTCTCACGACTATTCATCTCACCCGTCCCACGTATTGCAGGCCTGCGAACACCATGGCTCAAGCGGCTTCGGGTGACTAAGCACCGCAAGGTTTTATCACGATGTCTACAATTCTTGACGCGGCACGGCTTCGCCGCGTCTTTGGCACAGGCGAACGCGCCTTTACCGCCGTCGACCGGGTGTCGCTTCGCGTCAGTTCCGGTGAAATTCATGCCCTTCTCGGCCCCAACGGTGCGGGCAAAACGACGACCGTGCAGATGTGCTCGACCCTGCTCACACCCACCGGCGGTAGCCTCACCGTGAACGGCGTTGATGCTATCGCTCACCCGCAGCGGGCGCGCCGTCACGTGGGTCTCGCGTTGGGCGGGGAGAACGGCTTCTACCCGCGAGCCAGTGCCCGCGATAATCTGCTGTTCTTCGCCGATGTTGCGGGGGTTTCCGGGCGGGCTCGACGACACGAGGTGGAGCATGCCCTCGCCCGTGTGGAGCTCACCGACGCCGCCACGCGGCCCGTCCAGGAGTTTTCCCGCGGCATGAAGCAGCGCCTACATATTGCCCGCGCCCTGCTCGGCTCCCCCGCCCTGCTCCTGCTGGATGAGCCGACCAACGGGCTCGACCCCGATATCGCCCTAACCGTGCGTACCCTCATCCGTTCTCTCGCGGAAGACGGTGCCGCCATTCTGCTGACAAGCCACCTGCTGGGCGAGATTGAGGACCTAGCGCACACTATTACCGTTTTGGGTGCCGGTTCCGTTGCTGTGAGCGGCAACCTCGAGGATATTGCCGCGCACGCAGGTATTGCCGCCACGACTGTGGTTCAGGTCGAGGCCACCGCCACCGAGGGCATTGATACGCTCCGCGGGTTCCTCGGCAATAAGGCGGCGGTGCTGTTTGCCCCGCGCGGATCCGGCTGGGAACTGACCCTCTACTGGCACGGCGAGCGCGCCACGTTCGAGGCGGGCGAGGCTCACCGCATCCTCGCGGAGGGCCTTGCCGCTTCACGCATTGGGGCACGAACCGAACCGTACACACGCCCGGCAACCTTGGAAGAGGCATACCTGGCAATGGCGGAGGGGCTCAAGCGATGAACGCTCAGACGCAACGCTCGGAAGAGTTCCAGCGGCAGGGTCGACGGTACGACCTGTGGCAGGAGTGCGCCCGGCAGCTACGGCTCATGGGCTTTAGCCTGCGCCAGTTCCTGACGGTCCCCTACTTCATTCAGCTGCTCATCAGTACGGTGCTCGGGTCGGTTATTATTCAGGCTCTTGCGGTGCACGCGGCGGCGCAGAGCTCCGAGGATCACTCCGTTGACCCGACCCTAGCCTGGACTCGCGCCGGCATTGTGGGCATGTGGTCGGTCTGCATCGTGTCTGCGGGCATCATCAATTTTGAGCGTTTCCGCGGGACCCTCGTGTACCTGTGTTCGGGGTCAATCTCTCCGGTGCGGGTGCTGGCGGCTATCGTTTCAAGCGCCTCCATTGTGGGTCTGGCTGCCTTGCCCCTATCGTGGGCGGTTTGGGCTCTTGTGACACTCAACCCGCAGGTCACGGATTTTTCGGTACTCTGGCCGCGCTACGTTCTGGGCGTTCCCCTGCTGTGGCTTGCGTGCCTGTCGGTCACGTTCATGATTGCGGTATTCTTCGTGGCCACGCCGAACGCTATCGCCTACGAGGAGCTATTGCTCGTGCCGGTTTTTATTCTTTCCGGGGTTCTCTTCACGACCGTTGAAGCGCCCGCCTGGCTGGATGCCGCGGGCGTGCTCATTCCCCTGCAGGCGCCGGTTCACCTCCTACTTGGGCGTACCGCCATCACTACCCCGGCGGATGCGCTCCTGCCCGTAATTCAGACCCTGGTCGTGAGCTTCATCTGGGCGTTGTGTGCTTTCCTCTTTGCTCGGAAGGCTCTCGCATCCGCCCGCCGTCGCGGCACCCTGGGGGCGATGTAGCGTGCGTATTCTCTCTTCTACCGCTCTGCCTGGCGTGGCGCGTCGGGCACTGTCTACCGCCTCTATTGGCTGGTCGTCGTCGATTACCTTCGCAACCCTCGGAACGGCCATCACGACCCTGGTTCTCGTGCCGGGCCTTAACGTGCTTTTCACGGTGCTTCTGGGTGCCGACCTTGCGGCGAACGATACGGTACGCATCGGCTGCGCGTCTGCTCTGATTGCCACCCTCAGTTCGGTGGCAGCCGGTATTGTCGCGCGCGTTGCCACCGACCGGTGGATTGGCGTCTTCGAGTACGTGTGTACGGCTCGCCCGGTGGATGCTGGCTACTGGCTCGGTGCGGCGGCGGTACCGGCGTTGCTGGCTTCCGTGACGGGGCTGAGCAATGTGGGTATCGTGTGGTTGTTGTCCCTCACGGCGCCCTCTACCGGGGCGGCTTCGGGGCTTCTGATTGGAGCCATTGCACTGATGCCGGTTGCGGTTCTTGGCGGGGTCTGCCTGGGTATTTTTGCTGCTGGCTTGGGCCTGTACCTCTCGGATCCATACACGGGCTCGAATGTTCTATCTATTGTTCTGCCGGTCAGCGCGGGCGTGATTGTGCCGGTGAGTACCTATCCGGCGTGGCTTGCCTGGGTGTGTTCCTGGGTTCCCGGGTCCCGGCTGGTGCAGGCTTTAGATACCTCTGGCAGTATTGCGAGCAGCACTACTGCGAATCTCTTCGCGCTCCTGGCAGCAGACACAGCCCTGGCAATACTCTACGCCGCTATCGGGCTGGGGCTGACTTTGCTTGCCGCCCGCCGCATCCGTGCCGGCGCCCGCGCCTCGCTGTTGTAAACGGTGAAACCTGAAAAAGAACGAACCTTGTAATCACCCGCTATCCGGGCGCCGCAACCAAGAAAGACTATTCCTGTGACCATTGCTCCCGCTTCATACACCTTAGAGACTCTAGGGTTCGACCCCTCCTGGCAGGGTTCAGCAATCCGCGCCGCGTTTACCCTCGGCGGTGCCCTCGAAAACTTTACCCTCGCCCGTGTCAGCGCCGTGCACCGCACCCGCTGCGAGCTACTGACCTGCGAGCGGGGTGAGCTCATCAAGCTTTCCGCTCCACTGCGCCCGGTTGAGAATGACTACGGCGAAGAAGAGTACCCCGTCGTCGGCGACTGGGTACTCACCCAGCCCATCCCTGGAACCGGTAGCGATAGCCAGCCCGCGGAGCACAAACCCCTCGCGATTCTGCCCCGGCGAAGCTACCTCACCCGCCCCAGCGCCACCCGAGAATCCGCGGATCAGCCTGTCGCCGCCAACGTGGATATGCTCTGCATCGTTGAGCCGTGCTTCCCCGAGCCGTCCATCGGGCGAATTGAACGCTACACCGCCCTGGCGCACGCTTCCGGGGTGCAGGTCGCGCTGATTCTCACCAAGGGTGACCTAGTAACGGCCGAACAGCTCGCCGGGTATCGGGAGTCTCTGGGTGGCGGCGTGGATGCGGTGCTCGCCGTCTGCACTGACAACGGCTACGACCCTGCCCCGGTGGCGGAGCTTGTCGCCGGACGCACAGCCGCATTCCTGGGCCGTAGCGGCGCAGGAAAATCCACCCTGGTCAACGCCCTGCTCAACCCCGGAGTTGACCCCCGCGAGGATAGCCAAGAACATCAGGTGCAGGTCACCTCCACGGTCCGAGATGCTGACGGCAAAGGGCGCCACACCACCACCAGCCGCCAGATGCTTGTTTTACCCGGTGCGGAAGGCTCAAGCGAAGGAGACTCGACCAACGCAAAATCATCATCTGGCACGGTGCTGATCGACACTCCGGGCGTGCGAGCCCTAGCCGCAACGAGCGATAGCGCCGCGATTGACGAAACCTTCGATGACGTCTCCGGTTACGCTTCTGCCTGCCGGTACAGCGACTGCTCCCACGGTTCCGAACCCGGATGCGCGGTGCAGCAGGCGCTCGCCGACGGTTCCCTCGACCCCGAGCGCTTTGAACGCTACCGCAGGATGATAGCCGAATCCGCACGTCTACGCCTGCGCTCTCAAGAACGTGAGTACCGGCAGAGTAACCGCGCCTTCACGAAGGCAAACAAGACGGGCCGTCGCACCCTCATGTCCATTAAGGGGCGCGCTAACTAGCCGCCGAACGGGCATATCCCGGCGGGGCTTCCACAAGCTGAGCCGGGCAATCCTGCCCAGGCCGCAATATAGTAGCCTGCCTCACTCTTCGATACACTAGAAGTAGGCGTGCCCACAATCCCCCGCGCACCCTCACCGCCACCCGGCGGCACAGGAACGCGGGCGCAGATGGCACACACCATTCACAAACCCATAACTCATGAAAGAGGTGGCAGCATGGCTGAACAGAACCTCACCCCGCCCGTACCGAAGAAGGTCGAGCACCGCCGCGAACACCACGGCGACGTCTTCATCGACCCCTACGAATGGCTCCGCGACAAGGAAAGCGAAGAGGTCCTCAACTACCTCAAGGCAGAAGCCGAATACACCGAAGCTGTCACCGCAGACCAGCAGCCCCTCCGCGAATCCATCTTCAACGAAATCAAGGGCCGCACCCTGCTGTCGGATCTGACCGTCCCGAACCGTATCGGTGACTGGTGGTACTACAGCCGCATGGTGCCCGGCGGCCAGTACCCCGTCTTCTACCGCTACCCCGCCCTGCACGAAGGCGACGAGGTGGTGCGCTACACCCCGCCGACCGTCACCCCCGGCGAAGTACTCGAGGGTGAAGTCGTCATCCTCGACTGCAACGAATACGCCAAGGACATGGAGTTCTTCTCCCTCGGCAGCTTCCAGCCTGCACGTAACGGCAAGCTGCTGAGCATCTCCGTGGATGAGAAGGGCGACGAACGCTACGAGCAGCGCTTCCTCAACATGGAAACCGGCGCCTTCCTCGAAGACACCATCCCCAACATTGCGGCGGGCTCCTTCTTCATCAACCACGCCGAACAGCTCATCTACCTCGTCCCCGACGAGTCGTGGCGCCCCTGGCGTGTCTACGTGCACGACGTCGGGCAGGGCACCGAAGACCACCTGATCTACGAGGAACCGGACAACACCATGTGGCTCGGCGCCGCCATGAGCTCCGACCGTTCCTCCGTGGTCATTACCAGCTCCAACTCCGAGTACACGGAGGTGCGCCTCATCCCCACCCGCGAACCCAAGGGCGAGCCGACCCTGCTCATCCCCAAGAGCGCGGGCATCGAATACTACGCCGAGCCGCTCAACATTGCCGGCGAGCAGCATCTGCTGATTCAGCACGACTACAATGCGCTGAACTCCGAGCTGGTGCTCGCAGACATGCCGCGCGAAGGTGAAAGCCTCGAAGAGTACGCGCAGCGTTGGGTACCGGTCATCCGCCACAGCGAACACGTGCGCCTGGAAGGCTTCACCTTCACCGCAACGCACCTGGTCGTCACCGCCCGCGCGGACACCACCACCCGCATCTTCCTCGCACCGCGTGAGCAGCTACCCATCCAGTGGCGCCGCCGCCGCCCCGCCGGCGTGACCTTCATGGAGCCTGCCGGTTTCGACGAGGAGCTGTACACCGCCTCCGTGCTGCGTGCTGAGAACTACTCCCCCGTGCTGCGCATCGCCTACACCTCGTACCTGACCCCGCGCCGCGTCTACGACTACCTCCCCATGTCGCAGACCCTGCTGCTGCGCCGTGAAACCCCGGTACTCGGCGGCTACAACCGTGAGGACTACCGCGCCTACCGAGACTGGGCACCGGCGGCGGACGGCACGCTCATCCCGATCTCGGTGATTCACCGCGCCGACCTGGACATGAGCAAGCCGCACCCGGTCATCCAGTACGGTTACGGCTCGTACGAGTCGTCCATGGACCCGATGTTCTCCATCCCGATGCTGTCGATCCTGGACCGCGGCGTCATCTACGTCATCGCGCATATTCGCGGCGGCGGCGAGATGGGCCGCTCCTGGTACCAGAACGGCAAGAAGCTCGCGAAGAAGAACACCTTCACCGACTTCGTAGACGTCACCAGCTACATTGCGGCTAAGCCGTGGGCTGATGAGGCGCGTATCGGCTGCTACGGCGGTAGCGCCGGCGGCCTGCTCATGGGCGCCGTCGTGAACCTCGCCCCCGAAAAGTACGCCGCCTGCCTGGCTGCCGTGCCGTTCGTGGATGCGCTGACCACCATCCTCGACCCGGAGCTGCCGCTGTCGGCAATGGAGTGGGAAGAGTGGGGCAACCCGATTGAGGACCCGGAAGTGTACGCCTACATGAAGTCGTACACCCCGTACGAGAACATCCGCCCGGTCCGCTACCCGGCGATTGCTGCGGTGACGAGCCTGCACGACACCCGCGTGCTCTACGTAGAGCCTGCGAAGTGGGTTGCGGCGCTGCGTGAGCAGATTGACCCGTCGTCGCCGGTGCCGCTGCTGAAGATTGACATGTCGGGCGGTCACGGTGGTGGTTCCGGCCGGTATACGCGTTGGCGTGAGATCGCGTGGGATTACGCGTTCCTGATGAGCAACCTCGGCGTTACTGAGTAGCTGGTCTCTTAAATAGAACGCTCCGTCTGTATCTAAGTGATACGGACGGAGCGTTCTTCGTTTATGTAGGTTGCTCTGCTGGAGGGACGGTGCTCGTCCTCGTTCCTACAGGGGCACCCGCCCTCGCTTCGCTTCGGGCACCCTGATGTCACTTTCGGACGACACCGCCCCTCCGCATGCACGCTAGGCTATCCGAGGTGGCGCGCCGTGTTTTCCGGATGCGCCCTCAGGGTGTCACACGGA
>NZ_KV818683.1:190936-191866 GCF_001814995.1 Rothia sp. HMSC066H02 | reverse complement strand
CGTAGGCGCGGAGGAAACATGCGGCGTGCCTCCCAGATGCTATAGGTACGTAGCAAGGACGATAACCGCCTTTCCAAGCGGAGCCAAGCGACCCAGCTTTTCCAAGCGGAACCGCGCATCCCGTGCAGAACAAGAGAGCACAAAAGAGGCGCCGCCTCCCACCTCGGGAGACAGCCCTTTTTTACGCTTAGAGCTGGGTCAGAGAAAAGCTTCGCCATCCAGACCTTATTTTAGATATCACTACTGTAGAGTGGGTAAATGGAGGAAGCTCGAGTCTGATGACTCGAGCTTATATCCGTATTCAAAAACCGACGAGGGGCGTGATTTCCGATTTCAGCCCCTCCGCAATCACTATTTAAGGAGATTGATAATGACCTCAAGCAATCCTGTCGAAGCCCTGCTGGGGACTATCCACATCTTGATGTCGCTAATCCCCACCCTGGCCGATTGGATTACCATTTGGTATTTCTGCTCCAGCTATCTCTACAATCCCGGTCGGATTGCTTTGGGATACATCTTGAGCCTTTTTTCAAAAATTGATCGCGAGGCTGTTCTTATTGAGCTGATGCTCTCAGTAGACGAGCGCAAATCCATCCAAATCATTGGACGAGGAGTGCGCACTTACCTCAAGCTTACGGCGCTTCTCAAGAAAACGCCCGCTTCAGAGAAGGACAAGCCCTCCGGCCTCTTGGAGTAGCACCAGCTACTAAAAGCATCCTGGCTTGCATCCGGATTTTTATAGCGCTACACCAAATACACAACACGGTTAGAGTACCACACTAAAAACTAAGTATGCAAGGCCGAGGATTTTCTCTTCTCCATATAGTCCGAGATACGAGGACGAATACCGCTTTCCGTGCGGAATCCAAGCGGAACCGTGCAGAACCTGGAATGGGACAAGAGAGCACAAAAGAGGCGCCGCCTCCCACC